>JBEKLP010000025.1:0-34257 GCA_050010135.1 Anaerolineales bacterium
GGCCGATGGTAGAATCGCCGGCATGCCCTGGGAGCTTATCGGACACGAGGCAGCGGTGGATCTCCTGCGGCGGGATCTCACCGCCGGGCGGTTGGCGCATGCCTACCTTTTCACCGGCGCCGACGGGGTCGGCAAACGGACCTTGGCTGTACAATTCGCCCGGGCCGTCAATTGCGAGGCCCCGCCCGCTCCCGGAGATTCCTGCGGGCAATGCAGGGCGTGTCGGCTGATCGGCTCGGGAAAACATCCGGATGTTTTCCATTTGCAGCCGGAGGGACCCGGGGCCCGGATCCCGATCGATTCCACCCGCGAACTGATCCAAGCCATGATCCTCAAACCGATCGAAGCCCGCCGGCGGATTGGGCTGCTAACGGATTTCCACCGGGCACTCCCCAACGCTGCGAGCGCATTGCTCAAGACAATCGAGGAACCCCCGCCGTCGGCCCTGCTCCTGATCACCGCGGAAAGTGCCGATGAGCTATTGGCGACGATCGTCTCGCGCTGCCGGGTGGTACCGCTGCGGCCGCTCCAGGAGAAAGAAGTGGCGCAGGCGCTGCAAGAGCGGTGGAAGCTGGCTCCTGCGCGCGCGGAACTTCTGGCGCGCATCTCGGGAGGTCGGCTGGGTTGGGCCGTCCTCCAGGCGCAGCTCGAGGATTGGGGTGCCGATCGGGAAGCGCTCTTCCAGCAGTGGTCTCAAATTCTGAGGGGGAACCGCATCGCGCGGTTTGCGCTGGCTCAAAAAACGAGCGCGGACCGCGATGAACTTCGGGCTACGCTTCAAGTATGGCAGTCCTTCGCCCACGATCTATTGCTGCGCACACTGTCGGGCAGCGCCGAGCTAACCAACATCGATTTCCGGGGCCCTCTGGATAAACTGGCGGAACGTACTTCCCCGGAGCGGGCGCGGCGCTGGCTGTCGGCCTTGCGCAGGGCGGAGGAGCAGATCGACCGGAATGCCAATGTGCGGCTGGCGCTGGAAGCTGCGTTCCTCGACGCGCCGGTCCTCTAGCGGGGTTCCACAACTAGGCGCAGAGCGGTACGTTCCTTGCCGTCGATATCCACTTGCACAAACGAGGGGATGCAAACCACATCGAGGCCGTCCTGCGCGAGGTACGTGCGGGCGATGGCGCACGCCTTCACGGCCTGATTCACTGCGCCGGCGCCGATAGCCTGCACCTCGACATGATTTTGCTCGCGCATTACCCCGGCGATAGCGCCGGCTACCGCGCTGGTCTTCGATTCGGCGGAAACCTTGATGACATCCATTGGATGTTGCCTCCGGGGTCTTGCATCCGGTGCTGACCGCATCTGCTTCGATTGTATAGGAGGGGATCGGGCGGTGCAACCATGCTATACTGCCCGTAATCCGCGTATTTTCTTCCGGAGGGGCGGTCCACATGAATAAAAAAGTTATGATCCTTGGGCTGGGTCTAGCATTCACGGTCGCCTGCCTGGGCGCAACGCCCATTTCCTCCGATGCGGTTGGGACCCAAGTGGCCAAGCAATTGACCTCCATGGCCGCCCTCACCCGAACCAAGCTGCAAAATGCCACAACCGCGCAGGAGAACGGCAACACTCCCGAGGGTCAATTGCCGAGCGTCACCCCGACCGTCACCCTTCCGCCCTCGCCGAGTCCGACCGTTTCGCCCACCCGCACGCCGACGCTCACCAATACGCCCCCGGCGGACGATCCCCGGCTGAGCCTGGGGACGCCGAGCTACCGGACGGATTTTCCCGATGGAACAAATTGGTACGTATACGAAGACGACAACGTTAAATTCGAAGCGGTCGACCACAAGTTCGTCATGACCGCCAAACAGGCGAACGGATACGACAGCTGGACGTTCGCCGCAGGGAACTTGACCAACTACTATCTGGAGATGACCGCCACTACCGATACCTGTTCGGGCCGCGACCGCTACGGCTTAGTGGTGGGGGTGCCGTACCCGGCGAACAATCCCTCCTATCTGATGCGGGTCTCATGCGATGGGTATTATTCTTTCAGCTATTTCAACAACGACCCGAGCGACAACAAGTACCACTTTCTTACGAATTGGACTAAGAGCAGCTACATCTATGCGGGGTCCAATCAGACCAACCGGGTGGGATTCAAGGCCGAAGGCACCCATCTGACCCTTTACGCCAACGGGCATTTTCTGTCGGAACTGACGGAACCGGATTTCGGCGAAGGCCGGTTCGGGTTAGCCGTTGGCTCCGTTAGCACCGTAAACTTTGTCGTTCGCGTGAGCGAAGTGGCTTACTGGAAACTGCCGTGAGATTTCCCCGCTCCATCTTCCAGCCCCCGGCCCGGACCGCGGGACGGGCCGATCGCGGGGGGTGGGATGGACTGCGTGCGGTGATCGGCATTACCTCGATCATCATTCTGGCCGGAGGGTTTCTTTCCGGATGCCGGATCGAACCGCTCGCTCCCACCGCGGAACTTTCCCCGACGATTACCCCCACGGCCGAGCAGCCGCTGGCTTCGCTCCTGCCGACCCTGGATGAGGTCACCCCCGAGACACCCGCCCCAACCGCCACCCTGACGCCGATGATCACCCGTCCGGCGGCAGCGGTCGCAAGGATTTTCTACGATGCGCTGGACGACAACTCGTCCGGATGGGCGCTGCGCAAGACTGAAGTTGGATCCGCCGCCTTCGCCAACGGGTGGCTGGTGTTTACGGTCAGCGCACCCTACACCTCACTGAGTTCCACCCTGCCGCATGATTTTCCGTCCGACATTTATATCGAGGTTACGGCGCAAACGATCCTGTGCGGCACGGGAGTCGATACGTTCGGGATTATCTTCCGGAACCAGAGCGACCACAGTTACCGGTTTGCCGTCACCTGCCGCGGGCGGTTGCGCATGGAACGCTATGCGGGCAATACCCTGGACGGGGCAAGCGCCTGGCAGGACACCCTCGGCTTGCTGCAGGGCGCACCCGCGACGAATCAAATCAGCGTGCTCCTGCAGGGGACGACTTTCCGATTCTTCGTCAACGGCGCCGAGGTGTTTTCCACCCACGACCCGGTCAGCGCGTCGGGAGGCGTGGGATTGTTTGTAGAATCCGAAAAGAGCAAAATACTCTCGGTAGGGTTTGACAATCTGGCGGTCTATAGCGTGGCTTCCTCCCCGGAATCGTAACGAATACATTCTCCTTTCGCAGATTATTCCCGCTGCCATATTTCGGATGATGGGCTGGAGTAAAATGCCGGAGAACTCTGTCCCCCTCTGGGGGTCTTGACAAAACCGCCGTAGGAAATATAATACCAATAACTTTGCATTACAAACTTATTTGTAAATGGAGATTACCATGGCCGACTTGGGGAAAATCCGGTTTATCACGGTGAATTATTCCCGGATGCAGGGATTAAAAGCTGTCCCGCCCGGATTGCTGCTCTTTCTGGTCGATTTATGGGCCAACGCCCAAACGGGCCGGGCGAGAGATTTGTCGCTGCCGATCGTATATTTATTTGCGGGGGCCGTCCTGTACGCGTTGATCGATTGGTACTACCGCATGACGTACGGCCGGGTGGAACAAACGGCCCGTTCCTTGTGGACGGACGTAATTCTCTCCACGGTGTTTTCCGTCCTGGCAATCGGCGCGTATTGGTTGGATGTATCTTTGAAACTCCCGGTTTCCATCTTCGCGCTGGTCTTCGCGCTGGGGTTGCTGTTGGATTACCTTCGGATGGTTCACTTGGCGGGCGGCCAATCGCTGTCCGTGTTCCCCGCTGCATTGGTCTGTACCGGATTGATCGCCCTCTCGGCGTTCCTCCCGCTGGCGGGGAAGCCGACCCTGGAATTTTTCGGGTTCCGTTCCCCGATATTTCTGGTGTACGCGGTGGATGGGATCTTGGTCGTGTTGTTTGGATTGGCGGGACACCTCTTCCTGGTTCGATCGATGCCTTCAGCAGGCGAGGTGGCTCATGGATAGTCCGTTTGAGGAGCTGGCCGGTCTGGATCGGATCATTCATGAACCGACGCGGCTGTCCATTTTAACCGCCCTGGCTTCCTGCAAGGCTGCCGACTTCATCTTTCTGCAGCGGTTGATCGGACTGAGCGGCGGCAATCTTTCCAGCCACATCGCCAAACTCGAGGAGGCGGGGCTGGTGCGGGTGGAAAAACAATTCGTCGAGAAACGGCCCAACACCCGGATCGAGATAACCGACCGGGGCCAGAAGGCCGTCCGCGAACACTGGAAGAAGCTGGACCAGTTGGGGGAAAAAGCCAGGGAGTGGAAGAAGGAGTAGCGCCCCCTCCTCTGTCCTCCCCCGTTTATCGTAGACCGATAAACGGGGGAGGAAAAAGGAGAGGGATCTTCATGAACACGATCGAAACGAATTCCCTGAATCGTTCCTTCAACGGGCGCGAAGCCGTCCGCGGAATTTCCTTCGCCGTTGAGGAGGGCGAGATCTTCGGATTGCTCGGGCCCAACGGAGCCGGAAAGACCACCACCATCCGCATGCTCACCGGCCAATTACGTCCGTCCTCCGGAGAAGCCCGCGTGGCGGGGTACGATGTGGTCCGCCAGCGACAGGCGCTCAAATCGCAAATCGGCGTGGTATTCGAATATCAGAATTTGTACGAACGGATGACGGGCAGAGACAACCTGCTCTTGGCCGCCCGGCTATTTGGATGCGATACCCGCAGGGTGGCGGAAATGCTGGAAATGGTAGGGTTGCAGGAGCGGGCCAACGAACCCATCCGCAGCTATTCCAATGGGATGAAGCAGCGCCTGCTTGTCGCCCGGGCGCTGATCCACAATCCGCGGATCCTTTTTCTGGACGAACCGACCAAAGGGCTGGATCCCGCCGCGTCGCGCCAGATTCGGAGCCTGGTGAAGGATCTTGCGGGCCGGGGGGTGACGGTCCTGCTCACGACCCATTATATGGAAGAGGCCGACCAGCTTTGCCAGCGCGTGGCGTTCCTTTGCGAAGGCCGGATTGTGGCGTTGGATTCGCCGCAGAATTTGAAGGTGGCGCACGGTCAGCGACTGGTGCGCGCGGTATTCCGGGATGGCAGCGAACGGACCGTGCGGCTGGATGACCCGGCCGACGGGCGGCAGCTTGGTGAATGGGCCGCCCACGGCGAAATTGTCACCCTGCATTCTGCGGAAGCCACGCTGGAGGAAATCTTCATCCAGCTTACCGGGAAAGGATTGGCGGAATGAACGGGCGGATTATTTTGGCCATCGCGCAAAAAGACATCCGCGACGCTATAAGAAACCGGTATCTGCTGGTCGGATTGATTTTGCCGGTCGGGATGTCCCTGCTCTTCCGCATCCTGTTTAGCGGCGCGTCGGATGTGGCCATTCCCACCGTAGCGGTGTACGACCCGGCCGGATCGCGCTTGACGGCGCAATTGCAGGCGCTGCCGCAAATTAACCTATTAAAAGTGGATTCCACGACGCAGCTGGAGGCGCAGGTGCGGAATGCGGGAATGTCGGTCGGAGGAATCGCGATCCCCCCAAATTTCGACCAGGATATTGCGTCCGGCGCTCAGCCGGAAATAACCGTCTATCTGAATATGCAAAAAAATGCATCGCAACTAGCGGCCCTTCGCCAGCTGATCTCGGATCAGGTGTGGGCGCTCAATCCGGCGGCCGAGCCGGCTAGGATCCACTGGTCGGATGTTGCCCCCCCGCAGGGCTCATCGGCCAGCGTGGCCTTTCGGATCGAACTCTATTTGCTGGTTTTATTTCTGGTGATGTCGCTCACGATGACCGGCGCCTTCGTGGTGCCGCTGCTGCTCGTGGAGGAAAAGGATAAACACACGATGGAGTTCCTGCTTGTCTCCCCTGCAACCCCGACGGAGGTGGTGGCTGGAAAGGCGATCACCGGATTGGTCTACAGCGCCATCGGGGCGGGCACGATGCTCGTTCTCAACCACGGTTGGGCGGGCAATTGGCCAGTGACCTTTCTGACCGTGTTGTTGGGTGCCCTGTTCATGGTGGCCGTCGGGTTGTTGATGGGCAGCGTGTTCCAGACCATGATGCAGGTCAACACCTGGTCGAGCATCATTATGCTGATCATTTTAGCGCCCACCTGGTTTACGGTGTTCCAACTGCCGCCCATCCTCAATACGATCGTCCGGCTGATCCCGACGTACTATTTGGCGGATCTCCTTAACCTGTCGCTGAACAACATGGTCACGCTGTCCGCCGGGGCGACGGATTTTGGCGTTCTTTTGGCGGGTCTGATCTTAATATTCGGGCTTGTGATCTGGATTCTGCGGCGTCAGGAAACGTAACTGTCGGCCTATGCTATTTTCCGCCTGCCTGGTTTTTTGGGGTTAACGCCCTGGCTTGTTCGTCCGCCCGGTAGGAAGACCGCACCAAGGGGGAGGATTCGACCCAGCGGAATCCCATCTCCTCCAGACCGATCCGCTTGAGCTCGGCGAATTCCTCCGGAGGATAATAGCGTTCCACCGGAAAATGCCGGCGCGAGGGTTGAAGGTACTGGCCGATCGTTAAAATATCCACGCTCCACCGGCGGAGGTCGCGCATGACTTCCGCCGTTTCATCAAACGTCTCCCCCAGCCCGACCATAATTCCGGATTTGGTGATCTGATCCGGGTTCAATTGTTTCGCGCCCTGTAAGGTCGCCTGCGCCCATACGTACCGGTCCTGCGGCTGAACTTTCCGAAACAGACGCGGCACCGTTTCCACATTGTGATTGAGAATATCCGGGCGGGCTTCCGCCACGATGCGCAAGGCATCCTGTCTCCCCTTGAAATCCGGGATGAGCACTTCCACCGTGCAGCCGGATACCCGCTCGCGGATGCGTTGAATGCTCGCGGCGAAAACGGAAGCCCCGCCGTCGGCCAGATCGTCCCGATTGACCGACGTGATCACCACGTGATGCAGCCGCATCCGTTGCACCGCCTGGGCGACGCGATCGGGTTCGTCGGGAGAGAGCGGCTTCGGGCGACCGTGCTTGATGTCGCAGAATCCACAGGCACGAGTGCACACATCCCCCAGCAGCAGGAAGGTGGCGGTTCCGCGGCTCCAGCATTCGCCCAGATTGGGGCACATCGCCTCCTCGCACACGGTATGCAGCCCTTCGCCGCGCATCAGCTCGCGCACCGCGTTCACCGATTCGTCGGAGGGTTTCCCCAGGCGAATCCATTCCGGCCGCCGCCGGGGGCGGGGCGGTTCGTTTCCTTCCGGGATGCGCATTCGGTCGCGGGCGGGTTCGGACATGCCGGTTCGTTCCTCGCGGCGGCAGTGTAATGCGCTTTTGATCGGAAGACAATCCACTGGGTGGGAATGGCCCCCGTCCAACCGCGGCTCCGCGGAATTTAAATTTTAGTTACAATGCTGGAATGGCCGGACAAATCCAACCCGCTCTCTCCCTGCGTCCGGCCACGCCGGATGACGCCGATCGGGCCGCAGAATTGATTTACGAAACCATGGGGACGCTCGGCGATTATCTCTTCGGGCAGTCCAACCGGGAGGACGTCCTCCGCGTTCTTACGATTCTTTTTGGGAAAAAAGGACATCTACTTTCGTTTCAAATTGCGACACTGGCGGAAGCAGAGGGGGAAATTGTCGGCATAGCGCAGGCGCTTCCCGGGGCGGATTTGTGGAAAGCCGCTATCGGGTTGGTGCGGGCTTGCGCGGAAGGTCTTGGATATGGAGCCGCAATCCGCCTGGCTTGGAAGGGCTTACCCCTGGCACTGGAGCCGGACGCCGAAGCGGGAGAATTCTACGTCGAGACGTTGGCGGTGGCGCCTTCCCGTCGCAATCGTGGAATCGGGCGCGTGCTTTTGGAAGACGCCGGACGGCGGGGGAGAGACCTCGGTTTTCCAATCTGTTCACTTTCCGTGATGCTGCAGAACGACCACGCGCTTCGATTTTATCAACGGGAAGGGTACCGGATAGATCGGAAAGTGACCACCCGCTTGCGGGCCGCGGGCGTACAGTACAATGGATCTTACCGGATGGTCAAGCGGCTGGACGTTCTCCCGGCCGGTGAAAAAGGCGAGTCGCACGGATGACGCACATTCTGGTCACCAACGACGATGGCATCAACGCTCCGGGATTGATCGCACTCGTTCAGGCGCTGCGGAGCCTTGGAAAAGTGACCGTATGCGTTCCGGACCGCAACTGGTCGGCCGGCGGCCACGTGAAAACCCTGCACAAGCCGCTGCGAGCCTGGGATTCCCGCCTCGCGGACGGAACGGCGGTCATCGTTTCCAACGGCGCACCCTCCGATTGCGTGGCGCTCGCGATGCTCGGGTTGGTGCCGGAAGCTATCGATCTGGTCGTTTCCGGGATCAATGCCGGCGCCAACCTGGGCTACGACCTGACGTATTCGGGAACGGTCACGGCGGCGATGGAAGCTGTGATCAGCGGCGCGCCTGCAATCTCGATTTCGCTTTGCGTACCGGAGCCGGAGCAGGACTGCGATTATACGGCGGCGGCGCGGTTCGCTCTGCACGCGTCCCGGAATATGCTTACCAGGAAAATCCCGAAAGGGATATTGCTCAATATCAACGTTCCTTGCCTGCCCGAGGAAAAAATCCTTGGGGTCCGCATCACCCGGCAGGGATTGCGGGTGTATCGCGACGAACTGGTGGCCCGGAAAGATCCGCGCGGCAAGCCGTATTACTGGATCGGGGGCGGACCGCCGACGGGTATTCCCGAGGAAGACTCCGATTTCTGGGCGGTCTCCGAGGGATTCATCTCGGTAACGCCGGTGCAATTGGATCTGACGGCGTATTCCGCGATCGAAGGGCTGCAGGCGTGGGATTGGAGCGGGGGTTAATCGCCGGGCGGCGCATTCAAAAAGCGGGATGGGCGGGAAGGGCCGGCCGTCGGCGAAAAGATTAATCCGGAAAGCATAAGGAGGAAATGATGCTGGAAAAATCCAAAGCGGCATTCATCGGTTCCGGCGTGATGGGCGAGGCGATGATCAAAGGATTATTGAGCGGGAAACTAATGGATCCGGCGCGCATCACGGCCGCCGACATCCGCCCGGAACGTGGCCAGGAACTCAAGCAGCGGTACGGCATCTCCTTCGCCGCCGACAACGCCGCGGCGGTCGACGGGGCGGACGTGGTGGTGCTCTCGGTCAAACCGCAGGTGCTGCCGGAAGTGATGCCGTCGCTCCAGGGTCGGATTCCCAAAGGGGCGCTTGTGCTTTCGATCATCGCCGGCGCCAAACTGAGCGGGATCGTCGAAGGGCTCGCCCACGCGACCGTCGTGCGCGCCATGCCGAACACGCCCGCCCAGATCGGCGAGGGAATGACCGTCTGGACCTCTTCTCCCTCCGTGACCGAAATCCAGAAGGGCCAAGCCAAGCAGATCCTGGGCGCGCTCGGGGTGGAAGTGTACGTCGAGGATGAAGACCTGCTCGACGTTGCCACGGCGCTTTCCGGAAGCGGTCCGGCCTACGTGTTCCTGTTCATGGAAGCGCTGGTGGATGCAGGCGTGCATCTGGGATTCTCGCGCCAACTCTCGGAACAGCTGGTGCTGCAAACGGTGAAGGGCTCGGTGGATTATGCGATGCATACCTCGCAGCATCTGGCTCGCCTGCGCAATCAGGTGACCTCTCCGGGTGGAACCACCGCCGAAGCGATGTATTATCTGGAGAAAGCGGGGTTTCGGACCGCCGTCTCGCGCGCCGTGTGGGCGGCCTTTCAGCGATCGGTGGAACTGGGCAAAGGAAAAAAGCGCAGCGACCTGGAGAAGGATTAACGGAACCGCTCGCGCCGGTATAAAAAAAGCCTGCATGCCTTCCAAGAATCGAACCGGAGCTTTCGGATATCGGAACGTCCTGCTGGCCTTGCGGCGGATCGGCGTCGACGGGGAGGCGCGGGTTCTGGCGATCGGACCTGCGGCCGAACCGGAGATCCTTCGCGGAGGGGTGTCCGCGCTTACCGCGGCCCTAGCGGATTCCTGCACCACGGTGATCACGCCCACCTTCACGTACCAAACGATGGTGTATCCCTCGGAGGGGCCGGCGGACAACGCGGTGGATTACCCCGCCGCCAGCGGCGCCAGCGTCGATGCGGAATTTTTCCGCGGGTCGCTCCCCGCGTCGCCGCTGATGGGACCGCTGGCGGAATCGATCCGGCGCTCGGGCGGAGCGGCGCGATCGAGCCATCCGATTCTCTCCTTTGCCGGTTGGAACGCCGGGGAGATTCTGGAAACGCAGACTCTCGCCGAGCCGTTTGCACCGATCGATGAACTAGCCAGGGCCGGCGGCGACGTGATCCTGCTGGGTGCCGAGCCTTCAGCCAACGTGGCGTTGCATCTGGCGGAACAGCGCGCCGGGCGGAAACGATTTGTCCGCTGGGCGCTCACTCCCAAGGGGGTTGTGGAGTGCCCGGCGTTCCCCGGCTGCGCGAGGGGATTCGGCGCGATCGAACCGATGCTGGCGGGTGTGGAACGCTCGGAAAAAATCGGCTCGTTCATCCTTCAGCGGATTCCGCTGCGGGATTTATTAAACACCGCCGTCGCCTGGATCCGCCAGGATTCGCAGGCACTCCTTTGCGACAACCCCGAGTGTCCTTTTTGCAGCGCGGTGCGCAAATACCCGCCGCAAAGTTGATCTCCTTTTCTAAAAAAAACCTCCTGCATGCGACTATGGCGGATGATTGGCCCTGCGGCATTCCGCTCAAGACCGCAGAGCAACCGTTGACATATCTCCTTTTTCCACCGGAAAACCTCTACGGTTTATACGGATAAAGGACCAAAGGTAAAAATATTTTCAATGCCCCTGGTGCAGGAACGATCTCGGTAAAGCGTTGGGACCGCCTATTGCTTCCAGGCGGAAGGTATAATCCCGGGAGTTCTGCGGATTTCAACGGTTGCTTTTCATGAGAAAAAAAGTCGCCATCGTCCTCCTGATCGCGGTTTGCCTGATCGAAGCCGGGTTACTCCTCTATCAGGTTCCCGCCGTACACGATCGGGTTTATTGGAGACTGGACGAATTCCAGGCGGAGGTCCGGGGATATCTTTACCCGCATCCGCTGAGCATCTCCACGCCGGATCAGGCCCGGCTGGCAATGATGCGGGCCAGCCTGACCGCGGCCGGCGCCGGCAGCGCGGTGCTTTCTCCCACCGCGGGTACAACCGAGGCGGATCTTCCCACCGTAACGCCGACCGCCACGCGGTATCGCCCGCCGACTCCCGCTTCCGTGACGCTGCCCTTCGACCAACACGAGTACCAGGGATATAACAATTGCGGACCGGCCACCCTTTCCATGGCGCTGCATTTTTGGGGATGGGACGGCAATCAGTTAACGGCTGCCGCCTACCTGAAGCCCAACCATGACGATAAAAACGTCATGCCGTATGAAATGGAACGCTTCGTGCAGGATCAGACGGAGTATGGAATCCTCGTCCGCACCGGGGGAACGCTCGACGATCTGCGCAACCTGATCGCGGCCGGGTTTCCGGTGATCATCGAAAAGGGATTAATTGTAATCGAAGGAAATAAGGGCTGGATGGGGCACTACGATTTTGTGACCGGATACTTCGACGACAAGGGCACCTTTCTCACCCAGGATTCCTACCTCGGGCCAAACCATTCGGTCGAATACGATTCGCTGATGTACGATTGGCGCGCGTTTAATTTCATCTACCTGGTGGTCTATCCAAAGGATCGGGAGAAAGAAGTGACCGACGTACTCGGGCCGAATGCGGATCTGGAGACCAATCAGACGAACACATTGAACCTGGCTCTGAACGAAGCCCAATCCCTGCAGGGGCAATCTCTGGCGTTTGCGTATTTCAATCTCGGCTCCACTCACGTCAGCCGGAAGGAATATATCGATGCCGCCTACGCTTTCGATATGGCGCGGTTCCTGGGTTTGCCCTGGCGGTTTTTATGGTACCAGACCGGTCCCTACTTTGCGTATTACTATGCCGGGAGATATCAGGACGTGATCGATCTCGCCAATTCGACCCTGTATGCGCAGGAAAACCTGGAAGAATCCTGGTACTGGCGCGGTCTGGCGCGCATGCAGCTCGGCGACCGTCCGGGAGCCATCGACGACTGGCGCGAAGCGCTGGTCAAACATCCGGGATTCGCTCCGGCGCTCGATCAACTCTCGCAGATTGGGGAAACATCTTGAACCGGCGGATCGCGCGCTCGTTTCTGTTGCTAGGCTTTCTGTTTGCGGGGGATAAACTGCTGGCGATGGTGCGGCAGATCCTGATCGGACAATCCTTCGGCGTCGGTTCGCAACTGGATGCCTTCAACGCCGCCAACAACCTTCCGGATATGATCTTCGCCCTGATCTCCGGGGGGGCGATGGCCGTGGCGGTCATTCCGGTCCTTACCGAAACGCTCGACCGCGAGGGCAGGGAAGCGGCATGGGCATTATTCTCACGCCTGGCGAACTGGGCCTTCCTCATCACCGCCGCGCTCGCCTGCGTTCTGGCCCTGTTTGCGCAGCCGTTCATCGCGCATGTAGTCGTTCCGAATTTCGACCCCGCTCACCAGGCGCTCACCGCGAGCCTGATGCGTTTGGATCTTCTGGCGCTGCTGATTTTTTCCGTCAGCGGGCTGGTAATGGGCAGCCTGCAGGCATTGAAGCATTTCCTGTTGCCGGGCCTGGCTCCGATTTTATACAACTGCGGGTTGATCTTCGGTGTGATTGTGCTGGTGCCGCGGTATGGAATCTATGGATTGGCGTACGGCACGATTCTCGGCGCGGGACTGCATCTGGCCATCCAGGTTCCGGCCCTGATCACCCACGGGTTCCATTGGACGCCCTCGCTCGATTGGCGCTCGCCGGGTGTGATCAAGGCGGCCACCCTGATGGGGCCGCGGATTCTGACGGTGGCCGCCATCCAAACCATTTTCGTTGCCACCGATAACTTCGCCTCCGGGCTGGGCACGGGAGCCATCACCGCGCTGGCATACGGCTGGCTCATCATGCAGGTCCCGGAAACGGTCATCGGTTCCGCGCTCGGAACTGTGCTGTTGCCGACGCTTTCGGAACTCGCCGACCGCGGGGCAATGGACGAGCTCCGGCGCATGATCCGTCGCGCCGTTGTGGTTACGCTCGCGCTGACACTTCCAGTTATGGTGGTGGGGATTCCGCTCATGGGAACGGCCGTGCGGCTTGTGTTCGAAGGCCGTGCGTTCACGGCGGAGGGCGCGGGAATGGTGGCCGCGACCGCCAGCATCTTCCTGATCGGGTTGCCGGCCCACGCACTGATCGAAACGGCCGCGCGCGCTTTCTACGCCCGGCAGGACGCGCGCACCCCGCTGTGGACGGCGATCTGGACCGCCGGGTTCTTCCTCATTTTGTGTTTCGCCCTGACCCCGACGCTTGGATACCGCGGCGTGGCTTTTGCCAACATCCTTGCTTATTCCTCCGAAGCCGTGCTGCTGTTCATCCTATTGCGCCGGAAGGCCCTGGTTTAAATGGAATTTCCCCAAAGCATTTCCCTCACAATCACCAACGCTTGCAACCTGCAATGTCGGATGTGCGGCCAGTGGAGCCGGGAGGGCTATATGCATTCCCGCCGCAATCTTCTCCGGGAGGAATTGGGGCTCGCGGATTGGAAACGCCTGGTGGATGAGTCGGCGGCGCACGAGATCCGCAGCCTTCTACTGCGCGGCGGGGAAGTTTTTCTGTATCCGGAAATCATCCCTTTGCTGGAATACATCCACGGCAAAGGAATTTTTATTTCCATCGATACCAACGGCACCCAACTTGAGCGATTCGCCGGAGATATCGCCCGCATCGGAAACATCCACCTCACCGTTTCCGTCGACGGGCCCGATGCAATCCACGACTCGGTCCGCGGGATGCCGGGATGCTTTGAGCGGATCAGCCGCGGATTGACCCGGCTCAAGGAAGAGGAACAGCGGATTGGCGTTACCATATCCAAATCCATCACCTTCACCATCAGCCTATACTCCTACCGGGGCTTGGGAAAAATCCCGGAGACGGCTCGAAACCTGGGGATTTCTTCGGTGTGCATCGTCCCGTATTATTACCTCCCGCAGGCGGTGGGACTGAAATACGAACGCGAATTGCGCGAGTATTTCTTTTGTGAGGCATTTTCCTGGAAGGGTTTTCACCACGAGACAAGCGGCGTCGATGCGGACGAGTTTGCCGAACAACTCCGAGCCTATCGCGCCGATCTTGGGGAAATCACCGATTATCCGTACATGCCCATGACGGAGGAAGAGTATCGGACCTGGTTCTGTGATGCGGTATCTCCGGTCGGACCTTTGGCCTGCGCGAACGTCGAAAAATTAATCGACATACAGCCCTCGGGCGAGGCGAACTTCTGCGTGGACTTTCCCGATTATTCGATCGGCAACGTCCGCGAGTCGACAATCGCGGAACTATGGAACAGTCCGCGCGCCGAGAAATTCCGGGATTACCGGCGGAAGCAGCCGCTAGCAGTTTGTTACCGGTGTGGGGCGAAGTATATCGCGGAGATCAGAGGGTAGCCCGCGTTTTGAGGTTGAACGATGACCGTTCCCCCGAATGATCCCCGGAAAAAGACAGGTCCCATCGTCCGCAGGCGGGCGATGGGACGGAACATTCTTATCCTGGGCGCCGGAGTCGGCGGCTTGGCAGCGGCGCTGAAGCTTCGCGAGCTGGGGCATGAGGTTACGATCCTCGAAGCGCGCGCTCGGCCCGGCGGCCGCATCCACACTTTGCGCGAACCGTTTTCCGGCGGGCAATACGCGGAGGCCGGCGCCGGGCGGATACCGGCTTCCCACAAACTGACCCTCCAGTACGCACAGAAATTTCAACTTGAGCTTGATCCCTTTTGGCCGCAGTCCGGCGCGGAGGTCTACTACTGGCGCGGTACGCGCCAAGTCGTTCCGCACGGCACCGAACCGGGCCTGAACCGGCTGCGGGTGGAGTTCACGCCGCGCGAGCGCGAGGTTGGATTCGGCGGACTCGCAAAATTGTATTTCGAACGCGTGTGTGCGGAGCTTCGTGATCTGCCGGAAGACGGCTGGCCTTACCCGGAATTCGACCGCTATAAAGACGTCACCTTCGGCGAGTTCCTGCACCGCCAGGGAGCGTCGGACGATGCGATCCTGTATCTAGCGCAGGGGCTCGAAGATGATTCGCTGCTGGACTTCGCGCACGATGAGCTCAGCCGCGCGGAGCCCTCGATGTGGAAGATCCGCGGCGGCAACGATCTCCTCCCGCGCGCGATGGCGCGCGCGCTGGGGGATCGCATCCACTACGGCGCGGAGGTTCGCCGCATCGAGCAGGACGCCGGCGGCGTGCGGGTCACCTTTGTCGAGGGTGGATCCGCGCAGGTCGCATCCGCGGAGCGCGTAATCTGCACGATTCCCTTCCCGGTGCTGCGCGCGATCGAAGTTTCCCCGGCGTGGAGCGGACCGAAAACTGCCGCGATCCGGAATCTCTACCTTTCGCCGGTGGCGCGCGTCTTCGTCCAGACCCGGACGCGCCCGTGGGAAAGGGAGGGACTAAACGGATTCGCGACCGTCGACCAGCCGTTGGAGGTGTGGTCCCCCACGCACGACCAGCCTGGCCAGCGCGGGATTCTGATGTCGTATATCTACGAGAGGATGGCGCGCGAATATTCCGAGCAGGCGCCACAAGCTCAGATCGAACGCACGATCAACCTTTTTGAGAAAGTGCACCCCGGCGTGCGGTCGGATTTCGAAACGGCCGCGACGTGGTCGTGGTCGAACGAGCCGTACTCGCGGGGCGCTTTCCTGACCACCCGGCCCGGCGAGTTTGCGTGGCTCGCGCACGTCGCCGCGCCCGAAGGCCGCGTGTATTTCGCCGGCGAGCACACCTCGCCCTGGCCGGATTGGATCCAGGGAGCGCTGCTCTCCGGGCTGCGCGCTGCGCGCGAGGTTGACCAGGCCGGGTAGACGGAAACCGGACCGGTCCGATTGGTCAAACGGTCACCGAGTTACCACGATATAGATTCCGATTGTTTGAACTGCAGGGATTTGCGACCGGAGGTTTTAGCTAGGTTCATCAAAGTTATTCAAGAACTGATGATTGAAAAGCCATTAACATAGAAGTCATTAAACCCAAACCCACAATTCTGTATCATTTGCCAATTTGGACTATTAACTTATTGCATTCGTGTCGGCAGCTGTTGGCGCCGTTGTCGGCACATCCGTCGGTGGTTCTACGGTCGGCTGCACCGTCGGAGAGAGTTCCGGCGTTGCGGTGGGATTCGATCCAGACAACGGCACCTCGGTGGCATTGACCAGAACGTATTTCTGCGTGCGCGTGGGGGTTTCAGTCGGGGTTGCGGACGGGAGCGTAGTGGGCGTGATCCATGCCGCGTCCATTCCACCAAGACCAACCCACAGGTCATACCGGGCATCGCCAAGCGGACCGATCCCGCCGGCACTTACCCAAGCATATTGACCCTCCTTCAATCAATTGAAAAACGTCGCGAATGTTCGCCACCAGGCACTCTCCTTCCAGGCAATCCGCCTCCAGCCGGGATTGCGCCGGATCGAAGGCTGCGCTCAGGATGGAACCCAACACCTGCGCCCGGAGATTTCCCGGCGCCGCGACCGTACTGGAGTACCCGACCGGCGGAGAATACACGACGAGCAGCCTGCCTTGTTTCAGGGTGAGGATGTTGTTCCGTTCCTCGGTACGCGGATCGGCGATCTGCGTCAGGGTAACTTTGGAGAACCGGTCCAGATAGATCCTGGACGAATCCGGCAGGATGAATTGGATGCGTCCCTCCAAAGTTTGCAGCGTGCCCCGAGCATGGATCGGGAGGGATGAGTTGGATTGCAGTTTTATCGGCAGTTGGCCGGATTCCATATACAGAACATCCCCGCCGGATTCCACGATCCGGATTAATCTCACAGGCAACGCGATGGTTGGGGTTGCGATGTGCGAAAGGAAATTCGGAAGAAGAACCGCGCCCGCAAAAATCAAGACGGTAAGAATCGCCAGAATTAACACCAGGCGAAGAAGACTCTTCCCTAGGGCGCCGGCGCCCACTGATTTTTCAAGAACGACCACCGATACATTGTCGTTGGCGTTGCGCCCCATGGCTTTGCTCACCAGGGTGCGCGCCGCCTGAAGCGGGGGATTGCGCGTAAGAATTTCCGGGAATTCCGCGGCTTCGACGAAGTGACCCCGCCCGTCCGGCCGTTCCTTGATCAACACATCGCTGCAAAGCACCACATGATCCCCGGGCTTGAACGGCGTTCCCTGCCGGGAGCGTACGGCGGCCTCGTCTTCCCGCGCGTTCCAATACAAACCCAGGTCGACCATGACCTCCGCCTCGGATCCGATCGAACGGACGAGCAAACCGGCGCGCGGGTTGCGCGCTGCCTCCTGCGTGTGTAGCTTGCCCAGGCGGATCATCTCCTCGCCCCAATTATGATCCGTCGTGAGCTGGATTACCTTGCCGTCGCGGACCAGGTACGCGCGGCTGTCTCCCACCGAAGCGATATACAGGCGGTCTCGGCAGACGATGGCTGCCGTTGCGGTGGAACCCATGTCGCGCTTGTGTTCTTCCCGCCGTCCTTCCTCGAAGACGGCTCGGTTGGCCTGCTGGAGAGCTGCTTTCAGGATCCGGGGAAAATCGCCGCCGGTGGACCCGCGGACGCAATCGACGACGGTTTCCACCGTGAGGTTCGCCGCGCGCTCGCCCGAGGATTCTCCGCCGATCCCGTCGGCCACGATGGCCAGAGTGATCGCCCGGCCGCCGGCGGTGATCATCGTTTCGGCGAAGCAGGCATCTTCCAGCAGACGCCGTTTAGGGGAGGCGCCGATGTTTTGATCCATGCCGATGCGGATCGATCCCTTCCGCGGCGCGGTTTTTTTCGGACGGGGGCCGGTTGGTGTGGAAACGGATTGGGTCGAGGAAAGATCTCCCATTTGCGAACCTATGAATATTCAATTATGCGAATCGATCATCATGCTGATCGCCGAACGGGAAAACGGGATCCGATGCAGCGAGCGCCGTAGAGGTATTCGCGAGATTCTTTCGCTGGTGTAGCGAATAGGCTAATGCAAAATGTCATTCCGAGCCCGAGCGTAGCGAGGGCGAGGAATCGGTAACGAATGGAAAAAACGAGTCCGGCTTCATGAAATGCGTCACCGATTCCTCCTCGCCCCTTCGGAGCTCGTCGGAATGACATCAAGTAGGTGCCGGTCTTCTCTGTCATAATCTCCGCCATCTATCGGATCCGGTCTATTACCGGCTGACCCGGCTGGTGGATTCGACATCCATCGTTCCGCATCCGCGCCCGCCTTCGCCCTGCGATTTAAATCGCAGCCGGACCCCGCCCTTTTTCGGGTTGGCCAATTGAATCTCATCCCCCTCTTTCAGCGGATAGCGTTCCATCGGAACCATCCTTAGTCCGTTGAGATAGGTGCCGTTTGCGCTTTGGTCGTCGCGGACGAAGAAACTTCCGTCTTCTTCCAGGATGGTGCAATGCAAGCGGCTGATCGGACTATTGGACTGGATGGCTTGGAAAATCAGATCGGCGTTTTTCTTGGACCGCCCGATGGAGGTCGTGCCGAACAAATCAAAGGAGGTCCGGCCGGTGCCGGTGTTTCCGTCCAGATCCACCAGGATCGCTTTCGCAGAACCGGAGCGTTTTTTAAAGCGCAGCGTCTCCCCTACTTCCTGGAAAAAGTTGGTGGCGGCGCCGGCCACTTCCCCGGCTGTCCCGGCCACCTGCCTGCGGAAAACCACTACCAAGCCCACGGCGGCGAGGGCGATGAGAATCGAGAGGTACGGCAGCAGGTTGGAAGCCGAGAGTTTGCATAGCGGCGAGGAACTCCCGGCTTTGCACAGCGAAAAGGCGGCGCCGGAGGTAATACGCACGACGATCTGGTCGCTCAGACCGGTCAACCCCAATTCGTCCTCGATTTGAATCTGCAGGGTGACAGGGCCGGAGGAATTTTCCTTGGAGGGATTCCATACGAAGGTTAATGGTTCCTTCGGGCCGTCCAGGACCGCTTCGGGATTTCCGTTGACGAGCAACGTCGCTTGTTTGATGTTGCGCGGATGGCCGTCGGGCCAGGATACCGTTCCGGTCACCACGATTCCCGAAACCGGGGTGGCTTTGGGATTCTCGGTCGGCTTATATTTCTCCGGGCTCACCGATTGATCGTTGCCCGGAGAGAGGATCACGGCCACGGGAGGCTTGAGATCGATCGTGTATTGCGCCAACGCCGGTTTTTCGCCCTGGCCGTAGGCGAGCGCGAGGGAGACCACCCGGGTTCCGCTCTCGGCGTTGGGAGACCGGTAGGTGAGAATGAACTGGTTGCGGATTCCCATCAGGCGCGCTTTCAATCCCGAAAGGCTGGAAGGCCCTTCCGAGCCGAGGTAGAAGAACTGTCCACCGGTTTGATCCGCGAGGTTTTGGAGGGTCTCCTGCTGAGCCAGGGAAGATCGGATGAGCACGGTATGGACAGTGACGCCCATGGCTTTGGCTTTGTCGGCGATGGTTTTCAGGGGATATTTTTGGTCGACGAACATCGATCCGGAAAAAACAATGATGGCCTGCCCGCGTCCTATCCCGGAGGAATTTTCCTTGGCGAACCAATCCAGCATGGAATTCACCCCGTCGAGAAGATAAGCGTACTGATAGGTGATTTGCGGATTGTACTGTCCGAGGATCGTCGGAATTTTAGTCGCTTGAGTATCCGGCGTTACCATCGTGATGGGTCCGCGGGGTTCCTGGGCGACGACGTAAAAGACGTCCTTCCCGGTGAGGAGCAGCGGATCCTGGGTGAGTTCCTGGATGGCGTCTTTCATTTCCTGCAGGCGCGTCGCGCCGCCGGCTCCGCCGCTATACAGCCCCGTCCCGGCATCCATGAGGAATCCGATTTCCGCGCCGAGTTCCTTTTGCTCCACGGCAAATTCCACCGAGCGGCTGTTTTCCGATAGGGTGAGATTCTGATTGGAGGGGATTGCCGCCGTGGCTCCGTTCGGATCCAGCATCAGAACCTGGACGCGGATTTCCGGGAAGGCGCTGGTATCCAGTTTGACGATTTGCAGCGTGGTGGCCGTCCCTTGTGAGCGGACCTTTTCCGCCGGGAGCGCAAGTCCCACCGCGCTGATGAGGAAAAAGATCGGGAGAACACGGAGAACGGACCGGGGGAAAAAAGGCATGGCTCCTCCAATGCGCCGCGCTAAGAGGGCGCGGAATTGCAGCCTGGTATAAAACCCGTCGGAATACTTACCAGAAAGAAGGAATGATTATCGGGGGAAGGGAATAATTTTCCGGCGGGACCGGTTGCCGGAAAAGCGATCGGCGACGTCATGGAATCCCATCGCGGTCGCAGAGAGAGATAGAAACGATGTTTTTGCGATGTGTTCCAGCGGTTCATTGTATCCCCCTTAAATCCATCGAAACGCAGTGCCCGTCCTTGCGGAAAAAAACAACGCGGCTTTGGCGGCTTCGCGAATCGTCCAGTTGTATGGACGCTATCGAAAAAACCGCCGGTTTAGGGATAAGGAAGAAATGTAAAGCCGAAGCACTCCTTGCGCTTCCAAACGGAATTATTGGTTGAGAGGAAAAACCTTGAAGGGATTATCCCGCGAGTTTTTCCCCCTGGATATTTCGATTATAAATCCAACCGATTGGAATCGCAATGTTCGGCGGCATGCACCGCGGGTGAATCATTGGCCGCAGACGGCCAGCGCACCTTGCAACTGTTCGATATGCAGAAGATCGTGGCGCGCGGAAAATTGCGCCTGTTCGGCCAGCGTGGTCGGTCCGAAGAGCGCGTGCCGCCCCGGGCGCTGCCAATCCGCCGGGGAAAGACCGCGCAATCGCGCGATCGTCTCCTTTCGCGCGCGGGTGAACTCCTGCAGCGCCTCCGGACCGTTTTGCGACCGGTAGTTCCGCTCTTCAGCCCACTGGTCGGATTCCACCGCGGGCAGATAGGGATTCTCTTCAGCGACCATTTTTTTCAACCGCGGTTGGGTGATCTCCCGCTCCACGTCCCGCAGATGGCAGGCGATCTCGACCGGTCCCCATCCTTCTTCCGCCGGACAGGATGGCCATGTACTCAGACTGAAAAAAAACAGGAGAGCGCCCAGGTGCCCGGAGAGCAGGCCGGGTAGCGCGCATGGGGAAGTTTCGGAGGGGAGGAAAATTCCCGGATCGCCGTTTTCCACCGCGAGGCTTGCGGCAAGCTGCGGCATCGATCCTTCTCCGGGCGCCGTATCCGACGCCGCTTCCTTTTCCCCGCGGACTCGATACGAAGCCAGACCCAGCGCCCGCGCCGGAGCAATATCTTCCGAGGGATCGTTACCGACAAACACCGCCTCGGCCGGCTGGGCGACGATCCTTCCCAGAACTTCGGCTACATATTCCGGGCGCGGCTTGGCAAAATGCATGGTCTCGTAGGACGTCACCAGATCGAATGGCGTGCCGGCCGGATCGATCCCGGCCCACTCCAGGCGCCGGTCCATCGCCACCATCGGGAAGAGCGGATTGGTGGCCACCACCACCTTCCAGCGGCGGGCGAAGGCGCATTCCACCGCGCGCGCCGCTGTGTCCACCGGACGGGATGGGCCTTTCAGCAGCGGGTACTCTTCCCGGTAGAACCGATCGAAATCGGGTCCTAGACTCGCCCGATTCAATCCAACCATCGGAAAAAAGACCGCGTCGAACGCCTGCTGCAGCGTGATCTCCGGATCATCGTTGCGAAGCATCGCTTGTGTCCCGGCCATCAATGCATCCGTCAGGCGCGACGGATCGAGGCGGGGCGCCATGAATTCGCCCAGGGATTGCAGATAGGCGGGGAGAAAACGGTGGATGTCGTTTTCTAGCAGCGTTCCGTCCAGATCAAAGAGGATGGCGGAGATCATGGCTGAGAATATACTCCCCTAATAAATGTCATTCCGAGCCCCGTAGGGGCGAGGAATCGGTGACGCATTTCATGGAGTCAGGTTTTTCTTTTCTACTCGTTAGCGATTCCTCGTCGCCCTTTCAGGGCTCCTCGGAATGACATACTGCGTTGGTCTATCCGCTACAATGGCGGAAGAATCTCCTGCAAACCCCGGTGGCATTCGCTGCAACCGATGTGGGGATCGGCGACAACCCGGTCCATCTGCCGGCAGTAGGCCGTCACTTTTACGCGGCGACCCAAGCCGAATAATCCCGATACCGCTTCGCCGCGCAGAGTCATATTCGGGCAGGCGTTATCCGCGAGGATTGCGGGAACCGGGCAGTCTTTGCAGAGCTTCGGCGCCCATCCGCCGTGCGTTCCCAGCAAGCGGCATTCCATCACGGATCGTCCGCGATAAAAATCCTGGTAATAATAGAAACATTCTTTTCCGTAGGGTGCGCGCATGATTTAGGCGCGGGTGAGGTAATCTCCGGTGCGGGTGTCCACCCGGATCGTATCGCCGGTGGAAACGAAAAGCGGGACCATCACCTTCAGGCCGGTTTCGGTCGTGACGTTCTTGGTTGCGCCGGTGGCGGTATCGCCTTTGACGCCCATTTCCGCAGCGACCACTTTGAGATCCACCGACGCGGGCAGTTCCAGGTCGATGGGTTCCGAATCGTGGAAGGTGAGCTTTACTTCCAAACCTTCCTTGAGGAACGGGGCGTTTTCGCCCACGATCACCGCAGGGATGGCCGGCTGGTCGTAGCTTTCAGTGTCCATGAAGTGGAACAGATTGCCGTCGGAATAAAGATACTGGGCTTGATGATGGTCCAGGCGGATATCCTGCACCCGGTCGCCGGATTGGAAGGTTTTTTCCACGATGTTGCCGGTGCGCAGGTCGCGGATCCGCGTCCGGATGGTGGCGTTGCCGCGGCCGGGTTTGTTATGCGAGTATTCGAGGACCTTGTAGAGCCGCTTGTCGAGCTCGAAGGTCACTCCCTTGCGGAGGTCGTTTACGTCAATCATGGATTGCTGCCTTTTCTAGAATGAGATCGGGCCGCATTATACCGGAGAGCGGCAAACGGGGAAAGATGGCACGCCAAAAGGCGGAGGATCGCGCGTACCATCCCGCTGACTTAACTCTACCCCAGACCCTCCCCTTCCCTTAAGGGAAGGGGAGGGAAAAAAGATACGAACTTGAATGTGGTTTTTCCTTTGGGGAAGGGTTAGTTCGGTTTTCGTCCGTGATTATTTTACAAACGATGCCGATTACGATCTTTATCCTGCCGCCTCGAGTTCAATCGTCACCGTCATTCCAAAACCTGGCTCACTTGCGATCCGGATTTTTCCGCGCATCGCCTCCACCAATTCCTTAGCAATCGCCAGGCCCAACCCGCTGCCGCCTTCGGCGCCCTCGCCGCGTCCACGGTAAAACCGTTCGAACACGTGCGGCAAATCCTCGGGAGAGATGCCCTTGCCGTGATCGTGGACTGTCAGCAATATTTTCTTCCCCGCGGCGGAGCTCCCGATTTCGATCGCGCTTCCTTCCGGCGCATGCCGGAGTGCGTTGTCGAGTACGATTAGGAGCACCTGCCTCAGGCGGTTCTCCGATCCGATTGCACGGCCTGTAATCAGCCCTGCCTGCATGGCCACCTTGCGATCAGCAGTTACGCGGCCGAAGGAGCGCGCGATCTCCTCCACCATCGGTGCCAGGTCGACCGGTTCCCGTTCCATAGGCAGCACTCCGGCATCGAGCCGGGAAAGCAGCAGGAGATCCCCGACCAGCTGGTTCATTCGATCTGTTTCCGAGATGATCTCCCCGACCGGCTCGCGCCTTCCGTCGCCCGCAGGCAGCTTGCGCTGGGTCACCTCCGCCGCGGCGCGGATCATCGTCAGCGGCGTCCGCAGTTCGTGGCCGGCGTGGGCGATGAAAGCCTGCTGTTTATCCCACGCCTCCTGCGCCGAACGCAGTGCGCGTCCCGAAAGCCACCAGGAAACGGCGCTCAACACGGCCGCGAAGGCGACGCCCGCCTCCAGGAGAACCATCGCCAGATTGGCCATGGTGCGGTCCTGATCTGTCAGCGACCGGCCGGCTTGCAGCGCCGAATAGCCCGGCACCCCGATTAGGCGCAGGGTGAGTACGCGGATCCGGCCTCCGGAGGAATCTTCAACGGTCCGAAAATCCAAACCGTTTTGAAGCGCCGCTGAAACGGATTCCGTTTGGATGGATAGATTCTTCCCGCCGGTGATGATGTCCGATCCGCCGTCCATGCGAATCGCTGCCAAGGTGATGGGCGAAAGTTCCGCGTCGAATTCCGGCTCGCCGGTTTGCCACACGGCGGCGGAGCCAGCGGTGGATGCCGGGGTGGCTTCCCCATTCCCATATCCTTCAGTCTCGCTGTTTTCACCGCTGGTTGGAGCGGCCGCGATCGTCGGCACGCTGCCGCGTCCGGCATACCATTCCTGCTCGCCCCGCGCGACCGCGGCCGGAAGCGGCTCGCCCACCTCGTGCAATGCCAGCGCCGCGCGGTGTTCCAAGGCGATGTCGATCGAAGTTTGATTTTGTTTTTGCAGGAGGAGATACACCGCCGAGTCTACGGCGGCTACCAGGAGCAACGCTCCGAGGAGGTAGAGCAGGGTGAGGCGGAGACGGAGAAAACGGATCATCACGCCCTCAGCCGATAACCGACCCCGCGCACCGTTTCCACCGCGTCCGGAAAGCCCGGGCGGCGGAGTTTGGCGCGCAGATAGGAAATATACACGTCCACCAATGTCGGCTGCACGTCGCACTCGAAGGACCAGACGTAATCGAGGATCTGCCCGCGGGTGAGCGACTGGCCCGGATGCCGCATCAAGTACTCGAGCAATTTCCACTCGGTGGCGGAGAGCTCCAGCGGCAAGTCGCCGCGGCGAGCGGTGTGGGCGCGCAGGTCCATCACCAGATCGCCCGCGCGCAGCTCGAACGAATCGCCCGCCGGGTCGAGAAACCGGCGCGAGAGAGCCCGGATGCGCGCGAGCAATTCGTCGAACGCGAAGGGTTTGGAAAGATAGTCGTCGGCGCCGCTGTCGAGCCCGGCTACGCGGTCTTCCAACTGCGTGCGCGCAGTGAGCAGTAGCAATGCGGTGGGCAGATGCGCCGCGCGGACGGCGCGGCAAATGGCCGGGCCGTCCCGGCCGGGAAGCATCCAGTCGATCACGGCCACGTCGTATGTTCCCCGCAGCGCCAGCTCCAGCCCGGTATCGCCGTCGGCGGCGGTGTCGATCGTGTGCCCTTCCTCTTCCAGCACCTGTTTTTCCAGGCGCAGAAGGCGGGAATCATCTTCGATAAGCAGAATACGCATGGCAGGATTAATAATACCCGATCCTTCCTTCGGCGGGCTCGGACATGGATGGACCGCCGTCCCACTCAAAGCGGACACCGGATCAACCGATTGGTTCCTCATCATTTTTACCGATAACTCCATCATATTCCGCAAGATTGGAATTGGATTGGAAAAGACTTTCCTCCCGTCAATCAAACTCCAATGCATTTTTGAGATAAGTAAGGTTGATCAAAAGAAAAAATGCAAGGTATTTCTTCGGGAGGTCTTATGTCGCAGCGAATTGCATTATTTTTATCCGTCGCGCTTACCGCGTTCGTGCTGGTATTCATCGGCGCGGCAATAAGCATCAGGCAGTGGGGGCAGGCGGCGACCGCAAGCCCGACCCTCGATCCGCAACTGCTGGCCCAACTGCAAGAGCGCGAAGCTACTTACCAGGCGATGATCGATCAGGCCAACGCCCAGCTGCAAGCGACCGATCCGGCGGCAAGCGCGACTTCCACGCTCGCACCGGAACCGACCGCGACGCAGTATCCGGTCTCGCCGGATCTGGCGATCTACCTCGCGCAATCGGCTGCTCCCAATTCTTATCTGGTCCGGCTCCCTGAACTGGTGAGCTTCCAGGGAGCGGTCGCCTATGAAGTGACATTCAACACAGGAAAGATCTACATCGATGCGAACAGCGGCCAGATTCTCTACAATGGGGCGGGCTTTTCCAGCGCGGCCGGTTCGGACTCCTCTGCAGGACGCGAACAGGATGGCGGCGACGATTAGCGGGAGGAAATCATGGCACCCAAAACGAACCTAAGCGGAACCAAATTTCTGATCACGGCGGCGGCGGTCTCCGGCACGCTCGGGGGATGGATACTGCTATCCCTGTTCGGATCCGGGAGCAAAGCCGGAAGCGGTTCCATTCAAGATCCGGCGATTCTGGATTTGCTCAACCAACCGCTGCCGACCTTGGTGCAACCCAACGGATCTTCCTTCGGACCGGTTGTGAACCCGAATACTTCTGCAGTCAACCCGCCGGCTTCGCAACAGGCGCTTCGAAGGGTCGTGGCTCCGGCCCAAGCGCCGGGCGCGGTGGCGATTACGCGATCTTCCCGGAAGTGATCATTTTATGACAACAAAAGTTTTTGAAGCGATGGGCAGCAGGATAACGGCTGTCCTGGACGGTGACGAAATTGTGAACGCCGCCGAGCTGGATAAACTCCCGCGGCTGTTTGAGGATTGGGAGTCCGCACTCAGCCGGTTCCGAGCGGACAGCGAAATCAACCGCCTGCCGTGTTCTTCGGGGGAAAATCTCCGGGCCAGTCCGACGTTGTGTGCCGTGCTGGCAGAATCAATTCGCGCGGCGGAGTACACCGGCGGGTTGGTCACCCCGCTCGTGCGGGAGGCGCTGCAAGCCGCCGGATACGAGGGATCGTTCGAGGACGGGAATTTTTCCCCTACGACGGAAACCCGCATAAGGATCCGGATCCCGGATTGGCGGAAACTCCGCAGCGACCCTTCACTGGGAAGGATCGGAGTACCAGAGGAAGCGCGGCTGGACCTGGGCGGGATCGCCAAAGGCTGGGCGGCCGACCGGACAGCGGCGCGGTTGGGTCGGTACGGATCCGCGCTGATCGATGCCGGCGGCGACATTTCCGTCAGCGGTCGCCGCGCCGACGGCTCGCCCTGGCCGATCGGGGTGGGCAATCCGTTCGCGGAAAATAGTCTGCTCCTGACGCTTGCGCTCCCCGCCGGCGGCGTGGCCACCTCCGGAAGGGATTACCGCAAGTGGATTCAATCCGGACGGATGCGCCATCACATCATCGATCCGCGCACGGGAGAGTGCGCGGAGACCGACGTGCTCGCCGCCACGGTGATCGCGCCCAGCGCGAGCCGCGCGGAGGCCGGCGCCAAGGCGGCGCTCATTCTCGGCTCCCTGGAGGGGACCGCCTGGATCGAAGGGCACCCTGAGCTTGCGGGAATGCTGGTGCTGGACGACCGGCGGATAGTCTACAGCCGGCGGTTTTCGGACTACATTTGGAATTAAACTTTCCCTTCCCGGCTTTCCGTAATTGAGAGACGGGCGCGGATGGCGGAGAGGACGTAGACAAGAGACCTATCATGAAAAATCGATCCAACGTTCCAAACCTCGACAAAATTCCGGTCATGGGGTTCTTCACCCTGATGGCGCTGCTACTCGCCTCGGTCGCGGGTGCCTTCGCGGTGGTGCTGCTGCTCCCGGCGGCGATTCCCGGTCTGACCGGATCCCTGCTCGGTCCGGAGCCGAAAGTGTACTGGTACCTGGCGCGCTCGAGCGCCTGGGTGGCATATCTGCTCTTGTGGCTCTCGATGATTTTCGGACTCCTCATCACCGGCAAAATTTCGCGCGTTTGGCCCGGCGGACCGGCGGCCGTAGACGTTCACCAATTCGTAAGTCTGCTGGGCATCGCCTTCGCGCTCTTTCATGGTCTCATCCTCACCGGCGACCGGTATATCGGTTTCTCGGTGGTCCAAGTGCTGGTCCCGTTTTCCAACCCTCTTTATCGTCCTTTTTGGGTGGGCATCGGCCAGATCGGTTTCTACACGCTCGTTCTCGTTGGATTATCCTATTACGTCCGGCGTTCGCTCACTCCGCGCGTCTGGCGGCTGATCCACTATCTGAGTTTCCTCACCTTCCTGCTTGTGCTGATCCACGGGATCACCAGCGGCAGCGACAGCGCGCAACCCTGGGCGATGCTGGCCTATTTGATAACCGGCGGAAGCGTATGGTTCCTGACGGTATACCGCGTCGTCTCCACTTGGGTCGACCGCATGATGCGATCTGCGCGACAAACGGCGCGGGGTTAACCTAATCCTACCTTACCTCCCCTTCCCATTATGGGAAGGGGAGGAAATAAAAAATTAAAACTATGTATGGGAATATTCTTGAGAGAGGGGTTAGGTCGGCCTTCGTTTGCCGCGGCTTACCCTCGGCCCATTGGCCGAGGACTGGCTTTGTAACCTCGCGGCGTGGTTTTCCGCAGTGAGGCAGTGGTTTGTTTTTCGGATGGCGCCAAAGCGGGGTGAATTGGCCATAGTGTATGATTATCCGTATCCGATTCCGTGTATTCCGTTTCATTCGGTGGATTCCGTGTACTTATTCCATTGCATGACCAAACGGATATATTTTGGGTGGACAGTCCATGACCAAAGAAAAATTCTATGTCGTCTGGAAAGGCCGCAAGCGGGGAATATTCACCTCGTGGAAGGAATGCTCGGCACAGGTGAACGGATATATCGACGCCCGCTACAAGGCGTTTGAATCCCGCGAGCTGGCCGAGCAGGCGTTCCACGGCCGCTACGAGGATTTCCGCGCCGGGAATACCCGCGCGGCCAAGCTCAGCCGGGCGGGCGGCGACGTCCCGCCGCCGGATTCGATCGCGGTGGATGCTTCCTGTCCGGGAAACCCCGGGCCGGTGGAATACCGCGGCGTGCATGTCGGAAAAGGGCGCGAGGTTTTCCGGCAAGCGCCGGTCAAGAACGGTACGAACAACATCGGCGAGTTCCTGGCGATCGTCCATGCGCTGATGTATTTAAAGGAACGCGGTCTCGCCTGGCCGGTGTACAGCGATTCGATCCAGGCGATCCGTTGGGTGAAGGAAAAACACTGCAATACGAAAATTCCGCGGACGGAGGATACCCGGGCGATTTATGCGCTCATCAACCGCGCCCAAGACTGGCTGCGCGATAATGCCTACGCGAGCGAAGTGCGAAAGTGGAAGACCGACAAGTGGGGGGAAAGCCCAGCGGATTTTAATAGGAAGTGATAAAACATATATCCACGAAGGTCACGAAGGAACACGAAGAATTATTAAAAAAACTTCGCGCTCTTCGTGCTCCTCGGCCGCTATGCCGGGGACGGGGATGACATATAAATCATCATTTGCCGTTCGAGAATATTTACCGTCGGTTGAGTTTGGGTTTATCGGAGGAGATCTCATCTGCCCGAAAGCAAATCCTCCAGCGGGCGGTCATTGATGAAGATTGAGACGGAACGCACGGTGGAGAATTGGAGCGCGGTCTGTTTCAATTGCGCTTCCACACGCGGTGAATCGCATTCGCCACCCAGCGTGAGCGTGCCGTCAAGGTGAATCGTCGCCGTCCCGGAATTGATGGTGATATCCCCCACGGTGAGATGGGATTGATAAAGCGCGTTGTAAAGCCCGGATTCTCCGTAAAATTGATCGTGGATCCCCAACAGCGATGTGAGCGCCGCACGCAGGATGCCGGTGGTGTACGGAACGTGCATGGGTACGGCGACGGCGCTGTCCCCACAACCCACGAATACGCCGGAACGGCCTTGATCTTCCACGGCGATGAGAAACACTTGGACGGTCATATCGGTCGGTGTGTGAGAGGGAAGAGTGGGGACGGAAGGTACAGTGCTGGTAGGGGGCGGGAGGGTGGCGGTGGGTCGGGTATCGGTGTTCGTAAACGTGATTACCGGTTGGATTGTGGGCGAGGAAGTCATCCGCAGAGTGGTTGGGGCAACCGCATTGGTTTGAGTGGGAGAGGAAAGATTGGCGACCGGTGATGGATTGGGAAAGGTACATGCGGATAAGACACATCCGGCTGCAAGAAGATAAATCCAACGTAACGGAAGGCGCCTTGACGGTTTCATTTCAATTCCATCCTTTACTTTCTGAGATCCGGTGTCTTGCCCGGGATTGCTCTCGAGTGGACTTTTGTTTCAGCGAGCCTGCAGAATCGCTGCCAATCGGAATCGCTGTGAAAAAAATTCCGCGGCAGCGATAAAAACCCGGCTGGCCCGGTTTTAAAAATAATTCCATCCGGTTCGAGGATTATTTCGCGGAATGAATTCCAAAGGATAATTCGACCGGAAGCGGAAAAGGTGATTCCCCGGGTGTTCACCCGTCCCTGCCATTCGACCTGAACCGATGGATCTCGCCAGAGTCGTATCGCGACGTAGACCGGAGCGAGGAAGGGTTCCGCCAACAGAAGGAAAAAAATCAAAATCGCCGCGATATGCCACACAAGGCGGGTGGGCGCCAGCAACGGAAGAGTCCGGTCCGGCGACAGGTTCAGTTGATAGACGAGATAAAGCGAAGCGAGAGCGACTGCCAAGAAGGCACGACTGGCGAACATCCGGAACGTTGGACGATACGCAATATACACTGCATGGAAGTACGGGGTGCGATGATGATAACCGGAGAATTCGATATCCATTTTGTCCTTGTCAAGGTTCTGGCTATGGATATTGTACCGCGAGAAAACCATCCCGATGGGCGAAATCCCGGCGGATATTAATAGGAGTTGAAAAACATTTTCCACGAAGGTCACGAAGTGACACGAAGAATGTTTAAAAAAACCTTCGTGCCCTTCGTGTTCTTCGTAGAAGATTATTTGAGAAACTACGGATCTACAGAGAGAATATACGTAAAATAAAATAATATATTCCCATTTCAAAGGGACATCATCCTATCTCAGTAAATAGAATCTCAAAAAACTTCTCCCTCGCCTCCCGTTCCCGCCATGGTGCGTGGCCGCATTTGGGCAGCAGGATGAATTGGAAATCCTTCAAGACGGATGCCAGGGGATGTTGAACACCCTCCGCCGGATGCGGATCGTAATCACCGTGGACCGCGACGACCGGGCAACGGATCTGCGGTCCGAGCTCGAGCAGCTCGCCCGAGGCGCGCATTGCCGCGGCTGCGGACCATACCCGTTGATGGATATCAAATTGAACCGGGATTTCCTCTTCCTCGTCGGGCAGTGGGTTGAAGGAATCCGCCGCAGTCATAATTGCTCCGAAACGGTCCAGCAGCGTATTTGAATCCTTCGTCGAGGGATTTTCAAGCGCGACGGTTATATCCTCCAACTCGCGCCTTTGATCCTGTGTGAGCCGGCGCATGCGCGTGGGTTGAATCCGGGCGACGTAACGGTCTTCGAACGGCGGGCAGCCGACCAGGATGAGCTTGCGCGCGATCTCCGGGTACCGTGCGGCAAGGATGTAGCCAAGCCAGGCGCCCCACGACCAGCCAGTCAGCGTGACGGGAAGATTGGCCCGCGTTTCCAAAACCTCGCGCAATTCCTGCACCTGGCCTTCCAGCGCGTCCGCCGTCTGCAGCGGTTCCAGTACGCCGCGTTCGCGCGCAAGCTCCTTTGCCACCGGTGCCATCTCGCCCGGCGCACCGGGCCCGCCGTGCAGCACGGCGATGCGAAAGGGAGCTTGTCCGTGGAGTCTCAGATTATCCATAATCCTCGAACGGAATAGTACACGGAATACACCGAAAAGAACCGAAGACACGGAAAAAGAATGATTTAAAAGCTCGGTGTAATCCGTGTTTTATTCCGTGAATTCCGTGTCCTCGGATCAGGCATTTAAACTTAAGGTACCGATTCGCCCACCATCTCGCTCCGTTCGACGGCTGTCAGCTTCACGCGCGAGAAGGTATTGGGCGCGATCGTTTCCGATTTAACGCGGACGCGGAGGAAGTTGCCGGTCAGCCCATGGCGCAGGCCGCAGCGCGTATCCGCCTCCCACAGCACGTCCATCTCGCGGCCGAGGAAACCGCGCGCGAATGCATCCGCCGCGCGGTCGGCCGTCTTGCGGAGGAGCGTTGCACGCCGGCGGATCTTATCCGGCGGGACGACGTCTTTCATTGCCGCCGCCGCGGTGCCCGGGCGCGGCGAGAAGCGAAAGATGTGCAGACGCGCGAAGCCCATGCGTTCCACGAATTCAAGGCTGTCGCGAAACTCCGATTCGCTTTCACCGGGGAAGCCGACCATCAGGTCGCTGGTCACCGCCAGGTCGGGAATCGCCGCGCGTGCGGCATCGACGATGTGTGCGAAATCCTCCGGCGAGCTGCGCCGCGCCATCCGGCGCAGCGTTGCTGCGCAGCCGGATTGCAGCGGCAGGTGCAGATGCGGGCATACGCGTGCCTCCCGCCACAGGCGGAAAAATTCCGGGCGAACTTCCCAAGGCTCGAGCGAGGAGAGACGGACGCGCGGAATTGTGGTTTTCATCAGGACTGTTTCGAGCAGCCGCTCCAGCCCGAATTCCAATCCCAGGTCTTTGCCCCATGCGCCGAGGTGCACGCCCGCTAGCACCGCTTCCTTGGCGCCGGCGCTTTCCGCGGCGAGAATATTCTCCACGACGTCATCCGCACTCCGGCTGCGGATCGGCCCGCGGGCCAGTCGCGTGACGCAATACGTGCACGCGTTGTCGCAGCCGTCCTGTACCTTAATATAGGCACGGGTCCGGCGTCGGTGTCCATCAGGCGAACGATCCCGGCGGATGGCACTGGATTTTTCTTCTCCGTCAAGAAGGATGGATATGGTGCGGTCTTTTTCTGTATTGGGAATCACTCGAACCACGCCGGGCAGCGCGGCGGCGCGCTCCGGCTCCATCGTCGCCCAGCAGCCGGTAAGCGCGAGGCGCGCGGCGGGGTTGCGCGCATGCGCGGAACGGGCTTTCTGCCGGCTGTCGCGTTCCGCTTCGCGCGTCACCGTGCAGGTGTTGATCAGGATGAGATCGGCTTCTTCCACACGGCCGGTCACTTCATGATCGAGCGCGCGCGCTTCCTCCGCCATGGCGTCAATCTCCGCCTGGTTCACCCGGCAACCGACCATGTCGAAAAAGATTTTCATAGTTGCTTTTACGTCATGAGAGGGCCATCCCATCCACCCTCTCCTAGCCTCTCCCTCCTCCCCGTTTTACGGGAAGGAGGGAGAGGGAGGGGAGAGGAAGGAAAGGTTGGGGTTTATGGTTTGCGGACGACGAAATTATCGAAGTAGAGATCTGTGCCGGGCTGATCGTAGGTTCCCAGCCAGAGTCCGGCGTCGCCACCGGAAAAATCCGAGTCTGCCGCGGAGGCGACCAAGGTATCGTTGACGTAGAGAGAAAGCTTATCACCGACGCAGTCCGCGCGGAGATGGTTGGCAGCCGGCCCCGGGTGGATGCTTGGATCGGTTTTCATCGAGGTTCCCGAAAGCATCTCCAGATCGCTGCCGGAAGTCCGCTTGGCGATTCCGGCCTGGCCGTCGCCGGAGATCATCAGGATGTAAAAGTTCTTCTCGTCCCGATAGCGGCATAGCACGCCGAACACGTCCTGATCGGCGCCTGCTTTCTTGGTCACGTCCACATCGATCCGCACGTCGTTGGGAAAATCCCGGTGGGCGGTCGCCCACATGTAGTAATCGGAAGTGGCGGAGAAGATCCGGTACATTCCGCCGGCGTAATCCGTCACACCGTCGGCTCCAGTGGCGCGGTCCCAGCCGCTGGCGGAGTTGGAAAAATCATCCTGGTAATAGACGTCGCCCACCGGCATACTTGAAGGGGCGCATCCACCGAGTGCGAGGGCAAAAAAACAGATTACCAGCCAGCGTCTCATAATGCGAGAACCGATCTCCTCCCAATGTTTTGTCCGGACTGTCGCATGGCGCATAGAATACAACACTCTTTCGAATGTGGCAATATGCGGCGTCCGCGATTGACAAAAATAAAACCTCCGCCGAGCTGCGCCCGACGGAGGCTTACCCAAAGAGGAAGGAATGTTTCTGACGGGATTCCTTCTTTATAAATATAGTAGAGCATTTCCTCCGGGTTGTCACGGCCGAATGTCATGGGAAAGGATGTATGTTCATCGTATAATGCCGGAGTGTCTCTATTTTTTATGAAAAGCTTACGCCGCGATCTGCAATCTTACGCCGAATTTTTTACGAAGATTTTATGAAAGATCTCCACGCGCTCCGCGCCCGTCTGCGCCATGCCGGATTGAAACCGGCTTCGTCACTCTCTCCGCCGCGCCAGAAGGCGGCCCTGCTGCCCGCCGATTGGCCTGGGCAGGCGGTTCCCGGACCGGATGGAATTTTTTATTTGGCTGAATACCGCTACGGACCAGATGTCCGCCAAGGAGATCAGAGCCTTCTGGATTTTCTTCCATATTCTCCGCTGCCGGATTTTATGGAAATTCCCCGCGAGACAAATCTCACGAATATGGTGTTCATGGACACCGAGACAACCGGTTTGGCCGGGGGAACCGGAACGCTTGCGTTTTTAATCGGCACCGGGACTTGCGTCGATGGAATGTTCCTTGTCCGGCAATATTTTCTTCCCGATCCGTCGGGGGAGGCTGG
>JBEKLP010000026.1:0-33680 GCA_050010135.1 Anaerolineales bacterium
TACGAAGGTATGTGGCAAGCCAGGGTCGTACGAAAGAGTATGTCCGCATATACGCAGAGCAACTCCGATTGCTATAGCGGTTCCCTACAGCCTTGATACCGCGCGGCTTGCCGCGCGGCAGTTCATTCATTTTTCCCTCCAAAAAAAGCAAGAATTTTTCTTTCACCGGGAGGCCATGGGATGCTTGCTTTTTCTTCCATCGAATATCCACCACTTTATGAAAAAGCGTGAAAAAACCGAATCCGCCGGTTAATTCCACTCATACGCTATTGTATGTGTTTTATACGAAACTGCAACTTAGCATACCGTGACGGAGATCGACCACGATCTATCCCTGCTGACCGGCTGCGTGCATCTTCCGGCAATCTGACGGAAAAACCAACCATTCGAAATCTGGTAAAAATGCGACCTGGAGACATCAATCTATGACACTCGAATGAGATGAACAGCCTTAATCGGATAAAACTCCAGAATACCGGCTTTTTCAGTTCCACTGAGGATTGCCGATCATAGAAAAACCCAATGCGTAGGACGTATCCGGCGATTTCAATTAACCTGTTTTCAACTCGGACAATTCTTGGTGGAAAGGGGGTTATAACCCGGTAAGGGGGCGGAGGACTGCTCCCCTCCGATGGATTGATCCGCCGGGGAATTTTATGTAAATAGGGTTTTACCTCTTGACATCGGTCTTTTACGAACCTATAATTTTTGAAATTAAACCCTCGTTAGGCGAGGCGTCTGCGCGAGACACAGGCCGCTGCCCTGAAAAGTCGAGAGACACCAAAGGGTAGACCAGGCAAAGCCGGATTAAGGCTTTGTCCGAAGCGGCTAGGACCGGGAAACCGGTTTCATACGCTACGCAGTGCCAAAGCTCAACCAGTGTGGGTGATCGAATAAACACGTTTGTGCGTGTTTACTATCCCCGGTTGAGCACTGGGGATTTTTAATTCCCCCTCTGTCACCGAACGAAGGAAAAAACAAAAAATTTTTGACAGTCCTTCCGCGGGAAGTGTAGGGGGTTTTGGGGGAGGACTCGATCCCGGTCGGGTCGACGGCAGAAAATGCCGGTCGGAGAAAAAAGTGGCGCTCGCTCTCCTGCGACCCAATCCCCCGTCCTCCGGGGCATATTCGCGCCCGAGGTGATTCCATGCCTTACATCAGCACCCTGATCGGCAGGCCGGTCGTCGACGTCGATTGTGTTCCGGTCGGCAGCCTGGAAGATATTATTGCCGCGCACCGCGGCGATATGGTCCACCCGCAGATCGTCGCGATCGTCGTGCGCGCGGGGAAGCAGCAAACGATCATCCCGATGGACCAGGTGGCCGTCCTGTTGGCGCCGTCCATCCCGCTTTCCAAACGCCGGGCCGAGGTGACGCCCTACGCGGTGGCGGAGCAGGATCTATACCTCGCGCGCGATGTGCTCGACAAACAGATCATCGACACCGACGGCGTGCGCGTCGTGCGCGTCAACGATCTGGAAATCGCGCGGGTTAACAACCATTTTTACGTCGCCAACGTCGACATCGGGCGGCTGGGCCTGCTCCGCCGCCTGTGGCCCGGGTTATCAGAATGGTGGGAACGCCGAAGCGGGAAACCGAAGCCGGGCGGTACCATCTCCTGGGACAACGTAGAGTTGCTGCAAGGCGACCAGCCGATGCGGTTGAAAGTTTCCGGGGATAAGATCTCCGAATTGCATCCGGCCGACCTGGCCGAGATCATCTCCGACCTGACCCGCCCCGAAAGCGACAAGCTGCTCGGGACACTAGACGTCAGCACGGTAGCCGACACCCTCGAGGAGGTGGAACCGGATTTCCAGGCGCGGCTGCTGGAGACGATGCCCGACGAAAAGGTGGCCGACGTGCTGGAGGAGATGGCTCCCGACGAAGCGGCCGACCTGCTGGCCGAGTTCTCACAGGACCGCAGCAAAGAACTGCTCAACCTGATGGAACGGGAAGACGCGGAGGACGTCCGCAAACTGCTCGCCTTCCCGGTCGAATCCGCGGGCGGCTTGATGAACACGGAGTTTTTTGCCGTGCCTCCCACGCTCTCCGCCAGTGAAACCGTGGAGACGTTGCGCCGGACGGCGCGCGAGGCGGAGACGATCTATTACGTTTACGTCACCGAGCCGACCGGGAAACTGGTGGGCGTGATATCGCTGCGCGAACTGGTCATGGCCGATCCGACCACGCCGATCCGGGATTTCATGCATAAGCGTCTAGTCGCCGTCAAGCTGGACGACAGCCAGGAAGATGTCGCCCAGTCGGTGTCGAAGTACAACTTGCTGGCCGTGCCGGTTGTGGATAACGAGGGGCGGATCCAGGGGATCGTCACCGCCGACGACGCGCTGGATAAGATCATCCCGACCGCCTGGAAGAAAAAGCTGCCCCACATGTACCATTAATCTTTTTCGGAGAATGACGCCATGCGCCTGTGGATGCGATGGAAGCCGATTCGCATCCGGCTTCTGCTGCTGCTCTCGGTAATCGGTCCGGGAATTATCACCGCCAACGTGGACAACGACGCCGGCGGCATCACCACCTATTCCGTGGCCGGGGCGCATTTCGGCAACTCGCTGTTGTGGATGCTGCCCCTGGTGGCGATCGCGCTCATCCTGATCCAGGAAATGAGCGCGCGCCTGGGAGTGGTCACCGGCAAGGGATTGGCCGATCTGATCCGGGAATCGCTCGGACTCCGCGCTACGGCGGTCATCATTGCGATCGTCGTTTTTGCCAACATCGCCAATACCGTCAGTGAGTTTGCTGGCGTGGCGGCCAGCATGGAAATTTTCGGAGTCGCAAAATACCTGTCGGTTCCGATCGCGGCCGTGGCCGTCTGGCTGCTGATCGTAAAAGCCAACTATAAAATCGTCGAGCGGGTGTTTCTGATCGCCAGCGCCATCTACCTGGCGTATATCGCATCGGGGATCATGGCCCACCCGAACTGGACCCAGGTGGCGGCGGATTTTGTGACCCCTTCCTTTAAATTCGAGCTGGCGTACGTCACCATTTTCGTCACCGCCATTGGAACCACCATCGCCCCCTGGATGCAGTTCTATCAGCAGGCGTCAATCGTCGACAAAGGAATAAAACCGGCGGACTACGCCTACGAACGCATCGACGTCATCGTGGGTTCGATCTTCGCCATCATCGTCGCGGGTTTCATCATCATCGCCTGTTCGTCTACCATCTTCGCGGCCGGGAAGCACATCGAAACCGCCAAGGACGCGGCCCTCGCGCTGGCGCCGCTGGCGGGAAAGTACGCCTCCACCCTCTTCGCCTTCGGCCTGCTGAATGCGAGCGTTTTCTCCGCGGCGATCCTGCCGCTCTCCACCGCCTACCTGGTGTGCGAGGCGTTCGGCTGGGAAAGCGGTGTGGACAAGTCCTTCTCTCAAGCTCCGGTTTTCTTCGGCACCTACACCGCGTTGATCGCGATCGGGGCGGCGATCATCCTGCTGCCGATCCCCTCGCTGGTGCAGGCGATGATGGCCAGCCAGACGTTGAACGGGGTCGTGCTGCCGGTAATTCTCATCGTCATGCTGCGGCTGATCAACGATCGCCGGTTGATGGGGAAATATGTGAACGGGCGCGTGTTTAATTTCCTCGCCTGGGTCGTCGTGGCGATACTGATTTTCCTGACGATTGTTCTGATCGGCCTCAGTGTGATGGGGTGGGTGGGAATTGCGGTTCCGGGAATGTAGAGGCGGGGCGTTCGGCCGCGCCTTTTCGGTCCCCTCCTGACAACCGTGTGGTGAAAAAAGCGGCTTCCTTATTAAAGGAAGCCGCTTGGTGACAAAGACCAGAGGCGACGGTGGGATTCGGACCCACGGTGGGGGTTTTGCAGACCCCTGCCTTACCACTTGGCTACGTCGCCGGATACAATCGCCCCGTTTCCGGGGCGCTGAAAGAGCGGGCGAGGGGATTCGGACCCCCGATCTTCTCCTTGGCAAGGAGACGTTCTACCACTGAACCACGCCCGCAAGACCGCTTTCGCGGAGGTGCCGAGACCCAGGATCGAACTGGGGACACCGCGATTTTCAGTCGCGTGCTCTACCAACTGAGCTATCTCGGCCGAAATGTCGACGCGAAGACCAATAATCATTGAGCGGGCGGAATTCTACCTGCCGCCAAAAGGAATGTCAAGCAAAAGGCGGTGGAGTGGAATGACAATAAAGTCGTTATCAGAACAATACACTCGCTTTCTGGGAGTCATGACGGCTACTGACTCCATTATTGGAAATTATCATGTTTTGCGCTAAATTCAGATCAAATCGATATTAATATCTTAAAAGAAATATCGAGTTAACAACACAAGCCAGAACCGGAGTATTTATCCTTTCGTTGACGTTAAAAAGCCCGGATATAATAAATCACCAGTATGGTTGATTCGCAAGTGCGCACGAACGAGCCAGGGTAGGATGTTCCTTGTACCTGATCCCCCGCGGCCTCCGGGTTTGATAACGAGACGAGTTACAGAGAGGTCGAATGAAGCCCTTCGCCAGCTTCTTTTCCCGCACACCAAAACAATCAGCGCAACAGGACGCGCAAGGAACGACGGCAGACTATTGGAGCCGCAAGCCCGAGGAACTCCTTTCCTTGCTGCACACCACGAATACCGGCCTCCAACCGGCGGATGCTGAGCAACGTCTGAAGCAAGACGGGCTGAACACCATTAAGGCAAAACAACAGACTACCGCTTTGGGGCTTTTCCTGAGTCAGTTTAAAAGCCCGCTGGTCCTCATCCTCATCTTCGCCGCGATTGTCTCGCTCATGGTGGGCGAGTGGATCGATGCCAGCATTGTGTTGGCCGTCGTGTTCGGCAGCACGATGCTCGGCTTCGTACAAGAATACAGTGCCAGCAACGCCGTCGAGAAACTCCGGTCACAGGTCACGATCAAATCCAGTGTGCTCCGCGGAGGAGCGCCGCAAATGCTGCCTTCGGAACAAGTGGTGACCGGCGATGTGGTCGTGCTCTCGGCGGGCAGTTTGATCCCCGCCGACGGGGTCGTGCTGGTGGCTAATGATTTCTTTATCAACCAGGCGGTGCTTACCGGTGAAACCTTCCCGGTGGAAAAACAGCCGGGGATTGTTCCCGCCAAGGCCAGCCTGGCGGAGCGCACCAACTGCGTCTTCATGGGCACCAGTGTCGGCAGTGGAACCGCCCAGGTGCTGATTGTGCAGACGGGTAAGGCTACGGTGTTCGGCCAAATTGCGCAACGGCTGAGCTTGCGCCCGCCGGAGACCGAATTCGAACACGGCATTCATCAATTTGGCAATCTGCTCACGCAAGTCATGCTGGTGATGGTGGTCATTGTCTTGGCGGTCAACCTTTTTCTCGCCAAGCCGCTGATGGACTCGCTTCTTTTTTCGCTCGCCCTCGCGGTAGGCCTGACGCCCGAACTCCTGCCTGCCATCATCAGCATCACCCTCTCCCGCGGCGCGCAGCAAATGGCCAAACGCGGCGTGATCGTGAGCCGCCTGAACTCCATCGAGAATTTCGGCGGCATGGACGTGCTGTGCACCGACAAGACCGGCACGCTCACGGAAGGCGTCGTCCGGCTCGATGGTGCGGTCGATCCTACGGGGCAGCCGTCCAAAGCCGTACTGCGTTACGCGTATCTCAACGCGCACTTCCAGACCGGGCTGACCAATCCCCTGGATGAGGCGATTCAAGCATACGCCCAGCAGGCGGCGTCAGACATCAGCACTGAAAAAAAGGTGGACGAGATCCCATACGATTTCGTGCGCAAGCGCCTGAGCATTGTCACGGCCGATCCCCAAGGCCAGCGCACCCTGATCACCAACGGCGCCCTGGACAACGTTCTAAGCATCTGCAGCAGTGTACAAACCGGCGATGGCGACCAACCGCTGGACGCTGCCAGACAGGCAGGGATTCAACAACAATACAGTGATTGGAGCGCCAAAGGCTTCCGAGTGCTCGGCGTGGCGACGAAGAAGGTAACTGCGCGGCCGGAAGCCTATTCACGCGCCGATGAAAACGCACTTACCTTCGCCGGCTTTCTGCTGTTCTTCGATCCGCCGAAGGCCGATGTGCGGCAAGTCATCGTCGATCTGGCGAAACGCGGTGTGCAACTCAAGATCATCACCGGCGATAACCAGAAGGTGGCGCGGCACGTCGCGGAGGCGGTGAACCTGCCGGTTCTGGGTGTGTTGACCGGCGGCGAGCTGGCCGGAGTGCGCGACGAGGCTCTCTGGCATCTGGCCGAACGTACCACGATCTTCGCGGAAGTGGATCCCAATCAGAAGGAACGGATCATCCTGGCGCTGCAGAAGACCGGCCACGTGGTCGGGTATATGGGCGATGGCATCAACGATGCGCCGGCCCTGCACGCCGCGGACGTGGGCATCTCGGTGAACACCGCGGTGGATGTGGCCAAGGAAGCCGCCGACTTTGTCCTGCTGAAAACGGATTTGGGCATCTTGCGCGAGGGCATCGATGAGGGCCGCAAGACCTTTGCCAACACGCTTAAGTACGTCCTCACCACCATCAGCGCCAACTTCGGCAACATGTTCAGCATGGGAGGAGCTTCGTTACTCCTGCCCTTTTTGCCCATGCTGGCTCCACAGATCCTGCTCAACAACTTCCTTTCCGACATTCCCGCTACGACCATCGCCGGCGACAACGTTGACCCGGAATGGGTGGAGAAGCCGCACCGCTGGAATACCCGTTTTATCCGCAACTATATGGTGCTCTTCGGCCTGGTCAGTTCGATCTTCGACTTCCTGACCTTCGGAACACTACTATTTATCTACCGTGCTTCGCCGGAGGAATTCCAGACCGGATGGTTCATCGAGTCGCTGTTGACGGAACTGGTCATCGCGCTCGTTGTGCGAACGCGCCATCTCTTCTTCCGCAGCCGCCCGGGCACGCTCCTGCTGGTAAGTTCGCTCGCCTTAATCGGCGTTACCCTGGTCATACCGTATCTTCCGTTCCAAGCGGTGTTCGGCTTCGTTCCCCTGCCCGCTCCGCTCATGCTGACGGTGATCGGGCTGACGGCGCTCTATGTTCTGACCACGGAGTTGGCCAAGAAGTATTTCTACTCCAGGATAGGGAATGCTTCGGTATAGGGCAGGTTCATGTGGGGGGTGGTTATGCGCTGACGGCTGGCTGGCATTCTTGCTCATCCATTCTTCGAAATCGTAATGAGAGACTCGTGAGAAGATGGTTCAAACCAAACCGGCGGCTCCTGCCCCGTTGCATCCGAAAATTACTGAACATCCACAACCTTGAGCCAATTTGCCGGGCGGGTGATATTCGGGGATAATAGACTCGCTTGGAAGAAAGTCTGGCGAAACAGCCTCCGGATTTCATTTCCCGTGCCGGCAAAAATTCACGCACAGAACCCGTCGGTATCCTATGAAAACCTTCGCGAGCGGAATTGGAAAATTAAAAAATTGGTTGAGGAAGAGCACCCAGGGCGTGCGGATCATGCAATGGATCAGTTACGTTATGATCTTCTTGGTCCTGGTGGTATTCATTCTCGAGTATCCGGTCGGGGAGTCCGAATGGCGGTATTACGGTACCGTGCTGATCCTGGCCGTACTGTTGGTTCTGAATATTCTCTGGGACCAATCCCACGATCTGAATTTATCCGCCGGCCAGAGGACCCTATTCCGCTGGGGGTTTATTCTCACAACCAATGGGTTGGCTTTGGGAGCCATCGCGCTTACCGGACGGTCCGAGGTGGTATTCCTGCTATTCATGCAGGTCTCCCAATTCGCGGTCACTTTCGGTGTGTGGCCCGCCGGGGCGGCATATGGCCTGATCGACCTGGCGATCACCATGGTGATAATGCAATCCTTCGGGCTGCCCGCCGCGGCGTTGATCTCCGTGGCGTCGGAACTATTCGTCGGATTAGTGTTCGTGCTGGTGTGCATCCTTCTAATGCTTCGCTCCTCCGCGGAGACCGAGCGGGCCGAGAGTTTACTGAGGGATTTGCAGGCCGCCCATATGGAATTAAAAGCCGCGCAGGAGAAGGAAAAGGAACTGGCGGTTGCGGAAGAACGCGTGCGACTGGCGCGCGACATTCACGACGGCTTGGGCCATCATCTGACGGTACTGAGCATCCAACTCCAGGCGGCTGAAAAACTGGTGGAGCGCAATCCGCAGGCGGCGGCCGAATCGATCCGCCTGAGCCGCACGGAAACTCAGGCTGCGCTGGAGGAGGTGCGCCGGAGTGTATCGGTCATGCGCGAGTCGCCGGGGGAAAACCGTCGCTTGGAGGATGTGCTCTCGACCCTGGCCCGTGATTTCGGCAATCGAACGCATCTGGAGACCGATTTCGAACAGCGGGGGAATCCACTCGAGCTTTCCTCCTTCGCCCGGCAGACGCTCTTCCGCGCGGTTCAGGAAGGCCTGACCAACGTCCAGAAACACGGCCGGGAAGTGAAACGCATCCGTGTTCGGTTGGAGTACGAACCGGAGGCGGTCCGGTTGATCATCCGCGATGACGGGCAGGCGGCGAAGGCCGTCGCGCCGGAGGCAACCGGTTACGGACTGACCGGCCTGCGTGAGCGTGTCGAACAACTCGGCGGAACCTTGCGCAGCGGTCCGGAGCCGGAGGGCGGTTTCACCCTCGAGCTGCGCATCCCCTTGCGGGAGGACGTCCATGATTAGGGTGCTCCTGGTCGACGACCAGATGCTCATCCGCCAGGGCATCCGCGTACTGCTGGAAATCGAAAAGGACATCCATGTGGTAGGCGAGGCGGCCAACGGCCGGGAGGCCGTCGGGGAGGTGGAAGCGCTCCACCCGGACGTGGTGCTGATGGACGTGCGTATGCCCGAGATGGACGGCGTTGCCGCCACGCGGGAACTGGGCGCGCGGTTCCCGGATGTGGGGGTGATCATCCTGACCACCTTCGAGGACGACGAGACCGTCTTCGAAGGCCTCAAGGCGGGCGCGCGCGGCTACCTGCTCAAGGATATCGGCAGCGAGGAGATGGCCCAGGCGGTCCGCAAGGTCGCCTCCGGTGAGGCGCTGATCCAGCCCCGTATCACGCGCAAAGTGCTGGCCGAGTTTTCGCGTCTGGCGTTGGCCGGCGCCAGCCGGACGCCCGCCAAAACCGGCGCTCCATCCGAACCCCTCGCCGTGCCGCTCACCGACCGCGAGCAGGAAGTGCTGCAGGCGCTGGCGCGCGGCCTCTCCAACCGCGAGATCGCCGACCAGTTGGTCATAACCGAGGGCACGGTGAAAAATCACGTCTCCAACCTGATCGAGAAACTGGGTGTGCGCGACCGGACTCAGGCCGTGCTCAAAGGACAGGAGCTGGGTTTGATCTCATAAAACCTCCCGAGTTTTTCCCCTTTCCATCCAATCACAGGAAAACCGCAAGTACACGGAAGCCACCGAGGAAACCCGAAGGCACGGAATTTCGAACGGGATTTATTCCACAGGTTTTTCGGTGCGTTCCGCTCTTTTCGGTGATTTCCGTGTACGGCTCTATCCAAAGTTATAGATCCTCCATCCTTGTATCCCCCTAACGTCATACAAATAAATCCCTCCCGCGGAGCGCCAAGTTCCGCCCATGGGCACTGTCGCGCCATTTGCTCAGGAGGTATTCTGATTATCGTGAAAGCGATCCAGAGGCGAATATGAATCCAATATCGGAGACCGGAAAAAATCTGCATAGACATCACGGACTGGGCGGCGGCATCGCGCTGGTCCTGATCGGAACCGCCCTTCTGATGAATCAATGGATGGATATCGGCTCGTATCTGGTCCTGCTGGTCGGGGCCGGTTTTTTGGTCTGGGGCGCGCTTTCCCGGACTGGCGGGCTGATCATACCCGGCGGGGTATTGACCGGCATCGGACTGGGAATACTCGTCTATGAAGAGCGCTGGAGCATTCCGGTGGCCAATCCGAACGGGTTGTTCCTGATTTGTTTTGCGCTGGGTTGGTTCCTGATCCCGCTCCTGACCGGCCTGTTCACCTCCTGCACCCAGTGGTGGCCGATCGTCCCCGGCGGCATCATGGCGATCCTGGGAGCCGCCGTCCTGTGGCGGGGCGACCCGCGAGTTTGGCAGGATTATTCCGGTTGTATCGTTTCCCTTATTCTGATCCTGCTCGGCGTCCATCTGATCGTCCGCCGGGGCCGGCCGAATACCCGCTGTTGATCGATCCGTCATCATCCAATTTTCGGAGGAGTTATGGCAACCATACTGGAAGTAAAAAATCTGTCGAAGAAATACGGCGACTTCGCCGCCGTGAAAGGGATTTCATTCGAAATTCCGGAAGGCGAAATTTTCAGCCTGCTCGGACCCAACGGAGCCGGGAAGACGACGACCATTTCGATGCTCTCCACGCTCTTTGCCCCGACCGGCGGCGAAGCGACGATCGGCGGGCATTCGATCGTAAAGGAGCCGATGGCCGTGCGCAACCTGATCGGCGTCGTCCCGCAGGAGCTGGCCATCTATGACGAGCTGACCGGGCGCGAGAACCTGGTCTTCTGGGGGCAGATGTACGGCCTGGCGGGGAGAACGCTTCGGCACCGCGTCGATGAAGTCCTCGAGCAGATCGGACTGACCGACAAGGCCAAGAAGCGCGTCAAAACCTATTCGGGCGGAATGAAGCGGCGGGTCAACATCGGCGTCGGGCTGCTGCACAAGCCGCGGCTCCTGTTCATGGACGAACCGACCGTCGGCATCGACCCGCAATCGCGGCGGGCGATCCTCGATTCGGTCAAGGACCTCAACCGGCAGGGCATGACCGTGCTGTACACCACCCATTATATGGAAGAGGCCCAGGAGCTTTCGAACCGGGTCGGGATCATCGACCACGGCGAGCTGATCGCCTTGGGCACCCAGGCGGAACTCACCCGCCAGGTGGGCGAGAACGACAAGTTGATCCTGCATATCGACGAGAGTCAAAACGGCGCGGCCCTGGCCGCCGCCGTCCGATTAGTCCCCGGCGTTCTCAAGGCGGACGTCACCGACCACACCGTCGCCATCATCGCTCCGCAGGCGGAGGAAATCATGGTTCCGGTCATCACCCAGGCCAACACGCTGGGGATGAAGATCCGCTCGGTGGATATCCGGGAGCCGGACCTGGAAGCGGTGTTCCTCTCACTGACGGGAAGAGCGCTACGGGATTAAAGCCTAACCATCGGGTTGTAAGGGCGCAAGGCCTTGCGCCCTTGCCCATCTGACGATATGAAGATTGGCATTGAAATGGAGACACTATGAAAAAGCTGTTGCTCATCGGGTTGAAAGATCTCAAAGTTGCCTTTCGGGACCGGGCGGCGCTGATCCTGATGCTGCTGGCCCCGTTCCTGCTGACGCTTGGCTTGGGCGCGGTCACCGGGCGTTTCTCCGGTGGATCGTCCTCGGGCATCAGCCACATCCCGATCGTGCTGGTGAACGAAGACGGCGGGTTGCTCGGCAACGATCTGGTCGCCCTCTTTCGATCGAAGGAATTGGACGACCTGGTCGACCCGACCCTCTCCGACGACCCGGCGCTTGCCCGGAAGCTTGTGGACGAGAATCATTCCGTCGCCGTGATCATCGTCCCGGCGGGTTTCACCGACAGCATCATCCCGCCGCAAGGGCAGACCTCCCCAAACGCGGTCGCCGCGATCGAGGTGTACGCCAACCCCACCGCGCAGACCAGCGCGGGCGTGATTAAAACCATCGTGGACGGATTCCTCAGCCAGGTGGAAGTCGGACGCGTCGGCGGGGAAGTGACCGTCACGCAACTGGTCGCGAGCGGCCGGATCCGGATCCAGGATGCGCAAGCGGCCGGGATGGCCGCGGGCATGGGCCAAGCCGGTGCCATGGCGCAGAGCCAATCCATCACGCTCAGTAACGTCGCCTCCGGCGGAGCGGAGGTTCCATTCGACGTGCTGGCGCTGCTGGCGCCGGGCATGGCGCTCATGTTCCTGATGTACACCGTCAGTTACGGCGGGCGCACGCTCCTGACCGAGCGCAACCAGGGCACCCTCCCGCGCCTGCTGGTCTCGCCGACCCGCACGTCGCAAATCCTGGGCGGAAAGATGATCGGCATCTACCTCACCGGAGCGGCCCAGATGTTCATCCTGATCCTGGGCACCACCATGATGTTCCAATTGCAGTGGGGCGATACGCAGGCCGTGCTCGTCCTGGTGCTGGCGGCCGTCTTCGGGGCCACCGGCTGGGGTCTGCTCATCACGGCCCTGGCGAAAACACCGGGGCAGGTAGATGCGGTGGGCACGGCGGTCATGCTTACCTTCGGCATCCTGGGCGGAACGTTCATCAACACCGACAACATGCCGGCTTGGTTCCGGACAATCACCAAGATCACCCCGAACGCCTGGGGCATTGACGGGTTCACCACGCTGGCCCGGGGCGGCGGATTGAAAGATATTGTGACGCCGATCCTCGCCCTGCTGGTCATGGGCTCAGCCCTTTTCGCCGTCGCCGTAATGCTGCTCAACCGGCGCGGGCTCGCGGATCGATAGGAGGATGCGATGAAAAAAATACTGGTTATTGCCTGGAAAGACACGCTGCTGCGTTTTTCGAGCCCGATCCGGTGGTTGTTCTTCATCATCCTGCCGATCGTCTTTACGGTCGTTCTGGCGGGGGGCACGGGCGGGGGCGGCGATAGCCGCATCCGGTTGGTGGTTGTCGACCAGGCGCAGTCGCCGCTCTCGGCGGACCTGGTGGCGGCGCTTGAAAAATCCGAAGCGGTCCGGCCCGATGTGACGACGCTCGATAAGGCCGATGCCCAGTTCTCGCAGCGCAGCGCCAATGCCGTGCTGATCATTCCGGCGGATTTCGATCTGGCGCACCTGGAGAAGGAAAGCCTGCCGCTCGAACTGCGGCAGCAGCCCAACAATTTGAATGCGATGGTCGCGCAGCGCGCCGTGCTGGCGGTCATCGGGCGGGTGAGCAGCGCGGCGGACGTGGCCAACCGGAACGTGGCTGCGGCCGAGAAAATCCGGCCGTTCGAATCCGAGGCGGACCGGCAGGCGTACTTCGGCGAGGCGCTGAAACAGGCTCAGGCCTTGGTGGCTGCAGCGCCCGTCCGGGTAGTGGAGATTCGCGGGAACACGCCGAACATCGTCTATGACCCGCGCGCCAATTCGTCCGCCGGGCAGCTCATCACCTGGGTATTCATTCCGCTCATTGGCATATCCGGGATGTTCGCTTTTGAACGGCAAATGGGCACGTTGCGCCGCATGCTGATCACCCCGACCCGCAAGGGAACCTACCTGCTCGGGACGATCGTCGGACAGGTGGCGACCGCCTTGGTCCAAATGATCCTGCTGGTGGGCTTCGGCATCCTGGTGATGAAACTGAACTGGGGGAACCAGCCGCTGGCGCTGGCGGTGATCCTGGTGGCGTCGGCTCTCGCGGCGGCCGCGCTCGGGACATGCCTGGGCACTTTCGTCAAGACGGAAAGCCAGGCCAGTGGCCTGAGCATCATGACCGGGATGGTGATGGCGCTGCTCGGCGGCTGCTGGTATCCGCTGGAAATGTTCCCGCGACTGATCCAGGACGCGGTGAAAATCCTGCCGACCACCTGGGCAATGCAGGGCATGCTCGGCATCGTCCTGCGCGGGCAGGGGCTGGCGGCTGTTCTGCCGGTGGCGGCCGTGCTGGTCGGGTTCGCCGTTGTTTTCTTTGGAATAGGCGTTGCCCGCTTCCGGTACGAATGAGTCCAACATCTCTCGAAGACAATAAGCAAACCCCGCCCTGAAGATTATTTTTCAGAGCGGGGGTTTTTCTTCCTCTATCTTTTTGAATCTTGAAAGCCCGGCCCTCGCGCTTGCCCTCGCGCCTGCCCTCGCGAAGCGGGGAAAGCGGGGGCCGGGCGGCTCCCTTCGCGGGTTGTGCGGGGGCGGTTGAGGGCACGGAGCTTTAGCTCCGGGTGTTCGCCCGGCGATAAATCGCCGGGCTCTTAACGGCGCCGGGTTACCCCGGCTTGAGATCATCCGCCTGGCATTTTTGAAGACCTCCACGATGAATTCCTGACGGTACCATTGAAAATCATTCGCGCCCGCCGTTATCGGGCGAAAAAACCCGCTAGCAGGATATAATGGACCCGTTGCATCGCTTCGCGGTAATTTCTTTCCGAGGCGGGAGACACCCTTCAACCCCAGGAGAAACCATCATGCGTTACGGGAAATTCGATGATCAGCACAGGGAGTACGTCATCACCCGGCCGGATACGCCGCTGCCGTGGATCAATTACCTGGGATGCGAAGCGTACTTCGGGATCATTTCCAACACCGCCGGAGGTTATTCCTTTTACAAGGACGCGCGGCTGCGGAGGATCTCCCGCTACCGCTACAACAATGTGCCCTTCGACACGGGCGGGCGGTATATCTACATCCGCGACAACGCCGGCGGAAAATTCTGGTCTCCCTCCTGGATGCCCACCCGGCATGCGGCGGAAAAATATTTTTGCCGGCACGGTATGGGGTACACCGTCATCGGGTCCACGTTCGAGAAGATCGAGGCGCAAACCCGCTATTTCGTACCCTTGGGCGAGAATTTGGAAATTTGGCAGACCACGATCACCAACCGCCGGAGGACCCCCGCCAAACTTTCCCTCTTCTCCTCGGTGGAATTCTGCCTGTGGGATGCCTGGGACGACCAGACGAATTTCCAGCGGAACTTCTCAACCGGGCAAGTGGAGGTCGAGGGCGGCGTGATCTACCATAAGACGGAATATCGCGAGCGCCGGGATCACTTCGCCTACTTCGCCTGCTCCGAAAAACTTGCGGGCTTCGACACCCAGCGGGAGACCTTCCTCGGCGCCTACCGCGGCTGGGAGAATCCCGCGGCGGTTGAGCGGGGCAAATCGGGGAACACGGAGGCGCATGGCTGGTCGCCGATCGGATCGCACCACGTTAAGCTGACCCTCAAACCCGGCGAATCCAAACAGATCGTCTTCCTGCTCGGATACCAGGAGAATCCCGCGGACCGCAAGTTCGATCCGCCGTCTTCGCAGACGCTCAACAAGCAATCCGTCCGGCCGGTGATCGAAAAATATCTGCGTTCGGACAACGCCGATTCGGCCTTCCGCGCCTTGCGGCAGTATTGGGACGAAACCCTCTCGACAGTCCAGGTGCAGACCCCGGACTTGCACACCAACCGCATGGTCAACATCTGGAACGCGTACCAGTGCATGGCCACGTTCAACATATCGCGGTCGGCTTCCTTCTACGAATCCGGCGTCGGCCGCGGCCTGGGATTCCGCGATTCCAACCAGGATCTGCTCGGGTTCGTCCAGATGGTCCCGTCGCGCGCCCGGGAGCGGGTGCTTGATCTGGCCGCCACGCAGCTCAAGAGCGGCGGAGCCTCCCACCAATTCCAGCCGCTGACCAAGCGCGGGAATGACGACATCGGCGGCAACTTCAACGACGACCCGCTCTGGCTGGTGCTGGGCGTCTCCGCCTACGTCAAGGAAACCGGGGATCAGTCAATCCTCGACGAACCGGTACTGTTCGACAACGAACCCGGCACCGAAAAGCCGCTCTACGAGCATCTGCAGCGCAGCCTGCAATACACCCTGGACCGCCTCGGCCCGCACCGCCTGCCGCTGATCGGGCGGGCGGATTGGAACGACTGCCTCAACCTCAACTGTTTTTCGGATACGCCGGGGCAATCGTTCCAGACGACTACCAACAAGGAAGGCAAAGTGGCGGAGTCGGTGTTCATTGCCGGGTTATTCGTCCTTGCGACGCAGGAGATGGCCGCTCTGTCGGACGTACACAACCGCCGCGGAGACGCCAAACGCTACCGCGCGGAGGCGGAGCGGATGAAGGAAACCGTGCGCGAGCATGGATGGGACGGCGAGTGGTTCCTCCGTGCCTACGATGCCCTGGGCCGCAAGGTGGGATCCAAAGAATGCGCGGAAGGGCAGATCTTCATCGAAAGCCAGGGGATGTGCATCATGGCGGGGATCGGGTTGCGGGAAGGCATGGCGCAGAAGGCGCTCGAGTCGGTTGGCAAGCGCCTGGCCACCAAGCATGGGATCGTGCTCAACCAGCCGGCGTTCACCCGCTATTACATCGAATACGGCGAGATTTCCTCCTACCCGCCCGGCTACAAGGAGAACGCGGGAATCTTCTGCCACAATAATCCGTGGATTATCATCGCCGAGGCGCTCGCCGGAAACGGGGACCGCGCCTTCGATTACTATTCCCGGATCAATCCCTCGGCGCGGGAAGGGATCAGCGATCTGCACCGTTGCGAGCCGTACGTGTACGCGCAAATGATCGCCGGACGCGACGCGCCCACCCACGGCGAGGCGAAGAATTCCTGGCTGACCGGAACCGCAGCGTGGAATTTTTACGCGGTCACGCAATATATCCTGGGAATCCGGCCGACGCTGCACGGTCTGCAGATTGCACCGGTCCTTCCCTCGCGCTGGAACGGCTTCCGCGCCGTCCGCAAATTCCGAGGCGTAACGTATACGATCGCCGTCAAGCGGGAGGGGAAGGGGAATTCGATCTCGTTGATGGTGGATGGCAAACCCGTGGCCGGAGACGTGGTTCCCCTGCCTTCGACGGACGAAGGCGAAGTCTCGGTCGAGGCGACGATCTATTAGCCTTCCTTCGGTGGGCACAGCGCCGGAATAAGACCCTTCAAAGAATGAGGTCGTCATGCCCGCGTGTTCTAAGCGGGCATCCATTTGTGGTAACGTTGGCTGGAGTGGATTCCCGCCCCCCGAGAGGAACACTCGAGGGCAGGCCCACCCCGGCTTCGCTGGGCGAGGCCGGGGGCCAAGTACACGCGGGAATGACGGATGTCTCTACATCCGTTGCATTGAAGAGCTCGTCATGCCTGCTTGTTTTTGGCGGGCATCCAGTTGGATCAACGACAGGTGGAGTGGATTCCCGTTTCGATCACGCGGGAATGACAGGCATCCTTGCGGTGGGTTTACCCGCCATAAGCACACGGGAACACCGGCTATCTTAGCGGTCGATTTTCTCGCCAATTACACACGGGATTGACAGTGCTTATCGCCGTGACTAGAATACTCCGGTTGCCCAAACCCGGAGGCGCCGCTTCCGGAGAAGCCTTTTGACAGGACAAAACGAAGGCGACCCAACATAGGAACCCACGGACAGCGCACCGGAAGCTTCTTCCGGGGCGCTGTATCCTCGAACCCCTTCAGGAGAATCCAATGAACCAAGGAAAATCGATCAGTTCGCTCATGACCGAGACGCGGCGGTTTCCCCCTCCCGCGTCGGTGCAGAAGAACGCCTACATCAAGGATTTCAAAACGTACGAGCAGATGTGGGAGCGATCCATCAACGAACCGGACGCCTTCTGGCTGGAACAGGCGGACACCCTGACGTGGTTCAAGAAACCCACCAAGGGGATGGAATATACCTGGAACACCAAGAACCGGATCATCCAGCACACGTGCTATGCAGACGGCGTCCTGAACGTTTCCTACAACTGCCTGGACCGCCACCTCGGCACGCCGACGGCCAAAAAAACGGCCATCATCTTTCAGGGCGACGACGACGGGCGTGTCCAGAAGATCACCTACGAACAGCTCTACAAGGAAGTCTGCAAATTCGCCAATGTGCTTAAATCCAAGGGTGTCAAGAAGGGGGACCGGGTTGCGATCTATCTGCCGATGGTGCCGGAATTGGCCGTCGCCATGCTGGCGTGCAGCCGGATCGGGGCGATCCACAACGTGATTTTCGGGGGATTCAGCGCCGATGCCATCAGCGACCGCGTCAACGACTCCGACGCCCGGATGATCGTCACCTCCAACATCTCGCTGCGCGGCGGCAAGCACATCAAGCTGAAGGAGATCGCCGACGAGGCGACCAAGAAAACCCCATCCATCGAGACCATGATCGTCGTCAAAATTATGGACGATCCCTGTCCGATGAAGCCGGGCCGGGATTTCTGGTACCAGGAAGAGATGGCCAAGGCTTCCGACCAGTGCGAACCGGAAAAGATGAACGCCGAGGACCCGCTCTTCATCCTCTACACCTCAGGCTCCACCGGCAAACCGAAAGGCGTGGTGCACACCACCGGCGGGTTCCTCATGTACGTAGCCTATACGCACAAAGTGGTATTCAACATTCACGACGACGACATCTATTGGTGCACGGCGGACATCGGCTGGGTGACCGGCCACAGCTATATCGTCTATGGGCCGCTCGCCAACGGCGCCACCTCGATCATCTTCGAGGGCATCCCCACCTATCCCGACGCCGGACGCTTCTGGCAGGTCTGCGACAAATACGGCGTTACGGTTCTCTACACCGCCCCCACGGTGATCCGCTCGCTGATGCGCGCGGGGGACGAATGGCCGACCAAGTACAAACTCGACAAACTGCGCGTGCTGGGCACCGTCGGCGAGCCGATCAATCCGGAAGCCTGGATCTGGTACTACGAGAAGATCGGCCGCAACCGCTGTCCGATTGTGGATACCTGGTGGCAGACCGAAACCGGCGGCTTCCTGATCACCCCGCTCCCCGCGGCGATGATCCTCAAACCGGGCAGCGCCAGCCGCCCGTTCTTCGGCGTGGATCCGGTCGTGGTCCGCGACGACGGATCGCAATGCGATGTCAACGAAGGCGGAAAGCTGTGCATCCGCCGGCCCTGGCCGGCGATGGCGCGCACCATGTGGGGCGACCACGACCGGTTCATCGACACCTACTTCACCATGTATGAAAACATTTACTTCACCGGCGACGGCTGCCGTGTCGACGAGGACGGGGATTACTGGCTGATGGGCCGGATCGACGACGTGGTGAACGTCTCCGGCCACCGGATCGGAACCGCCGAGGTGGAAAGCGCGCTGGTGGCTCATCCGAAGGTGGCCGAAGCCGCCGTGTGCCCGATGCCGCACGATATCAAGGGTCAGGCGCTGTACGCCTTCGTCACCCTCAAGGAAGGAATTCCGGAGAGCGAGGAGCTGAAGAAGGAACTGGTTGCGTGGGTGCGCAAGGAGATCGGGCCGATCGCCACGCCCGACGTCATCCAGTTCGCCGAAGGCCTGCCCAAGACGCGCTCCGGGAAGATCATGCGCCGCATTCTGCGCAAGATCGCGGAAAATCAGACCGACAACCTGGGCGACATCTCCACCCTGGCCGATCCCAGCATCGTCGAGAAGCTGGTGAAGGGCAGGGGAGGCTAACCTTCACACCCGATGATCCATTCCGACCGGACGCCGGATTTTCCAGCGTCCGGTCTTTATGAAAAAAGGAGATCCCATGACGGACGGAAAGGGCATTTCCCGGTGGTGGGTTGTGGCGGGCGCGCTGGTGATCCAAGTCAGCCTGGGCGCGGTGTACATCTGGAGCGTGTTTCAAACTCCGCTCAAGGCGGTGTTCGAAGGTTGGACCGAAACGCAGGTTACGCTTCCGGCCCAGGTCCTGCTGGCGGCATTCGCGCTGGCGGTCGTTTTCGGCGGGCGGATCCAGGATCGGCTGGGCCCGCGGATTGTGGCCACCTCGGGAGGGATCATCCTCGGCGCGGGAATGATCTTGGCGACCTTCACCGGGCATTTTTCTTCAAACACCGCCCTGGTCTGGCTGCTCCTCACCTTCTCCGTGCTGGGGGGAATTGGGATCGGAGCCGCGTACGTTTGTCCGATCGCCACCTGCGTAAAGTGGTTTCCGGATAAGCGGGGATTAGTCACCGGTTTGGCTGTAGCGGGTTTCGGCGCGGGCGCGTTCTTCTTCGCGCCTCTGGCCAAGGCGCTGATTTCCGGCGGCGCCTACGACCTTCTGGGTGTCAAGTTTTTCACGCTGCCCGAGATCGGGGTGTTCAAAACGTTCCTGGTATTAGGCTTGATCTTCCTCATTTGCGTCGTGGCCGGGGCGCAACTGCTGCACAACCCGCCCCCTGGTTTCGTTCCCGCCGGCTGGACACCGCCGCAGTCCAAGACCGCCGGAACCACCGTCCAGGCGGATCTCACCCCGACGGAAATGCTGCGCACGTCGACGTTCTGGCTGTTGTGGGTGACATACTTTGCCGCGTGCATGGGCGGATTGCAGATCATCATGAAGGCGTCGCCCATCTGGCAATCCTTCAGCCTGAGCACAATGACCACACCGGTTTCCTTGACGGATTTCGGCCTGGTTGCCACTGCTGCCGCCATGGCCGTTTCCATCATCGCCATCTTCAACTCCACCGGACGCATCCTGTGGGGAATCGTTTCCGATTCCATCGGACGCAAGATCACGTTGATCGGTATGTTCGTCCTTACCGGAATTGCCCTGCTGGCGTTGGATTTCCTGCGGCCATATCCGCTGTTTCTGGCGGGCGTGTCACTGGTCGGCTTGTGCTTCGGTGGATTCCTCGCGCTCTACCCTGCTTTGACAGCCGATTACTTCGGCACCAAGCACATCGGGGTCAATTACGGCTGGATGTTCACCGCCTATGGCGCGGGGGGAATCGTCGGTCCGTATCTCGCGGCGGCGTTGATGCGTCAGGTGTCCAAGGTTCCATACGAGTCCAAGGATGCCGCCGGCGCGCTGGTCCAGAAACTCTTTGCGGTGGGGGATTACCGCCCGGCGTTTATCGTGGCCGGGGTTGCCTGTTTTGTTGCGGCGCTTCTGGTTACGCAGCTTGCGCCCGTCCGGGCGAAGGGGAAATAATTTTACTTACGAAACGCTGGAGGTCGGCGGCGCCGGTTGAAAAAACCGGCGCCTTTTTTATGGCTGGAGGCCGTGGAGCGGAAATACGGCAGATTTAACTTTGGCGATGGTTGTTTCGAGCGACCGCATGATGGATTCTTTCTGCGTTTCGGGGATCGCCAGATCGCGATCCCGCAATCCGCCCTTCCAGTCCGTGCTTCCCAGCAGAGTGCCTCCCAGGCCGATGTTGGCTTCCGCTCCTTCGTCCTGACCGCTCAGCACGCTCCAAGCCAGAGCCCAGGCGCGGACCGTGTTTTCGACGTTGTAGCCCCCGCCGCCCACCATGAGAATGGGCCGGTCGAATGCCAGCACCCAGCCGAGAATATCCGCATACACATTGTTGGTTAATTCCAGATGCGCCAGAGGATCCCCGGCCAGCGCATCCGCGCCGAGTTCCATCACGATCACATCCGGCTGGAAGGATTTCATCAAAGGCAGCGCAACTTGCTTGAAGGCGGTGAAGTAGGCCTGGTCGTAGGTTCCCACGGGCAGGGGAACGTTCACGCAGTAGCCCTTTCCCGGACCTTCGCCAATATCGTTTTCAAAACCCGTCCCCGGAAATAGGATGTGCGGATTCTCATGCAGGGAAATCGTCATGACGTCCGACCGGTTGCGGAAGGCGAAGGCTACGCCGTCGCCGTTGTGCACGTCGAGGTCAAGGTAAAGCACCCGTTTGCCCGCTTCGGCCAGGGCCATGCAGCCGAGCGCGGAATCATTGATGTAGCAAAATCCAGCCGCCCGCTCCGGAAATGCGTGATGAAACCCCCCGTGCGGGTTGAAAGCCGCGTCCGCTTTCCCTTCGAGGATCCAATTCGCCCCGGTCAGAGTGGCGCCGGCGGCCAGGATCGAATGCGCGTACATCCCGCGGAACGCCGGGCAGTCCGAAGTTCCGATCCCCATCGTGAGGAAGACGTCGTTCCATTTTCCTTCCGACGCTTTTTCCAGCGCGTTGAGATAGCGGGACGTATGAAACTTTTCCAGGAAGGAACGCTCGGCGGAAACGGGCTCGACCTCGCGGGTATTCTCTCCGGAAAGCCAGCCCATGGATTTAATGAGTTCGTACGTCTTCGGCGCGCGCGAGGTATTGAAGGGATGGTCGGGGGGAAAAGGATATTTCTTCAGTTCGGGGCTGTAAACGAGGATGGAATTCCTTTCGGGCATGGTCGGATTATAGTGGTTAGCCTCCTCTGCTTCAAGGCCGGACGGCATCCGGACTTGATCTGCGCTTAAATATAGCCCACAGCAATTCTTTCCTCTGGATGCCCGCATTTCGTCCTGCCGGTTTGGGGCAGCTGGGAGGATTGTCACCGCGAATATCTATCGGACAGGAGTTCACTCTGCCCGCTGCATTGGAGGATCGGATGCTGAACCGGTTGTTACCTGGAATCTGGCAACGGTGCGAGGAAGGGTCTCCATTTTTTTATCCCATCCATCTTCGCTATCCGCAGGTCTTCTAATCCCGCTTATCGACACCACCGAATGTCTCATACCGATAAATACTGGATCCGCCCCTGGCCGTTTTTTCGAAATTGTTCGATCGTGCCATAGTCGGGCATTGGGCTGGCGGTGATCACGCGGAAGAAAATTTCATCCTGACATTTCTCTTCGATTTGCTGGGAAAGCCACCATTCCTGTAGGTAGGCATAGACAAACAAGGTCGACATCGTTCCGGCGCCAATCGATGCCCCTTCGCAGCTATCTTCCCGACATACGCGATAGAGCGGTTTAAGATCAATTTGCTCCATTGCTTCCAAGACAAACCAAGCCAGGTGATCCAGGGGAAGCCAATCCTCCAATGAAACAGCTATCAGGTATTGTTGTTTCAATCCCAATAGAAAAAAGTGATCGGCGATGGGTTTTCCGCTGGAAAAAAAGCAATCGAATCTGATAAATAAACACTCAGAATTTTCTTTGTATTCGCCTTTTTAAAGCTCGTTTTCCGTTTTTCACCGACACTCGCTGGAGTTATAAAATAGCCCAAAAACCACAGTAATTGAATTAAAAATGGAGAAAGAGCCATTGACATTTACGAAATTTTGCTCTAAAATTGGGAGCGTTCCCAGTTTTTTCACTAATATTGGGAGCGTTCCCAAATCTGCTATTTTTTAGGTTATCCGGACAGTTGGCAGTAAGTATTTTAGAAGGAGTCATCCTGAATGCTGATTGAAGAAGTCGCCAAGCTGAGTGGCGTATCGAGATCCACGGTTTCCCGTGTGATCAATAACGATCCGAATGTAAAAGAGTCCACGCGCACGCGCGTCAAGGAAGTTATTCGGAAAGTGAATTATCGGCCCAATACTGTGGCGCGCAGGCTGGCTTCCGGTCGAACCAAGATTATTGGTTTGGTATTACCGACCGCGCAGTCTTCGTTGTTCACAGACCCGTTTTTTCCCGGATTAATTCAAGGCATCACCACCGTATGCAACGCAAAAGATTATTCGGTCATGTTGTGGTTGACCAACCAAGAACAAGAACGAACCCAGACGCAACAATTGGCTTCGGAGAGCTTGCTGGACGGTTTGATCATTGCTTCCTATTTTATCAATGATCCTATCCTCGAAACCTTATTGAAATCCGGGATGCCGTTTCTGCTGATCGGACGGGATCCCTCCCGAAACAATCTGAATTATGTGGATGCAGATAATGTGCATGGCGCACGCGAAGCGGTGGTGCACCTGCTTCGCCTAGATCGGCACCGCGTGGCAACCATCACCGGCCCGACCAAGATGATCGCCGGTGCAGACCGCCGTGAGGGCTATGAGCTCGCCTTCCGCGAGCGTGGCTTGACCCCCGACCCGGCCCTCATGGTGGAGGGTGACTTTACCGAAAGTGGCGGATATACCTGCATGCTGCGCCTGATACCCCAGAACCCGGATGCCGTGTTTGTCGCCAGTGACGCCATGGCGTTGGGCGCGTTGCGCGCACTGCGCGAATCGGGCAAGCGGGTTCCAGAAGATGTAGCCGTGGTGGGATTTGACGACATTCCATCGGCCGAACATATGAATCCGCCGCTCACCACGGTTCGCCAGAATATTCAGGGTATGGGGCAATTGGCCGCGGAAACGCTGATCCAAATAATTAATCAGGGGATGACTCCGCCGCATCGCCTGGTACTGCCGACGGAACTCATTATTCGTGCCTCCTCCGGATTATAAATGGATGTCATTGGCGCTTGATCGCGAAAGGAGGTGAGGTATTCAAGGAAAAGCTGGTTTGGTATAAAAGGATCGTTTTCAATCGCGGAAATGCATTAACATTTCCCAAAGGAGAAGAAGCAATGCGTAAGCATATGTTCGTTTCCATAGGTGTGCTGGTTGTTCTAAGCATGGCTCTGTTTGCCTGCGGCACATCAACTCCCACAGCGCAAGTCGCTCCGCCAGTGCAAGCGACCGTCGCCGCGACCCAGCCGGCCGCTCTTGTTGCTACGGCGGCTCCTGAAGTGGGCAAGACCCAGGTCTACTGGTACATCGGCCTCGGCGCTGGTTCTCAGCCCTCGCAGATTCCAGTGGAACAAGCCTTCGTTAAAAAATACAATGAAGGACAAGGCGTAACGGATGATGTCCAACTGATCCCGATCATTGTCGATAACAAATATGCTACCGACAACCTGACCGCGCAGATCGCCGCTGGCAACATTCCTGACATCGTAGGCCCCGTCGGCACGGCCGGCCGCGCCTCCTTCCCGTCCAGCACCTGGGCAGACCTGACCCCGTTGCTTAAGGATATTGGATACGACACCAGCAAGATCGATCCGAAAATGCTGCAGGCCTTCCAACAGGATGGCAAACAGGTCGGCATTCCGTTCGGTGTCTACCCAACCGTAATCTTCTATAACAAACCCCTATTTGACGCTGCCGGACTCAAGTACCCGCCTCAGAAGATGGGCGACAAGTACACCATGCCCGATGGCACGGCTCTCGATTGGAACTTCGATACCGTAGCCCAGGTCGCCCGGATCCTGACCCTCGATAAGAGCGGCAAGAACTCGACCGAAGCCGGTTTCGATGCCAAGAATATTATGCAATACGGTTTTGATTACCAGTTTACGAAAGATGATCCACGCTGGTACTTGAACGCGTTTGACCCGCATTACACAGTTGGTACGGATGGTTTGGCGAGTATCACCGATGGTCAGAAGGCCGCCATTAAGTGGTACTATGACGCCATGTGGGGTAAGCAGCCGTTCCTGCCGAATGCGGCCGCGGCGGCCAGCGATTTAATGGAGAAGGGCAATACCTTCGACTCCGGCCATTTGGCTATGGCTTCCGTACCGATTTGGTGCACCGGCTGCTTTGCGCCGCCCAAGAATGCCGATGGCACTGCCAACAAGGATAATCATGTCAAGGATTGGGACATTGCTATTGTCCCGATGTCGCCCATCGACGGGAAGATTCATGACCGCTTGAATTCCGACATCTTCATCGTCATGGCGGGCTCCAAGAATCCGGCCGCGGCTGCGAAAGTCTACGCCTACATGATAGGCGCAGGCGGCTCTGATTTGGCGACGCTCTACGGCGCTATGCCTGTCGATGCGACGAAGCAGGATGCATTCTTTGCGGCCTTGGATAAAAAATTCGATCCCATCAAGGCCAATTGGCAGGTCGTCAAAGACATGCTCACGGTCGTATCTCCAGTCGATGATCAGTTGCAGGTGCCGAACAACAACAAGTCCAACACGGACTGGTTGACGCTCGGCAGTGATCTTGCCTCCAAGCCAAATCTCGATGTGGACGCGCGGATCGCCAAATTCATCACGGATTGGAATGCAACTCTTACTGCCAAGTAAGTAATTTCGCAATCAGACCTGACAGGCCGGCTTTGGGACTTTCAGACCTGTCAGGTCTGATCGTTTTTGGAGGCATTTTATTATGGCCGCCATGACACAGACTGTTTCTCCGGAAATTTCCAAGAAGCCCGGACGGGGGAAAACGACTCCGAATCAACGACGGGAGATTCGGTGGGGTTTGTTCTTCCTCAGCCCTTGGTTTATTGGGGTTACCGTTTTCACGGCAATTCCCATCCTTGCATCGTTGTTTTTTTCTTTTACCAATTACGATCCAACGGCACCGCAAAATTTAAAATTCATAGGTCTTGCAAACTATGCCTACATGTTTGTGGATCCTGGTGTAATAAAGGCTATTCAAGTAACACTCCTCTATGTCCTTTACTCGGTTCCGTTAGCCCTTATTATCCCGCTGTTGGCCGCGGTATTGGTGAATGCAAAATACTTGTTTGGAAAGAATCTCGTTCGGGCATTATTCTACATGCCTTCCATGATCCCGGTCGTGGTCAGCGTGATGATATGGCAGGGGGTTTTCAACACCAATACCGGCTGGTTGAATATATTCATTAAACAAATTTTCAATCTGCAAGGCCCAAGCTGGCTTCAAGATGAAGCCTTGGTAATCCCGGTTATCGTTGTTATGGGCATTTGGGGGATTGGCGGACCGATGATAACAATGCTGGCCGGACTACAGAACGTACCCACGGAACTTTATGAATCGGCCACCATCGATGGCGCGAACGGGGTCCAAAAATTTGCATATATCACCGTGCCCATGATTTCCCCTATTATTTTCTACAATCTGATTATCGCGGTTATCGGAGCATTCCAGGTGATGATTCCGGGTTATATTCTGGGCAATGGTCGTGGTGATCCGAATGGCGCGACTATGTTCTACAATTTATACCTATACATGTCCGGATGGACCTACCATAACATGGGTTATGCGGCGACCTTGGCGTGGGTGATGTTCATCGTCGTATTAGTGCTTACTATATTATTGTTTTGGGGACAAAAACGCTGGGTCTATTACGCCGGAGGTGCTTAATGGGTGTGCGAGTCAAGGCCGCTTCTCATCCATGGGTATTATCCCACCAGATGCGCGTGTTTGCATCTGTCGCGGGAGTCAGTTTTATCGCTTTATTGGCATTGATTATTTTCCTCATGCCTGCAGGGTACATGATGGTCACAGCATTTAAAACATCTACCCAGGTGGGGGACGCGAATTCCGGGTTGCTTCCATCGTCTCCCGTTACTTTTAATTACAATGGAGAAGATTACCCGCTGTATGAAGTCCCCACCGATAAAGGAATCCAACAATTGGCCTTGGTAAAGCATGTAAAAATCGGGAGTGATTACACCGCCACTTTTATTAATCCAAAGGATGTCGCGGCCGGGCCCATAGTAACAAAATTGAATTGGTATTTATTGAAACCTGTTTATGGATTTAGTCCGATAACTGACAATTTTCCGGGAGCATGGGCTCAAATTAACTTGGGTTTGCTGTTCCGCAATACTTTTATTATCGCCATTTTAGGGACCATTGGCGCGCTCGTCTCCGGCATATTCGTGGCGTATGGCTTTTCCCGGTTCCGAATCCCGGGCTTCGATAAATTGTTTCTTGTTCTCATAGCGACAATTATTTTACCAACGCAAATCACGCTTATCCCGCAATATATCTTTTTCCGGCAGATCGGATGGGGTGGCACATGGCTGCCATTAATTATTCCGCATTTCTTCGCCAATGCATATAATGTATTTCTTCTTCGCCAATATTTTAAGGGAATTCCAAGGGAAATGGATGAAGCTGCATCTATAGACGGAGCGTCTCCCCTCCAAATTCTTCTCTACGTGATCCTCCCGCAATCCATCCCGGTGCTCACTGCGGTTTCCCTATTCCACTTCTTTTTCGCCTGGAATGATTTCTTCGCGCCTTTGATATATCTTCAGGGCAAGCCGGAATTATATACGATTTCCATCGGCATGACGCAGTTTAACAACATCTTTCAAGCACAGCCTGGCTATGCCATGGCGGCGGCCATGATGTCCATTTCTGTTCCTTTGCTTATGTTCCTCCTGGCGCAACGCATCTTTATGCAAGGTATCGTGATCACAGGGGTTGAGAAATAGAAGCCCTCCAAGTAGAGAATAAGTCGTAGCACGCAGATCTAAAGACACAATCCCATCGGCGAAAGTGTGATGCGAAAGATCATCGGGTTGCGGGATTGTGTCTTTTTATTGGTTACCGGATGGGGACATTATCAGACTTTACAAAGAAGGAATCGAATATTATCTCTTGTTAAATCAGAAGCATTTCACAGTAAAGGTCGTTCCAATCCGTCCATATGACCAGAAGATGTTCGAAATAATAAATGGCAAGTGGAAAATAATGGTTTGTTGTGAGAAAAACTTTGCCGCAGAAGACAATCTTATGCAATATGTTTTGGAATTACAAGCGCAAGGAGGACTCCTTGCGTCGTAGACGGTTCGATAAACAAATTAATAACCGGGTATAAATAATCCGAAAATGATATATTTTGCATCCGTCAAAAGTCTCAGGTCGTTACCGAATTGATATCCCCATTAACAAGCCATTATTATGCCTTTTTGTTTCAGAAGGAGGGGAGTCGGGCTTGAAAGAAAGTGTCGCTCCAATCATTCTTTACAAAGTGTATAATTCAAGAAAATCTTTCGATTTTTTTCGAGGAGAAAGGAGAAAGGCATTGCGTAAGACCTTCATTGCGCTAAGCGCAACACTTTTTCTGGGGCTGATGTCGAGCGCCTGCGGTACAGCGACCCTGGCACCAGCGACCGCCGTGCCAACTGTTGGGGAGGCCACAGAAATCCGCTGGTTCATCGGCTTCGAAACCGGAGCCGATCCGGCGCAACGGAATACCGAGACGGCCGTTATCAACGACTTCAATAATTCGCAAAACAAGATCAAGCTAATCCCTGAGGTCGTCGCCAGCGATTCCGCCAAGGATAAACTGGCCGCCGAAATCGCCGCAGGAAAAGGCCCCGATATCATCGGCCCGGTAGATTGGGCCGGCTCGAATGCCTTCAACGGCCAGTATCTCGATATCGCGCCTCTCATCAAGTCTTCCGGATTCGACACTTCCATCTATACTTCGGAACTGTTAAAGACATATGAGACTTCGCAGGAAACCGTCGGCCTGCCGTTCGTGGTATACCCTTCCGTGGTCTTCTTCAAAACAACACTGTTTAACGCGGCCGGACTGCGCTACCCACCCGCCAACTATGGCGATCAATATATCCTGCCGGACGGCTCCAAGGTCGATTGGACCTGGGACACCCTAGCTCAGGTTGCCAAGCTGCTCACACTCGACGCGGCTGGCAAGAACGCCACGGAAACCGGTTTCGACAAGAGTAATATTCAACAATATGGATTCACCTGGCAGACTGAGAACCAACCAAGCTACTGGGGTTCTTACTGGGCCGGAGGCTCTTACCTTGCGGACGACGGGAAGACGGCTCAGGCTCCGGATGCCTGGAAGGCGGCCTGGAAGTGGACCTACGACAGCATTTGGGGTGATCCACCGTTTGCGGGAAGCGCTGCGGTGGAATCCAGCTCCCAGTTCGGGAGCGGCAACCCTTTCAACAGCAAAAAAGTCGCGATGGCTATCGATACGATTCAGTACGCCTGCTGCATGAACGATGTGAAAACTTGGGACGCCGGTATCCTGCCGATGTACAACGACCAGGTCAGCGGCCGCATCGGTGAAGCCACCTTCCGTATCTGGAAGGGCACCAAGCATCCGGATGAAGCTTTCCAAGTGCTGTCTTACCTGGTGACCACAGGCGTTCAAAAATTGATCATCGGCGGCAAGGATCTACCTGCAGCCTATAATTCCGTCCCTGCCCTCACAGCCAGTTCGCAGGATTGGATTGACACTCAAAAGGTCGAATTCCCGTGGGTGAAGAACTGGGACACGATCCTCGCCGGATTAAACTACCCGGATATACCCAGCGTCGATTCCTACATCCCTAACTACGACGAAGCGTGGGCGCGCGGACAGGCTTTTGGGAACCTGATAAGGAGCCGGGGCGACCTCGATTTGGATACAGAGATACAAAAATTCACCGCCGACCTTAATATCATCTTCGCCAAATAACAGGTTCTGGATAAGTTATCGGGCGGGCCGGCACAGGCCCACCCGATCGCATATCGGATCATCGGCGGAGAGTAGCGAACCCAACCTAAAATCCCTTCCTTTGGGTCCGTCCGCGGAATGCTACCGTTGGTCGACCGCGGGTTCCGAAATGGAATGCTTCTCACCCGCTCACAGATCGCAGGATTCCCCTCCTCAATCTCCGACCGATCATAACCACCCCCGTCTTTTCCTTCATGGAACTTAAGATCGTCATATGAAATTCGGCCTCACCGACATGGGCGGGGCTGAAAGACCGCGAATACCTGCTGCCGGATCCCGAATTTGAAATGTGCGACCCTATTCCTCGTCGGGCTTCGGAGAATCACATGCGCTGACGTTTTGCGCCGGATATCCTCGGAAGCTACCCTCGTAGGTTTGGGGAGTCGCTAATGGTCGGCCACCGGACTACAGCGGCCTGATAGCTTCAACGCCCTCGTCTTTCATAAATCGAAATACAGCGGATTATTTAATCGACGGGGATTCAAATGCATAGTTCAGCGAGGCAATTCCCATCGCCGCCGTGCAGATTTATCCCGCTCCCGCGGGATGAGGAATACCCAGCCGCTTGCGGCCCGGTAATTTTGGGGGTGCGTTCCTTGAAGCCGCCCGGCGGTTCATTTTGCGGTGAACCGCGCGATGGCCGCCTGTTTTTCCGCCTGAGCGAGCAGCTTTTTCATCCGCTCGGCCGGCGCTCCCGGGCTGTTCGCCTCCAGATCGGCGACGGCGGCTTTCAGCGCGGCGACGAAATTGTCGTTGATCTCGCCCGCATGCTCGGCCAGCATCCGCTCCGCCTGCTCGTCGCTTTCCAGGCCGAGCAGATCGCGGATCAACCGCAGTTCCGGGGGAAGCGATTGTTCGAGGGCGGCCAGGATTTTCGCCTTCACCTCTTCCAGCCGCTGGATGGCGGATTCCTGCTTGTTGCGGCGGGCGCTTTCCAGGTTGGCTTCCAGCACGGCGAAGAACACATCGTTTAATTCCGGCAGGTATTCCTCGATCGCATGGTCCAGATCCGGCGCCTGCAGGATGCTTTGCAGCACGCCGACGGTTGCATTCATTTCCGATTGCACGGCCTGTTGGATCCTCTGGATCTCCACCAGGGCGCGGTCGCGGATGGATCCCAGCCGTTCGCGCTCGGAGCCGGCGGCGCGTTCGACCCGTTCTGTCAGCTTCTGGAAAAATCCGTAGTCCATGAGCTGCCACCCCAGCGCCGACAGCGCGGTGACCCGGTCGAGGGACGGCGCGGAGGCGACGAGTGTTACCAGCGCGTCGAGGTTGAACTGGCTTCCCAGCGCCTCCAGGTCCCGCGCGGCGATCTCCATTTCCTCTTTTTGAGCCTGGGCGCGCTTGCCGGCCGTGGAATATTGCATGACGGCGTCTCGGGCCTGGACGGCCTTTTCGACAAACGCCGCGTCCTCCTGGGCCGACGCCGAGCGGACGATGGCGTTCAGCAGGGCCAGCACGTCCGCGTCGATCCGGTGGTCCTGCTCGGCAATCAGCGCGGGGCGGGCGGCCGCGGCGGCGTCGATGAGCTCCTTGGCCAATTTCGATTTCGCGCGCTGCTCCTCGAGCATCTCGTGCGTGATCCCGTCCGCTTCCAGGACCCTTTCCATCAAACCCTGGTGCGTCAAAGACGCCTGGGGACGGAGAAGATATCCTTTGCGATTCTCGGCGGGCAGCGAGCTAACCACCTGTTGGATCAATCCGCCGAACATCTTTTCCTGTTCGATGGGAGTAAGGCGCAATTCGGCGGGAACGAACGTCAGCAGAAGTTCCTTGACCGGATCGTGATATACCAGCGGCGTCGACAGGGCGCCCTGAAAGCCGCAGTTTGGACATTGGAAGAAATTCAACCTGCCCTGCAGCAGCCGGGTTTTGACTCCGGGATCGCGGGCGACGTCGAGCACCTGTTCGATAATCGCGGGTTGCGGGCTTCCGCAAGAGGGACATTTGATAGTGGTTTGAATGGGAGGCATGGAGTACCTTTCGATGGATTCTGCGGATCGATATTAAGAATGAGGGATTGTACCCGGGAGGAGTGTTCTCATCAAGAAGGCGGGAAAAAACCGACGATGGACCTTAGTCCATGGACCATAGACCATCGACCATCGCAGAAGTGCTAATAGGAACTTTTCGAGATATCGATGGGTATTAATTCTTCCGGGGAAGATTGATGATCCTTGGTCAAGGGTCGTCAGCCGATGGGATGGTCCGGCGATGGTCAATGGTCGATGGTCTATGGTCGGCTTGTTAAGCCCGGGCCCACACTACAATTGATCAACATGGCGCGGCAATGTAAACGACACGCGGGTTCCTTTTCCGGGTTGGGATTCGATCCAGATCCTTCCGCCGTGCGATTCCACCACGGCTTTGGCCAGGTACAGGCCCAAGCCCGCGCCCTTGGTCCGTTTGGCGGCCGAGGGCCCGCGATAGAACCGTTCGAACACGTGCGGCGCATCCTCCGCTTCGATGCCGTATCCCTTGTCGGCGACCGTGACCGTAACCTGGTCGGCTGCCGCCCGGCCGAGAATTTCCACGGGCGTCCCGGCGGGCGAGTATTTGACCGCATTGGAAATCAGATTGGAAATCACCTGCCCGATCCGTTCCTCGTCCGCGTTAATTTCCGGGAACTCCGCTGGAAAATTCGCCGTGATGACGCGATCCGGAAATTGGCGTCCGAGCCGCTCGGCAACTCTTCCGGCCAGCTTCGGCAGATCAACTTCGCAAAGGTTCGGGGTCAGTCCGCCGGCTTGGAGGCGTGAGGCGTCGAGCAGGTCATCGATCAGGGAGGTCAACCGGTCGGCTTCCTCCTCGATCACCGCCAGGGAATCCTTCACCACCGACGGATCCCATTGGGCGTCTTCGCGGCGCAGGGTGCCGGCGTATCCCTTGATCAAAGCCACCGGAGTTTTTAGCTCGTGGCTGATGATGGAAATGAAGGTGTCCTTCAACTCGTCGGCTTCCCGGAAGCGTGTCAGATCGCGCATTCCCAGAACGATGTTGAGCAGGGTGTGGTCCTGCGCGATCACCGCCGCATAGGTGACGCCGACGCTGAGCGGGCCGCCGGTTTTGCGCGCCAGATCGGCCTGAAGGTAGAACGTGGCCTGATCCGCAAGCGGCCATCCCCCGGCTTCGGCCTGCGCCAGGGTCCGTCCGGTCTCGATCGTGGAAAACCGGAAGATATCGTCGTGCAGCGCACCCAACGCTTTTTCGGGAGGAATCCCCGTCAGAGTCGCCATGGCGCGGTTGAACCGTTGAATACGGTTGTCCGGTCCGAGGATGGCGATCCCCTCGGCGGAAGATTCCAGGATCGCGTCCAGCCGCTGTTTCTCCTCGCGCACCTGGGCAAACCAGCGCGCGTTGGAGACGGCGATGGCCGCGTGGTCGGTGAAGGATTGCAGCAGCGTGCGTTCGTCCTGGCTGAAGCGCACGCGCCCGGCCCGGAAGATATACACCACTCCAACGACCGAACCGCGGGTGACCATCGGCAGCCCCAGGCTGGAGAGCATCCCCAATGACACGGTTTGGGTGATTAGCTGGAGCCGCCGGTCGACCTCGGGCAGGATGAAACTGTCCGCATCTTCCTGGCCGGTCAAATCGCGCAATATCGGTTGGAGCGCCTGCAGAAAGGCCGGGGCAACCCCGACCGAGACGGCGATGCGCCAGGGCGCGGCTTCCCCGCCGGGAAGCGCGATGATGCCGGCCTGGCCGCTCAGCAGTTCCACCGAGATGCGCAGGATCTTCTCCAGCACCCGGTTCAGATCGAGTTCCTGGGTGATGGTGCGGATGATTTCGAGGAGCGCGTCGCGCTGTTGAATGCGGAAATCGGGAAGCATGATGCGTTTACTCGACCGGAACGCTCATGGGGACGATGACGATGGTTGATCGTCCATCGTCCATCGTCGAGAGTATACCGGTCTATCGGGAGGCGGGCAAGCAGGGTATTTCCTTTCCCATAAGCAGCAACCGCTTCGATGGATATATCATCCATTTATCGAATCTCCCCGCTGAATACCCCGCAGCTTGCTGCGGGGATGAAAGGGGGTTGTTTCCCCTCCCAAGGGAGGGGAAACTAAAGATGGGGTGGGGGCAAGAAACCGGTAAAACGATTAAGAT
>JBEKLP010000027.1:0-33151 GCA_050010135.1 Anaerolineales bacterium
TCTTCGGGAAGCAGGGATTCAAGCGAGAGGAGGTTAAGGCGTTTTTTTCGAAGGCGGTCGATACAATAATGGGCCGCGATGGAGAGCAACCACGTCCCGAAGGAACGCTTTGGATCATATCTGGAGAGTCCCTGAAAGGCCCGCCAAAAAGTTTCCTGCGCGGCGTCCTCGGCGTCTTCCGGATTTCCGAGCATTCGGAAGCAAAGGTTATAGACCGGCTTTTGAAAAGCTTCCACGATCCGGCCAAATGCATCGGGATCCCCCTTGCGAGCCGAAAGCAGCCATTCCTTCTGGATTTCCACCACGGTGAAATTGTCCCTCAGCGGCCGCTCCGGACCCTCAAACCGCCCGATGGTACGAGCCGGCAATTAAAAACCGGCGGCGATTCGATGTATTCTACGGTGATATACGGTTCCCCCGCGGGAAGGGTTGCAAAGGGCGGCGCAATCCATTTCTGCGCCGCCCGCTTGTACCCGGAGCAAAAAAGATTAATTTTCGGGGTCGGTTGAATTCATGTCGCGCATCGCTGTATCCCAATCCAGGTCGGCGTATTGGCTGGAAGCCACCCGGCGAATGCTCAACCCGATCCGGCGCGCCTCGGTGTCGATTTTAACCACGCGCAAGGTCAGGCTTTGGCCGACTTGGACGACTTCCTTGGGATGCTCCACCCGGTTTTCCGAAAGTTCCGTAACGTGGATCAAACCCTCGACATCTTCCACACCTTCAATCCGGGCAAACGCGCCGAACTTGGTGAGTTTGGTGATCGTTCCGCTCACCAATTGGCCTTCATGCAGTCGGCTGCTGGCGACGGAAAATGGATCTTCCTCCAGGGATTTCATGGAAAGGCTGATGCGCTTCCGTTCCCGGTCCATGCTGATGACTTTGACTTTCACTTCCTGGCCGACCTTTAGTACTTCCGAAGGATGATTGATCCGCTTCCAGGTGATTTCCGAAAGGTGAACCAGGCCGTCGGCTCCGCCGAGATCCACAAAGGCGCCGAAATTCGCCAGGCTGATTACATGCCCGGTGCGCACTTCGCCCTCCTGCAATTCCTGTAGCAGGCGTTCCTTTTGGCTCTCGCGGGATTCCTTGGCGGCGGCCCGCTCCGACAATATCAGCCGGTTGCGGCTGCGATCCACCTCGATGACCTTGACGCAAATGGGCTCTCCCACCATGTGGCTCCATTTTTGGTCGACCGTCTCTCCTTCGCTGCGATGCCGGCGCGAGAGGCTGAACTGGGAGGCGGGAACAAAACCGCGCAAGTTTCCCACTTTGACGATCAATCCCCCTTTGTTGAATCCGTCCACCCGGCCCTGATACACCGCCTGTCCGGTGCGAAGATCCTCCGCCTGCTGCCAGTCGGTTTCTTCCTGGGCCTTGGCCAGCGAGAGCACCACGTTCCCCTGATGGTCCTCCGGAACCACTACATATACGTTAATTTCCTGTCCTTCTTTTAACTGGTCCCGGGCTTCGGCGGAGAGGTGCTCCAATTCCTTGGCGGGAATGATTCCTTCCGACTTGGTGCCTATGGAAACAAGAATTTCCGAGGGGGTGACGCGCGCGATCGTCCCTTTACGGACCTCGCCCCTTTTTGGGACGTCGGCTCCCTGTGTTTCCTGCAATAGATCGTTCATGGGGGTGTCGGCGTTTTGGGGTTCCGGTTCCTTCTCCTGGTTGGATTGCGGGCTGGCTCTCTGCATCAATGGATTTTTCTCCGGTAGATGAATTGGAGCATTATAAAGGGATATGCGATATTTTAGCAACTGCCGGCGGAGCCGCCTGTTTTTCGGGTTGGCGCGCGGTATAATTTTCGCACAAGGATTCCCATGCCGAACATCTACCCTTTTCCCGCCATCGCGGGTCAGGAACGCATGAAGCGGGCGCTGCTTCTCAATGCCGTCAACCCCCGGATCGGGGGTGTGTTAATCCGCGGCGAACGCGGAACGGCCAAATCCACGGCCGCCCGCGCGCTGGCCGCGCTGCTTCCGGAGGTCCGCGCCGTCGGCGGATGCCGTTTCGGCTGCGACCCCGACCGCCCCACTTCCTGGTGCACGGAATGCCGTGAGCGCTCGGCCGGCGGGGAAACCCTGCCCGTGGAGAAACGGCGCACCGCGTTTGTGGATCTGCCGGTTTCTGCGACGGAAGATCGCGTTGTGGGAACGATGGACATCGAACGGGCCATCCAAAAAGGGGAGCGCTGGTTCGAGCCGGGAATCCTGGCCGCAGCCAACCGCGGGCTCCTTTACATCGACGAGGTCAATCTGCTCGACGACCACGTCGTAGACATCCTGCTGGATTCGGCCGCCAGCGGGATGAACATCGTCGAACGCGAGGGAATCTCGTTTGCCCATCCGGCCCGGTTCATTTTGGTGGGAACGATGAACCCGGAGGAAGGCGATCTGCGTCCGCAGCTTCTGGACCGGTTTTCCCTGTGCGTCGACGTACGCGGGATCGCGGATTTGCGCGACCGGGTGGCCATCATGGAGCGCAATCTGGCGTTTGAGGCCGACCCGGAAACATTCCGCTCCCAATGGCATGGCCAGGAACTCGAGCTCTCGGAGGAGATCGAAAGCGCTAGGGATCTGGTGGATATCGTGCAATATTCCCCGCGCGACCTGCTGACTATTGCCGGGCTGACCGCCAGCTTAAAGGTGGACGGCCATCGCGCCGATCTGGTCATCCTCAAGGCCGCCCGGGCCCAGGCTGCGCTGGAAGGCCGTTCTTCGTTGAACGATCTCGATATCGCCCTGGCGGCCGAACTGGCGCTGCCGCACCGGCTCAAACACGGCCCGCTGCAACAGGGGGAAGCCAACCTTCTCAACCTGGAGGGACAGATCGAGCAGATCCAGGCCAATCTGCCGCCTCAGGAAGATTCGGCCGTACCCGCCCCGCAGGAACGGACTAGCCACCCCGTAAAAAAAAAGATAACCTAACTCCGCAAGAAGGGGAAGAAAAAACCGCGGAAGGATCGGCCCTGCCCCGCGTTCCGGAGCCGACAGAGTCGAAAGACGCACCCTGGTGGGAGGGCGGACAAAAGGCCAAGGCCGGAGCGCCGTTTGCCACCCGCCGCCTCTCTACGCCGCTGGACAAACTCACCCGCAAGCTCAGCGGCCGCCGATCGCGCACGCGGACCAAGGAGCATCGCGGCCGGTACATCCAATCCCGCCCCACTCCGGGCAACGCGGATGATCTGGCGTTCGACGCCACCGTGCGGGCGGCGGCGCCATTCCAAAACCAGCGCCTCCCGGAACGGGAACAGGTGGCGTTCGCCATCCGCCGTTCGGATTTCCAAAGCAAAGTCCGGGTCCGTCGCACGGGAAATTTAATCCTGTTCGTGGTGGACGCATCCTGGTCGATGGCCGTCGCCGAGCGGATGACGGCGACCAAAGGCGCGATCCTGTCCCTGCTCACCGACGCCTACCAGCGCCGGGACCGGGTGGGGCTGATCGTCTTTCAAAAGGACCGGGCCCACCTTGTCCTCCCCCCGACTCACTCGACGAGTCTTGCCCGCAAGGCGCTGGCCGACATCCCCGTCGGCGGCAAGACGCCGCTTGCGGCGGGTTTATCACTGGCGTTGAAAACGCTGTCCACGGAAAAAATCACACATCCTGAAATCCTGCCCCTGATGATCCTGCTGACCGACGGAGCGGGAAACGTTTCCATCGGTACGCAACCGCCGCTGGCCGAGTCGTATCAGGTGGCAGACGAGATCTGCCGCCAGAAGATCCGCAGCGTGGTGGTGAACATGGAGCACGCCGCGTTCGACCAGGGATTGGCATCGGAACTCGCGCGCCATCTTGGCGCATCCTGTTATACGCTGCACGAACTACGGGCGGAATCCCTGTACGAGACGGTGAGGGGGGAACTTACCCCCTGAGCCAGAACAGCGGGGGGAAAATATCAAACTCATCCTGGTCCGCATTCGCCTTTCTCCGGCCGCGCGGTTTGCGCCCGCCGCCAATCCATATTATGCTTGAAGGGTCTTTCGCGCCCAAGGTATCATCCACGCGGCGTTTGCATCAACTCCCGATCCCCCATTTCATCGATTGAAAGGAGCGGCAATGAACGCGATCAAGACGAAATGGCTGTCCCACCCGCTGGCCAAGGTTCTTCTCTGGCTGGCGTTGCCACTCGTCGTGGGAATCCTTCTGGCCTTGCTTGTTCCGCGGCCGGTGATCGGCATCGTGTATCTTCGCGATGCGATCGACGCGAGCACCGCGGGCGACCTGGATACGCAATTCCGTTATGCATACGATCATCCGGAAATCAACGCCGTAGTGTTGATCATGGACAGTCCCGGCGGAACCGTGGCCGATACCGAATCGACGTATCTGGAGCTCATCCGCTTGCGGCAGAAAAAACCCGTGGTTACGGTCGTCGAGAATATGTCCGCCAGCGGCGCGTATTATCTCGCGGTGGGCACCGATTACATCATGGTCCAACCCTCATCGGAGGTCGGGAATGTAGGGGTGCGCACCACCCTGCCGATGGCTCCGCTTGTGCTCGAGGAGGAAGTCTCGACCGGTCCGTATAAATTCTTCGGAGATTCGAGGGACGCCACCCTGCGGATCCTGGATCCGCTCAAACAGGGTTTTTACCGGGCCGTCGTTCTGGGGCGGGGAAAAGCGTTGAAAGCCACACCGGAGGACGTCCTGAGCGGAAAAATATACATCGGCACGGAAGCGGTGCGGCTCGGCCTTGCGGATTCCCTGGGGACGCAGTCGGATGGGGTTGTTAAAGCCGCATCGATGGCGCACGTTTGGAATTTCGCGGTCCGTGATTTACGTGAGCCGTCTGGCCTGCCTGCTTACTTCGTGTATTCCTTCTTTTTCGAAACCAAGGACGGCGAACTGACCTCGTACCCGAAGAAAGCCGGAACCTACTTCCTTTACATCCCCGCCGACGACGGGAGGCTGCCATGACCCGCTTACGCATACCGCTTGCCGCCGCCCTGATCGCGCTTCCCATCCTGATCCGGACGGTATGGTTTTATCAAGGCTACTATTGGCGGGGAGGATCGATTGCCACACCGGAATACAACTCATTCACCATCCCTCAACCGCCTCTTTCCACGCCCGCGGCACTTCCGGAGCCGGATTTCAGCGCACCCGGGGGGATTGTCCTATTGGATCAATCGCACGAAAATCTCTTCTCTTCCTCTGAACTGGCGTCCCTGACTGGGATTATCGACGCCCGCGGAGGGCGGGTGGAGAACATCCCGAGCGGAGGGTATGACGAACGCACGCTGGCTGACCAACTGAAATACGCCGCCGCCTATATCTCGGTCTGCCCGACGGTATCGTATTCCTCCGGTGAGGTGCAGTTGTTGCAGGAGTTTGTCCACCGCGGCGGGCGCCTGCTCATCCTCACCGATCCGACCCGTTCGGTACTGCGGGTTGATTATTCCGGGTTCGGATCCGCCGTCGTAGTCGCAGACGTAATTGCGGCCAATACCCTGCTCGCTCCCTTCGATATTACGTTTAGCGACGATTACCTCTACAACATGACCGAGTACGAAGGGAACTTCCGCAACGTGTATATCCGGAATTTCGGGGATCATCCGCTGACCGACGGCCTGCAGACGTTGGTTTTGTATGCCGCGCATTCCATCCAGACCCAAACGGGAACGTCGCTCCTGCTCACATCGGGGGAGACAAAATCCTCGCGCACCGATCAAAGCGGAGGATTCTCAGCCGCCGCGCTTGACGCCAGCGGGAAGGTATTGGCCATCGGGGATATGTCTTTCCTCCAACCCCCGTACAATCAGGTCGCCGATAATGCCTTGTGGATCCAGCGTATCGCGGATTTTCTACTCGGCGCTGAACGCGTACACGACCTAAAGGATTTTCCCTTCCTGTTCCAACGCCCGGTGGTCATCGTTCCCATGAGTGATGTCTCCCTTTCCGCCAGCCTGTTAGGCCCGATCACTTCCATCCAGCAGGAGTTGGCAAGCGTGGGGGTCGCCTCCAGCGTTGCAACGGAGGCTGCGGATGGCAAAGACCTGATCATCCTGGGAACCTACTCCAGCTCCGGCATAACAAAATACACTGATCCCCTGGGGATCACGCTCCCTTCGACATCGGTGTTTATGAACAGTTCACCGATGATCGACATCCCCGGTTTTGGCTCGATCCCCTCGACCGGGATCGGGCTGGTTCTGCTCTCGCACACAGCTACCCGGACGACGCTTCTCCTGCTGGCTGAAGAATCGTACTCGCTGACCGACCTGATGAGCGTGATCGGCCCGAACAGTTTTTCGAATTGCGTAACGCAGGGCAACGTCGCCGTATGCGGGCTTTCGGGGGGCAGCTCTTTCGGAGGATAGCGGGAGATCGTTCGATCAGACGTGTGAACCCACCGATAAAAATAACCGGCCTGGAAAATCCTCCAGGCCGGTTCGCTTTCGGGGAAACGCTACCACTGCAGAATCGGGATCAGATTGTTGACGACATAATATCCGATTACCGCCATGATGATCCAGGAATCGATCCGATCCAGGATGCCGCCGTGGCCGGGGAAAAAATCCCCCGAATCCTTCCGAGCCGCTTCGCGTTTCATCAGGCTGATCGTCAGATCCCCCAGCGGCGAGAGCAGGCCGATCATGAATCCCAGCACCAAACCGCGCAACGGCGTGATACCGCTGGCGGTCGACGCGGCGATTTGGAAAATCCATCCAATCGCCCAGCCCCCCAACGTCGCGCCAATCCATCCGCCGAAAAATCCCTCCCAGGTTTTATTCGGGCTGATGTAGCGGGTCAGCGGATGTTTGCCCCAGCGTTTGCCGACGAGGAAAGCCATTGAATCGGTCAGCCCCACAGCCGCCAGGCAAGCCATCGTCCACCACAATCCGTAAGGAAGCTGGCGCAGGGAAATGAAGTATGCCGAAAACCATCCAAGGTACAGCGTGCCGCCGAGGGTGATGCCCATGGCGCTGGCCGCCTGCTTCTCGTTTCCTCGTTCGTACCGGATCAGGAACCAGATCATGCTGAGGAAAATGATCCCCGTCAACGCGATGCCCATGTGGTCAAACCCGTACCCCCAGCGCAAGATGATCAACGCCGCCACTCCCACGGCCACAATCCCGGGGGGAATGTGCACTTCGGGTTTGGAAAACAAACGCGCATATTCCCAAGCCGCCATGCATAGGAGCAGGGCGACGCATCCGGCGTACCACACCCCTCCGGCAAGGAGAAGCCCTACGCCGATCGGGATCAGAATGAGGATTACGACTATCCGGTCGCGAAGCATGGTCAGCACTTTGCGGGTTTGGGCTCCACTCCCCCAAACCGGCGGTCCCGGCGGCTGAATTCCCACAGGGCTTTGCGCAACTCCTCCTTATTAAAATCCGGCCAATAGACTTGAGGAAAATACCACTCGGCGTAGGCCGATTGCCAAATCAGAAAGTTGCTTGTGCGCTGCTCGCCCGATGTGCGGATCACCAGATCCGGATCCGGCAAGCCCGCAGTGTAAAGATATTTGCTGATCAAGGTTTCATCCACCGCGTCGGCCGCGACGCCGTCGCGGAGGATGCCGCGCACCGCGCACACCAATTCGTCGCGTCCACCGTAATTAAAAGCAACGTTCAGGATCAGCCGTTGATTGTCGCGAGTCAGTTCCATCGCCTGCTGGACCTTCTTTTGCAGAAACGGGCTCAGTCCCTCCAAGCGTCCGATATGCCGAAGTTGCACGCCGTTACGGTGCAATTCCGCCAGCTCGCGGTCGATTACGTCCTCAAGGATGGTCATCAGACCTTTGATCTCCTCCTGCGGACGCTCCCAATTCTCGGTGGAGAAAGCGTAAATGGTGAGGACCTTCACCCCATATTCGACGCAGCCTTCAATCACGCGGCGAAGGTTATCCGTTCCGGCGCGGTGCCCCGCCACGCGCGGCAAGCCGCGGGAGTTGGCCCAGCGGCCGTTGCCGTCCATGATGATGGCGATATGGGCGGGAAGATTTTTGGGCAAACCCGCCGGAAGCGATTTCGAGGATACGGTTTTTTGACGGCTCACTGCATGCGCTCATGGACCGGCTTCGGGGAGCTGCCCTCCACCGGGAGGAATTCAAACCTCCATGATCTCCGTTTCCTTGCGTTTCACCGCCTCGTCCACTTTCTCGATAAAGCGGTCGGTGGATTTTTGCAATTCTTCCTCGCCGTGTTTGAGATCGTCTTCCGAGATGACCTTTTCTTTTTCGAAATCCCGCAGATCGTTATGCACGTCGCGGCGGATGTTGCGGATGGCGATGCGGGTTTCCTCCGCCCGGTGATGCACTACCTTGACCAGATCCTTGCGCCGGTCTTCGGTCAGCGGCGGAATTACCAGCCGGATGATTTTGCCATCGTTGTTCGGCGTCAGCCCCAGGTCGGACGCGAGAATTCCCTTTTCGATTGTTTTAATGGAGGAAGGGTCGAACGGTTTGATGGCGAGCAAACGCGGTTCCGGTGCGGAGATTGTGGCCAACTGCATCAGCGGCGTGGGAACGTCGTAATAGTCGACCATCAATTTTTCCACGAGCGCCGGGCTGGCGCGGCTCGTGCGCAAGGTGGCCAAACTGTCCTCAAGGGATTTCAACGCGCTCTTCATCCGGGTTTCCGTGTCCTGTAAGGCTTCTTTTACCATCGGCTTCACTCCTGGTTGAAATCAACGGCTCGGGAAAACTCCCCGTCAAGGATACCGCAAGCGCCCGGGGTGAGCCAGGGCGCAGCGCGGAAACGGCCCATGTGCTCGTTCTACGTATGGATGATCGTGCCCGCGGATTCACCGCGCATTGCCCGTTCCAGCATATCCTCCCGCCACAGATCCAGCACAAGGATCGGCAGATCGTTGTCCATGCACAGGGAGATGGCGGTGCTGTCCATCACGCCCAGCCGGCGGTTGAGGACGTCGATATAGGTCAGGGTGTCGAATTTCATTGCTTTCGGATTCTTCTTCGGATCGGTGTCGTACACCCCGTCCACTTTCGTGGCTTTGATGAGGACGTCCGCGCCGATTTCCATCGCGCGCAAGGCGGCCGCGGTATCGGTGGAAAAAAACGGATTGCCGGTTCCGCCACCGAAGATCACCACGCGCCCCTTTTCCAGATGCCGGATGGCCCGGCGCCGGATATAGGGTTCGGCTACCGCGCGCATTTCGATCGCCGACTGCACCCGGGTGACGACGTGCTGGCGTTCCAGCGCGTCCATCAGGGCCAGCGAATTGATCACGGTGGCGATCATGCCCATATAATCCGCCGTTGCGCGTTCCATGCCATGCTCCAGGCCTTCCCGGCCGCGCCAGAGATTTCCGGCTCCAATCACCACCGCAACCTGGACCCCCAATGATTGGACCGCCTGGATCCGGCGGGCCAACGTGTCGGCGCTGGAAGGATCGATCCCACTCCCATCCGCGCCCGCCAGTGATTCGCCCCCCAATTTTAAAAGGATCCGTCGGTATTTTATCGACGGATCGGCCGGCCGTGCCAGTGGAACGGTCGAGGATTCGACCAAATTCGATTCCAGACGCTTTATACCGAGAACTTTCTCCGCCTCCGCGCGGGTTTCGATGCGGGTCGATTTACAATTTTCGCAAACAAGTTTTACCTGGGATTCCTTCGCAACGGACGAACCCGCGCTTTCGGTCATCGGGACCATCCGGCCGCCGCATTTTTCACAGACCAGAATCGCCATCTCCTCTGCTCCTTTCGAAACCGGTATGCCAAGCGGAAAGATCCGCGATCTGCCCCACCCCCTGTTTGGATTTCAGGACGAATAATTCCACGGATGCAAAGGAATAACCCGGACCAGACGCGACTTTCCTCCAAGAATTATAGCCCATCCAACGCCCGGAAGCGGAGAAAAAAAACGGGCCAACGATACCGGTTGGCCCGTCGCCCGTCATTTTCCATCCACACCCAGCTCCCAGCGGGCAAATCGCCGGATGGTCACGTTCTCCTTAGTGGCGGCGATGGTCTGCTTGACCAAATCGCCCACCTTGATCGTTTCATCGCGGATATACGGCTGCTGGAGCAGGCAAACTTCCTGGTAGAACTTTTCCAACCGCCCCGCGACGATGCGGTCGATCACACCCTCGGGTTTTCCCTCATCCTTGGCGCGGTTGGCCGCAATCGATTTCTCCTCTTCGGCCACTTCGGTGGGTACGTCGGAAACGTCAAGGTAGCGCGGTGAGGACGCGGCGATCTGCAGCGCGATTTCATGTGCGAAATGCCGGAACTCCTCGGTCCGCGCGACGAAATCCGTTTCGCAATTTACTTCCACCATCACGCCAACCCGGCCGCCGCCGTGCGTGTAGAGTTCGATCGTGCCGTCCTTGGTTACCCGGTCAGCCCGCTTTGCGGCCGCGGCGAGCCCCTTCTCGCGTAAAATGACGACCGCTTTTTCCATATCTCCGCCGGTGCTCTCCAACGCCTTGCGGCAATCGAGGATTCCCGCGCCGGTTGTTTCTCGCAACTGCTTAATCTGGGAAGTGGTGATCTCCATGGATCAGCTCTCCTTCTCCGGCGCAGGCCCGGCGTCCGGCTCGGCCGTAGCCCGGACTTTGGCGAGCGTGGCCTCCCCCAGCAGTTCCTCTTCCTTTACTTCCTTGGTTTCCTTGGGCTCTTCGGCCGACTCGTCCTTGCGCAACGCCCGGCCTTCCAAAACCGCGTCGGCGATCTTCGCGGTGAGGAGTTTGATCGCCCGGATGGCGTCGTCATTGGACGGAATGATGTAATCCACGCCCGACGGATCGCAGTTGGTATCCACCAGCGCGATCACCGGGATCCCCAGGATGTTGGACTCGTGGACCGCGGTGGCTTCGCGGTGCACGTCGATGGTGAAGACCAGGTTCGGCAGGCCGGTCATCAGGCGGATGCCGCCCAGGCGGATCCGCAGCCGCGCCATGCGCCGCGTGCGGAACAATCCTTCCTTCTTGGTCAGGCGTTCGAAGTCCCCGGCGGCTTCCATTTTTTCCAGATGGTTCAATTCGTCGATGCGCTCCTTGATGGTGCGCCAGTTGGTCAGGGTCCCGCCCAGCCAGCGGTCGGTGACATAGGGCATCCCGCAGCGTTGGGCTTCGGTTTCCATCGTATCCTGCGCCTGCCGCTTGGTGCCAACAAACAGGATCGTCCCGCCGGCGGCCACGGTGTCGCGCACCACGGCGCTGGCGTTATTCAACGCCGCGACCGTCTGTTGCAGGTCGATGATATGGACTCCGTTCCGTTGTGTGAAAATGAAGGGTTTCATTTTCGGGTGCCACTTGTGGGTACGATGCCCAAAGTGCACCCCGGCCTCGAGGAGGGCCTTGAGGGAGATGTTCGACGCCATGTTGCTCCTTTGCGTTAATCCTCCGCGGTTTCATCCCCTTCCATCACCGGATTACCGGCACGCAGGGAAGGGTCCGCCGCGTGAGAAATTCCCCCCGTTTGGGGGGATTGCCCCTATTCTGGGGCAGAAATTCTCCCGCAGATTGATCCGCGGGAGTAGCGGAAGTATATCATCACCCCTCGATATCCGTCAAACCAGGCCGCTGTAAGGATAGAAATCCCGGGAAAGTGACATGGTTCGCAATCATTCTTTCCCTCGTTCTCCTAGGTACTACTTGATTTTTTCCTTGTTTCATGCCCAAACGCGGGCCACACAAAATGAACGAAACTTCGAATTCTGCGTTATCTCTTTGTGATGAAGGGGCATCAATGCTAGTCAATGCAAAACATTTATCGAAAACAGGATCGGAATAACCAAAGCGATTAAAAACACCAATCCTAATGAAGCCAAAGACCACGAAAAGTATCGCAAGTGAAAATGTGGGATTGCCCATACCATAATATGTCCTATAGGGATCTACACCCTGGGGCAGACGGGAATCGTTTTCCTGGGCCCTTATCGGTCGTTTGAACCGCACCCTGGCGTTGTCGAATTTTTCGACCATCACCCAGCCGGCTTGGGCTTCCTCCTGCCTCAGTTTTTCCAAAGTCGCCGGGTTACGGAAAGCCGCCGTTAACGATCGCACGATTTTAAATTCCCAATCGTTGGCAAGGTCTTCATTGGAGTAGTTCGTCATTTCCTCTTCCTCGATTCTTCTTCGCCTGGCCGTCGCGGCAGCGGATCCCGATCCACCTGTCATGATCTGCTACCTCCATCCAAGGTTTGTTAGCATTATCTTCCCCTAATGATAATTACGGGCTTCTATAGCAAAGTAACCGGATCCACGTCGATCAGCCAACCATCCGGGAGAGGGGCGTCGATCAATGCCGCCGGTTGCGGACCCCGCAGGATGATCTGCCAGCGATACCTGCCGCGAATCTTGGCGAAGAAGCACGGCGCCGGACCGATCAGCGAGGTTTCTACGCGCTCCTGTTCGACGATGCGCGCCCGCAACGTTTCAGCCATCGCTTCCGTTTTCCTGCGCGCCTCGGATTCGTTGGAATCAGTAAACAGCAGCCGTACCAGGTTTTGGAATGGGGGATAACCGAGCCGCCGCCGGTTTTTCAATTCCTCGTCCGCAAAACCCGTGTAATCGTGATTCGCAGCGTGCGTAAGCGCGTAATGCTCCGGAAGATACGTCTGCAGCACGGCCTTCCCGGGTCGGTCGGCCCGTCCGGCCCGGCCCGCCACCTGCAGGAGAACCTGGAACACCCGCTCCGGTGAGCGAAAATCCGGAAGCAGCAAGCCGATATCGGCCAGCACCATCCCGACCAGCGTCACCCGCGGAAGATCCAGTCCCTTGGCGATCATTTGCGTACCGATGAGCACGTCGGCGCGATGCGAGGCGAAATGCTCCAGGAGGATATCCTGTTCGCCTGCCTCCTCCACCGCATCGCGGTCCCAGATTAACGTTCGTGCTTCGGGAAACAACCGCCGGACCTCCGTTTCCACCTGACGGGTTGCGACTCCCAGCGGGCGAATCGCCGGGCTATCGCAGAACGGGCAGCGGACCGGGATCCCCCGCTGGTAATTGCAATGATGGCAAATCAGGATATCGCCGTGGGCGGTGAGCGGGAGGCCGCAGCGCGGGCATTCCACCGACCGGCCGCAGGACCGGCAGACGACGGCCGAGGCCGTCCCGCGCCGGTTGAGGAACAGGATGGCTTGCTCCTTCCGCCGCAGGCAATCTTCGAGCGAGGAAAACAGCGCGCGGCTGAACATCGACCGGTTGCCCGTCCGCAGCTCCCGGCGCATATCAACGATTTCAACCTGCGGCAACTGCGGCGCTTCACCGGCAGGGAGAGAGTCCGAAACGCGCCGGGTCAACTTCACCAATTGCATCCGGCCCTCGCGGGCGCGATAGTAGGTTTCCAGATCGGGTGAGGCCGAACCAAGAATGCAGACCGCCCCAAGCGCCTTGGCATACTCCCAAGCCGTTTCGCGCGCGTGGTAATAGGGCGAGCTGCCGGATTTATAAGAAGCGTCGTGTTCCTCGTCGAGCACGATCAATCCGATATCCGGCAAAGGGGCAAGCAGCGCGCTTCGCGGCCCAAGAACGACGTCCAGATGTCCGGCCCGCGCCCGCCGCCAGACGTCGTAGCGCTCGCCGGCCGTTAGCTGACTGTGCACCAGCCCGAGCCTGCCGGGAAACCGCGCGCCAAAACGCTGGACCATTTGCGGGGTGAGCGCGATTTCAGGAACCAGCACGATCGCCCGGCGCCCGCTCTCGACCACCGCCTTCGCCGCCCGGAGGTACACCTCGGTCTTGCCCGAACCGGTGATTCCGAACAGCAGGAAGCGTCCGGCTCGGCGGGCTTGCACCGCGGCGAGGATCGGCTGGAGCGCGGCCTCCTGCTCTCCGGTTAAGACCGGCGGCACGGCGGCCGGGAAACTTCGCCCCGAGAGCGGGTCGCGGGTTGTTTCTTCATACGTCAGATCCACCCAGCCTTCCTCGGCCATATCCCTTAAATCGTCAAGGCGGGCGCCGGAGGCCGCGTACACCCATTCGGCGGCGAGCGGTTGGCCTTCGCCCAGAAGGCTTTCGATAACAAGCGCCCGCCGTTCGGCGGCGGCCTTGCGGCTCGAAGGAATGGCCCTAACGCGCAGGGATGCGATCACATCCGCCGCTGCTTGCGGGGCGAGCGCCAGTTGCACCATCCGGATCTTTTTCGGACGCACCGACGGAGGAGGGAGAATGCTTCTTCGCCGGATCGCGCCGGCGCGGACAAGCCGCTGAGCCTCGCGCTCCCAAGAGAGCGGTCCGAACGCCCGGCGAATTTGCCCGCTGCGCAGCGGGCCCCGTTCCGCGAGCAATTTCACCAGACGCTGCTCCAGCGGTTTCTCCGGATGAAAATCGGAAGATGTCAACTCGTATAACCCTTCGGCATGCTGAGCCAAGCCGGGCGGGAGCATGGCGGAGAGGCAAGAATCCAACGTCGCCCGGTAGTAATTGGACATCCAGCGCGCCAGCCGCAACTGTTCCGGCATGAGCACCGGCAATGGATCGAGAACCTCTTCCACCGGACGCGTTTCGGCCACCTCCGGCCGGGCGACTTCTCCCAGTACGACGCCTTGAACTCTCCGATTACCGAACGGCACCACCACCAGGCAACCGGTTTCAAGCCTTCCCCACTCTTCCGGAAGGCGGTAATGAAAAACGGATTTTGTTGAAGATGCGAGAACCGCGATTTCGAGGAAGGTCGTCATGCGGAGGCGGTCCGCCAAATGGCCGCCGATCCGTATCCGACGACGGAGGATTTATCTCCGGTGACGTCGCCGGAGTTGGCATACGCGATCACGGAAACCCTGTCGGCGCCCAGCGCGCGGGCGGCCCACAGCACCGCGGCAATGGCCACGCGGCCGCAAGCGGAAGCGGTTTCCTCTTCCTCCGCGCGCATCACCGCCGCAGGATCAAATCGTTCCACGCGTCGCATCATTTCTGCATCAAACGTCCGGGCAACCGCATCCGGGAAGAAGTGCGAAAGATCACTGCTCGCCACGAGCAGCGCGTTCCGCCCGGCCAATGTTTCCCCCAGCGCCAACCCGAGCGACTCGGCGGTGGATTCGCGCTGGTCCAGGACCATCACCGGCAAAAGGTGGAACGGCCCGAGCGCCCTCTGCAGAAACGGCAATTCGATCTCGAGGGAATGCTCGCGGTCGTTGCGCAGCGGATAGAGCGCAAATCCGGTTCTCTTTTGCATCGCGTCGCTGAGCTTGCGGACCGCTTCCTGATCCACGGGGATCTCCCCCAGCGGTGTTTGATACGCATCGTGCCCGCTCGTAAGCACCTGCCCCGGGGCCAGGTTATGCATCGGCGAGACCACGGCAACGATGTCCGGCGCAAGGCCGCGCATCAAGCGGAACGCGGCTCCGGCGACGGAGCCGGAGTAGCGGTGTCCGGCGTGCGGAACAACCACACCGACCAACTCGGCGTTCGGTCCGGTTTTCGTTTCCCCTTCGAGAAAACGATCGATGCTTTTCGCAAGCTGATCGGCGGTGCCGGGATACCACGTTCCTGCGATCGGGGAAGGGCGAATGTCCATGGGGGAATCCTCGGGGGAGATACCCGCAACGGCGAATTCCTTTTAAAAAGGAAGAGAGATTTTTCCAAACAACAGCAAACAAGAAAAACAAATGATGCAGGTGTCCATGAAAAGGAAGATCGACAACATCAACCGTTGGCTTGGAGAAATAGAATTAATCGTATGAAACAATTTGGGACGCGGTGGAGGAGCCGCCTCGGGCGGAGGTTCCGTGGAAAACATTTGCTGGCGTAAATTATCCATGCGCACACCTCCTGATAGACAATCGTATTGTACTCAAGGAGCGATTAGGACACAATATGTCCGAATAATACATTAAATTTGACTTCGCATATCCTTATATGCTAAAATAAAAAAGGCTTGAATTACGGCGGTTTTTTTCCAAATGAATATACATTACCGCCCACTTCGCTTGAATGTCGGTTTTCTCCTCAGCCAAACGGCTGGATATGGCCGACACTTCGACTTCCACGAAGAAAGCATAACACTGGGAAGTGATATCTGCGTCGAAGCATTCAACGGCCATCTACAGCTCAACCGCACACCACAAGGGATCGTCGCCCTGGGCAATCTTTCCGCCCAATTGCCCGCCGAATGCGCACGCTGCCTGAAAGCCTTTTCCGCGCCCGTTTCCATCCACATCGAAGATCTGTTCGTCTATCCGCCGCAAAACGCCACCGATCCGCTGCTCCTGGTCGGGGAAGACGCACATTTGAATCTGGAGCCCCTGGTACGGGAATATCTGCTGGTCAATCAACCCACCCGGCTTCTGTGCCGGCCGGATTGCAAAGGGTTGTGTCCCATCTGCGGCAACGACCTCAATGAGAAGCAATGCTATCACCCGGAGGAATCCGAAGTGCAGGGAATCACGACCTCCGGTTTGATCCTATCGGCGCAAAAGAAATCCAAAAAAGCGGACGCCACGGAAAAGAGACCGGCCAAAACAGAATCGAAAAACAAAAAGAAAGCGGCGCACGCGAAAGCGCCCGCCGCAGCAAGAATATCGAAAAACCAAAGTGCAAAAAAAACCGTCCGAAAATCGGGAGGAAAATCCCCGGCCGCGAAGAAAACCGCGGGCGGGGCAGCGAAAAAAACTTCTAAAAAGAAATAAGTGCGACCGCAGAACCCGTCGGAATCCGATCGCATTTCCGGCGTCCGGGCGAATCCGCGAAGATGGTTTGCCCTCACCTGCGGATCGAGTAACGGAACTCGTACTCGGGCGAGAAGGCATCGTTCCCATCAACCCAGCCGTCCGGAGAAACGAAAGCCGTCTGCCCCCATGCATCAACTTCCCTTCGAGGAGAGCAGCGCATGGAGCGAGAATGGCGAAACCGAGAACAAGTAACCGTGCTATTGGAACAGGCGGAATTCCAGGGATTTCTCACCACCGACGATATCCTGGAGGCGTTCCCCAGCGCCGCTAAACGCGTCGGTGAATTCCGGCAGGTGCTATCGTTTTTGCACAGCTCCGGGATTGAAATCTGCGAAACCGGAATCCCCAAAAATCTTCCCCCCGCCCCGCGGCGCGCCAGGCCCAGCAAGGAAAGCGATCTGGCGCGGATCTCCATCGACGACCCAGTAGGCTTGTACCTCAAAGAAATGTCGCGGGTACCGCTCCTGTCCACCAAGGAGGAGGTTTCGCTCGCCCGACGGATCGAAGAGGGCCGCGACGCATTGTTGCGGCTGCGCGCGATGAGAAAAACCGCCGAACCGTCCGCGGGCTCGGAACGCAAACGAATCCAACTGGAACACCTGGTGAACGACGGGCTGGGAGCGCGGGAACACCTCATTAAAGCCAACACGCGCCTGGTGGTGAGCGTGGCCAAGCGTTACATGGGGCGCGGGGTGCACTTTCTGGATCTGATCCAGGAAGGCAACCTGGGGCTGATGAAGGCCGTGGAAAAATTCGATTACCACCGCGGGTTCCGTTTCTCCACGTACGCCACCTGGTGGATCCGGCAAACCATTTCCCGGGCGATCGCCGACCAGAGCCGCACCATCCGCGTTCCGGTTCACATGACCGACCGCATCCAGCGCCTGTACCGCACCGCCCACGACATCGAGCAGCGCACCGGACGGAAAGCCACCTCGGAGGAGATCGGTGCGGAGATGGGGTTGGACGAACGCAAGGTGGATTGGATGCTGCAGGTATCCTGGCGCCCGGTTTCGCTGGAAAATCCGATCGGCGAGGAAGACGAGGAGATGATCACCTTCGTCGAGGACACCTTCACCCCCTCTCCGACCGAGAGCGTTAGCGAGCAATTGCTGCGTGAAAAGGTTGAGGAAGTGCTTTCGACGCTGAGCCCGCGCGAGGCGCGAGTCCTGCGGATGCGCTTCGGGCTGTGTGGGGAGCGGCCGTGCACGCTCGAGGAGGTCGGCCAGAGATTCGGGCTGACGCGCGAGCGTATCCGTCAGATCGAGGGCCGCGCGCTGCGGCGGCTGCGGCATCCCCGGCGCGCGCGGCAGTTGCAGGAATATACTCAATAGATCATCCATTCAAATAACACACGCCGAGGACAGATCTCCGGTGGGCATTCGCGCTAGCATGAATGCCATCGCCAGGACACAATGCCGCTTCGGGGCAGAATCATCTGAGTGATGCATCCCGTTCCAAGCCTCCGGCTTGGTCGGGCTTTTTATCCCAGCGCCGGGATAAATCGCGGCGCGATCCCGCAAGGGCAACTCCCCGGCGCGAACAGCTCCACAGTTTTTATTTTTATGAGCCCGATGATATACTCGTGAAACATACGCAAGGGATTCCCGATTGGAGACAACGAAGCGATGAAAAACGTGCTGGTCGCCGTCGCCTGGCCGTACGCCAACGCCGATATCCACGTCGGCAACCTCACCGGTTCCTATTTGCCGGCGGATATTTTCGCGCGCTACCACCGCCTGAAGGGCAACCGCGTGCTGATGGTCTCGGGCACCGACGCGCACGGCACGCCGATCACCGTCCGGGCCGACTCGGAAAAAACCACCGCCGAAGCGGTGTACCAGCGGTATCATCAGCGCTTCATCGACCTGTTTCTCCAGGCGGGGCTTACGTATGATCTCTTTACGAGCACCCACACGGAAAACCACTTCCGCGTGGCGCAGGATTTTTTTAAAACCCTAAAGCAGAACGGATTCCTCTACCGCGAGAAGCAGAACGTGATGTATTCCGAAATAGAAAAGCGGTTCCTGCCGGACCGCTACGTGGAGGGCGAATGCTACATCTGCCACTACCCGAACGCGCGCGGCGACCAGTGCGACAACTGCGGAAACCTCCTGGAGGCCACGCAGCTGATCAACCCGCGCAGCCGCACCGACGGGTCGACCCCGGTCCCGCGCGAGACCGAGCATTTCTTCCTCGACTTGGACAAGCTCGCACCGGAGATTAATAAGTTTCTTTCCACCGGTAAGGAAACCTGGCGATCGAATGTTCTGCAATTCGCACGCAATATGGTCGACGAGGGATTGCACGGCCGCCCGATTACCCGCGATCTGGATTGGGGTATCCCGCTCCCCGAAGCCGGCTGGGAGGGTAAGCGGTTGTACGTCTGGTTCGAGGCGGTGATCGGCTATTTCTCCGCTTCGAGGGAATGGGCCGCAAGCCGGGGCGAGCCGGATGTCTGGAAGGATTGGTGGTACAACCCCGAAGCCCTGACTTATTACTTCATCGGGAAGGACAACATTCCCTTCCACACCGTGATCTGGCCGGCGCAGCTCATCGGCGCTTCGCACTTATACGGCGGGGCGAAGGACAAGGCGCTCAACCTTCCCACCGACGTGCCCGCCAACGAGTTCATGAATCTGGAAGGAAAGAAAATCAGCGGCTCGCGGAATTGGGCGGTGTGGGGATTGGACGCGGTCGAGCGCTATGGGCCGGATGCCGTCCGCTACTACCTCACCGTCAACATGCCCGAATCGCGCGACACCGATTGGGACTGGGCGGACTTTCATCGCCGCAACAACGACGAACTGGTGGCCACCTGGGGAAATCTCGCCAACCGCGTGTTGACGTTCTCCTACCGCAACTGGGACGGGCGCGTGCCCGACCCCGGCGAGCTGCGTCCCGAAGATAACGAGCTCCTCACCAGGGCGGAGCAGGCATTCGCGGCCGTTGGTACGCGATACGAACAAGTGCAACTGCGCGCGGCGCTCGGCGAGGCAATGGCGCTTGCGGGGGAAGCCAACCGCTACCTCGACACTCAGGCTCCCTGGTTCCAGATAAAAACCGACCGCGCGGTGGCGGGAAAAACCATCTTCACCGCGCTGCATGTCATCGATTCGCTCAAAACGCTCCTGGCCCCGATCATCCCCTTCTCCTCCGAGGAACTACAATCCGGATTTGGACACAAGGGCCGGTTGTTCGGAACGCAGCGGATCGAACAGCGGTCCGATTCCCTCGGGTCGCGGCCGGTCCTGGTGTACGATCCCTCCGGCGCCGCGGGAAAGTGGGAGCCGAGCCGCCTCGAACCCGGACAACCGCTCGCCGAACCCAAGCCGCTTTTCCGCAAATTGCTGCCGGAAATCGTCGACCAGGAACGCGCCAGGCTGGGAAAACCGTCGGCCTGATTTCCATGTCCAAAGCTCAGTCGATCCTCTTCTTTCTGATCTCCCTCGCGATCCTGTTTTTTGATTTTTACAGCGACGGTTTACACGCCGCCGGACAGTATTTTTGGGATGACCATCAAATCACGCTGGAAAGTTTCATCATCGGGCGGATGGTTAAATCGGGCCGTGACGGCATCTTCTCCGCCGGGGGTTTGACCGGTTTGGCCGGGCCGGACGCAGTCCCGCCGGATATTGAACATCAAAATTACAGATTTCAAACCCAAGCCTACTTGAATTCGCTGCCCTTCCAAACCTTCTCGATTTACAAATCCCAAAACGGCGTGCAGGGAATACTGTATAGCGCGCTCAATGCGATTTTACCGTTTTCCCCCGCCGATAAATTATCCATTTTCCATGCGATCGCTTCTCTGCTATCGGCGCTCGTCCTGGCCTGGATATCCTACTGGTTCTATCGCGAGTTCGGCGCGATTACCGGCGCGGTCGTGCTCCTCTCCACCGCTCTCTCGCAATGGCTGGTGGTTTTCGCACACAGCCTTTGGTGGTCCACCTGGGTATTTTATTTTCCGATGGCGGTCTTGATGTATTATCTCGCCCGCCGGCATAGGGAGGCGAAACATTCTCTGCTGAAATTCGGCGCCCTGGTATTTGCCGTAATCCTGGTCAAGTGCTTATTCAACGGTTTTGAGTACATCACTACGGCGCTGATCATGATGACGGTCCCGCTGGCTTACATCTGCGTCCGGGAAAAAGAAAGCCTGCGTTCCTTTTTGACAAGCGTATCGACCGCCGCCCTCGCGTCTCTCCTCGCGGTCCTGACCAGCGCGACGATCCTGTGCATCCAGATTGCCACCGTGGAAGGGAGCCTCCTCTCGGGCGTGAATCAAATCCTGTTTTCGCTGCTGAGAAGATCCTATGGCAATCCGCAGAATTTCTCACCCGACTATACCGCAAGCCTGACGGCAAACCCCATCGACGTGGTGGCTGCGTACTTAAGAGGAATCTATCTGGATCTCGACCAATACTTCCGCGTCCCCTCAGACTTCATTACGAATTATTTTTTACAGTTCCGGTACCTCTACCTGATTGTGATCTTTGCCTTCGCGGCCGCCCTCCTAATCCACCTGGTTCGAAGAACTCCCGATACGGTTCGACGGCGCAGCCTAGCGCTGGCGGCCGCGACGGGATTCTCGCTCCTCGCGCCCCTCTCCTGGCTGATTATTTTCAAGGCCCATTCCTACATCCACACCTTCATGAACAACATCGTCTGGCAGATGCCTTTTACGATCTACGGTTTCGCCGTCTGCGGTCTGGTTCTTCAAACGCTGTTAACCTCCCAAAGAAAAACCGGAGAGCCGGAAATCCGCCGGCGCATACAAACCAATCCGCCGGACGGCGTATAATTGCCGCCATGGAGAGATTGCCTCCGCCGGTGATGATCAACCGCGCGGAAAAAATTCCCGGCTTGCTTTCTGCACTCCGCGGGATTCCCCGCATCGGCGTAGACACCGAGTCCAACAGCCTCTACGTATATCGCGAACGGGTTTGCCTCCTGCAGATTTCCAGCCCGGATCAGGACTTCCTTCTCGATCCGCTCAGCCTTCCCGATATTTCCGGAGTGAAAGACGTTCTCGAAGATCCGCGGACGGAAAAGGTTTTCCATGCCGCGGAATACGACCTGCTCTGCCTTCGGCGTGATTTCGGATTCCGCGTCCGGGGCCTGTTCGACACACACGCCGCCGCGCGTTCGCTGGGCGTGAAAGAATACGGGTTGAATGCGCTGCTCGTTGCAGAATTCGGTGTGGAGCTCGATAAAACCATGCAACGCGCGAACTGGGGCAAGCGGCCGCTTTCCGACCGCCAGATCGAATATGCGCGCTACGACACGCACTACCTGCTCCTGCTGCGCGACCGCTTGGCCGAGCGGGCCTACGCAGCCGGATATCGCGAGGAGCTGGGCGATGAGTTTGAGCGGCTGGAGAAAATTCCCGAGTTGGAATCCGAAGAGCCCGAATCCGATCCCTTCTGGAGGCTGCGCGGCGTGCAGGAATTGACCCCCCCGCAACGGGCCGTTCTCCAATCGCTGTTCGAGTGGCGGGAGAATGAGGCGCAGCGGATCGATCGCCCCCCCTTCCACATCCTCCCGGTGGAGGCCATGAACAAACTGGCGCGGGAGGCCCCCGGTTCCCTCGACGACCTGGCCCGGACCGGTCTGGGCAACCGGACAGTCCGACAATATGGAAAAGCCATCTTGCAGGTGGTCGAACGCGGCAAGGGACGGCCTCCTCCTATTCCCAACCGCAACGGAGGAATGGATGAGAGTTCCCAAGCCCGCCTGGAAGCGCTTCGCAAATGGCGCAAACTGCGCGCGGAAGCGCGCGGAGTGGAATCCGACGTCATCCTGTGCCGGGACGCGATGTTTCGAATCGCCAGACACGCGCCGCCATCCATCGCCGCGCTCTCTGAAATTCCCGGAGTGGGCGCATTTCGTCTGAATGCGTACGGGTCGGAAATCCTTGCGGCGTTGAATTCTTCAATCCATTGAGAAAAGCCGTGGCAGCATTTTCTTCCACGGTGCGGCCCTCACGGCAACCGGTCCGCAATATATTCTGGCGGTCATCGGCCGGCGGCTCCTGCTGGAGTGCGGCCTTTGCCGGGGACGGCGCACGGAGTCGCGGGCGGGAAAGCGCAATTTTCCCCTTGATCCAAAAACGATCGATGCCACGGTTCTCTCCCATGGCACCGTCGACCCTTGCGGAAACCTGTCCACCCCGGTGAAAACCGGATATTCGGGGCCGATACACGCGCCGACGGCGATGGAAGTTAATTAATCAGCTGCATCGTAATAAAAGCGATCATCTCGGCTTCAAGGATTGGGAGCTATTGGACGGAAAGGGCGGGGATGATCATATTTCAAGGCGTCCTTCTCCATGTACGAACGCCGTAACGAACCGCTCCTGCCTGTAAACCGTTTTATCCGGCGAATGTTGATCCACGGGCTGGTGGCACTGGCTATCACCGTCGTCGCATTGGGAATCGGGGTACTCGGTTACCATTTGACGGAAGGACTTCCCCTCCTCGACTCGCTGCTAAACGCCTCAATGATCCTGGGCGGGATGGGTCCCGTGGATACAATCCGGACCGACGCGGGCAAGCTGTTCGCTTCGTTCTGCGCGCTCTTTTCCGGGATGGTATTCCTTGGCATCGCCGGGATCTTGCTTGCGCCGGCGGTGCATCGCGTTCTCCATTGGATGCACTTGGAGGACGCCAGTCGTGACGGAGTCGATGGATGATACTGTCTGCCGCGGGCAGAGAGAAACGCATTCATCGCATGATATAATTTTTCGCCCGGAGAGGTGCCAGAGTGGTTGAATGGGACGGTCTCGAAAACCGTTGTGGCCTTTTTGGCCACCGAGGGTTCGAATCCCTCCCTCTCCGCCAATGAATTTTTTTCACCCTTGATTGTTCCACCCCATGAAAAAGAAATTTACCGCCATCATTTTTATTGCCGCCGGGGTAATTTTTCTCGGTGCCGGTGGATACCTTCTCCTTGTGAACCGGGTTTTTCCGTCCGGCTCAACCGTCGAATATCGTAATACACAATATGGGTTTAGTTTTTCCCTGCCCGCGAGTTGGAAGGGATACTCCATCGTGACGGACCAATGGCAAGGGTACATCTATGGCCAACAGGGTGATGAACTGGTCCAACAGGGTCCGTTGATTTCCATCCGTCATCCCCTATGGACTACCGCCAATCCGCGCCAAGATATCCCCGTCATGGTGTTCACATTTGCCCAATGGGATTCGCTTCAGCGGAATGAATTCCACATTGGCGCGGCGCCGATCGGGCCGAGCGAGCTTGGACGCAATGCCCAATACGTATTCGCCCTGCCTGCCCGGTATAACTTTGCCTTCCCGACGGGATGGGAAGAAGTACAAAAGATCCTTGAGGATCGTCCGCTCCGCGCATTCTGAAATATTCGCTTAGTATTTTCTTGGTTCTCAAACCAGTAGACCTGAAGATGATTGACAAAATAGGTTGATTGAAAAAATAATGATTATTTCCTTTGCGGCTCCGGCTTACCCCCGATCCGCTGGATGGAGCCGGGCGAGCCAACCGGGGTGGGCTAGACAGTCAAGGTATTAATCCTTCATCGCGGTCCGCTGAAATCAAGACCGCTTGATCGCCCCGCGGTATTCCCTGCCCGCCAAATTCCCCGTCTGCGGACGGAGGCGCGGAATTGACGCCCTCACACGCGCGCCCTTCCCCGGCTCCGAGGTGACGGTTAATTCGCCGCGGATGGCATGCGCCCGTTCCTCCATGTTCGTCAACCCGTGCGACCCGTCGGACCGGCGCTGTGCCGGATCGAACCCGCGGCCGTTGTCGGCCACCTCCAGCACGACCCGGTCCCCGACCTGCGCCAGGGTCACCTTCAAGCGTGTCGCATTGGCATGGCGGGCGACGTTCGAGAGCGCCTCCTGGGCGATGAGGAAAAGATCGTTGGCCGCCACCGGCGCAAGCCACCGTCCGGCCTCTTCGGAAAGATCGATCTCGGCGTCGATCGGTTTGGTCATCAGGAATTCGCGCACCAGCATTTGCAAGCCGACGGCCAGGTTGTCGAAGATAAACCGCTTGGGACGCAGATCTGCGATGTACTCGCGGATGTCGCGGATGACCGCGTTCAGCCCGTCGATCGCGCGCTGCAATTTGGAACGGGTATCGGGTTCGACTTCGCCCATTTCCAGGAGACCTTCTTCCAGCATCAGCCCGACGGCGTAGATGGACTGGATGATCCCGTCGTGCAGGTCCATCCCGATCCGCTCGCGCTCCTCGAAAACGGCCAGCCGCTGGGCCTTGCGGTGGAGCAGGCCGTTTTCCACGGCCGTGCCCACACTCAACCCGACCGCCTCGAAGAGCGCCTTCTGCCGGGGGGTGAATTCCACCAACTCCGTCGAGGCGAGCATCATCACCCCCATCACCCTGCCTTTGGACAGGAGCGGGATCCCGAGCAGCATCCGCAGCCCGTTGGCCCGGAAGGCTTCGTCGTCGAAGCCCGGTTCCTGCGGCGGATCGGACACGATGTGGAATTCCTTCGACTCCGCCGCCCGCCCCACCAGTCCCTCGCCGAGGGAGAAAACATCTTTCTCCCAATAGAATGCCGAAAATTCTCCGCGCTGCATGGCCATGCGCACGTCGCCGGCGTCCTCCTCCAGGAGGAAGATTTGCCCGCTCCGCGCATGGAAGTGCAGCATCATCCGATCCAACGTTGTGGCAAGGATTCCCTCCAGCTCCAATGTGGTGCTGGCGGCCAGGGAAACATCGTTGAAAATAGCCAATTCCTGGTTCTGCCGGGTCAGGTCGTTTTCACTTTCCAGGAGCTTTGCGTAACGGCGGGAGTTCTCGATCGCCGCCGTGGCCCAGACCGCCAGGAGCAGAATACCTTTTTGTTCAGCGGTCTCGAATCCGGGGTCGCCCGCCTTTCCGACCAGGCAGATTTCCCCCAGGATCTGTCCCTGGGAAAACATCAGCGCACCCATAAAGGAATGGAGCCGATTCCACCCCGGGGAAAGGCTGGTGCATCGCGGATCGGCCGATAGGTCCGTGGAAACGAGCGTGCCCCCCTCCCGGTACAGAACGGCGAGCATCTCCAGCCAGGGGACGGAGGAATAAATTCTTTCCCCGGAATCCGGATCCTCCCCCGAAGATGCGATCCGTTCCGATCCTCCTTTTTCTTTGTGGAGTGCGACCACGGCGAAGGAGGCGTCCGTCAATTGCCGGGCTGCGGCGGCGGTTTTTTCCAGGATGGCCTGCAGCGTAGTCTCCCCCATTAGCTCGAGGCTGATCCGGCGCAGAAAATCTTCCGGGGTTGCGGCGGAGGGATTGGGATGGGTATCCATAGGTTGTAATGATTATAAATGAAAGGGGCCGGTTGCATCCGGCCCCGACGATTGGAATTCACACCACCAGGTTGATCAATTTATCCGGGACGTAGATCACGTGCCGCGGCTCTTTTCCGGCCAGCCATTTTTGCACCGCAACGCTTGCCAAAGCCAACCTGCGGGCTTCGTCTTCGCCGGCCCCAATGGGGAGTTGCAGCCGCTCGCGAACTTTCCCGTTCACCTGGACCACAATCGTGGCCTCTTCCTCTGCGGCAAGCGCCGGATCGAACGTCGGCCATTTCTGCAGGTGAATCGAGACCGTCCCCGCCCCTTTGCGGTGGTGCCAGAGTTCCTCGGCCAAATGCGTCGCAATGGGGGACATCATCAGCATCAGGTTGTCCGCCGCTTCCTCCCAGACCGGCGTCCCATACAAGGAGGTTTCGCGGTATTTATACAGCGTATTGGTGAATTCCATCAGCGCGGAGATGACGGTGTTGAACTCGAAATTCTCGAAATCCCGCGTCGCCCGGCGGATGGTCTGATGCATCGCCCGGGAGAGGATTCGGTCCGCATGCTCCCCGGCATCGGTGGACGTGTTCTTGGGAGCTTGAGTCAACAGGATCCAGACGCGGTTGAGCCAGCGATGGGTTCCTTCGATCCCTTGGGAGTTCCACGGCGCCCCCTGAGACCAGCGGGCGAAGAACATCAGGTAGGCGCGCACGGTATCAGCGCCGTATTTCTTTACCAGGTCGTCGGGCGCCATCACGTTGCCGCGGCTCTTGGACATCTTCTCCGAATCCTCGCCCAGGATGATCCCCTGGTTGCGCAGTTGCAGCATCGGTTCGGGCCCACGCGTGATGCCCATATCGCGGAGGGCCTTGTGGAAGAAGCGCGTGTAGATCAGGTGCATCGTCGCGTGTTCTATGCCGCCGGTATAGCAGTCGACCGGCATCCAGTAATCGTACTCGGCCGGATCGAACGGGCCGCGGTTGTAATGCGGACTCAGATAGCGCAGGTGGTACCACGAGGAACACATGAAGGTGTCCATCGTGTCCGTGTCGCGTTCGGCCGGCCCGCCGCATACGGGGCAGACGGTCTTGGCCCAGGTGGGATGCAGCTTGAGCGGGCTTTCGCCCGTGGGTTTCCAGGCGACGTCGTCAGGGAGGAGCACCGGAAGCTGATCCTCCGGCACGGGCACCTGGCCGTGAACGGGGCAGTAAACCATCGGGATCGGCGCGCCCCAGTACCGCTGGCGGGAAATCAGCCAATCGCGCAGCCGATAGGTAACCGCCGGGCCGCCGGTGCCGCGGGCCGCCAGCCACTCCGAGACCTTCCGCACTCCCTCCGTGCCGGGTGTGCCGCTGAACTCAGCGGAATGGATCAATTCCCCCTGCTGGTCGTGGAACAGCGCGTCGCGGTAGAAATCCACCGCCCAAACCATTTCCATCAGCGAACGCTTTTCGCGGACGTTCGGCTCCAGTTCCTGGCAGCGTGCCAGGATCTCCTGCTCGGAATCGATGCTGTCCCACGTGCGAACGCCGTCCGGGAAGATGAATACCCAGCGCGTGCCGACGATCTCGTTCCACGAGCTGGGATTGAGATGCGCCCGGGCGATCTCGATATAGCGGTCGGTCTTTTCCGGGGGGATAGTAATGTAGAGGGAACCCTGCCGCTCTTCAAAGGGAATTTCCTCCGCCCGGAGCGCATCGGCCAGCCCCGGCTGCATGGTTTTCCCGAGCGCGAAGGATTTAGTCAGCCCGTCGATGCGGTTGATCACCGGCAGGATCGGCAGCCCATACTTCATCGCGAAATCGAAGTCGCGCCGGTCGTGGGCCGGCACGGCCATGATCGCCCCGGTGCCGTAGGTGATCAGCACGTAGTCGGCGATCCAGATCGGGATGCGCACGCCGTTGACGGGGTTGACGGCAAATCCGCCGGTGAACACGCCCGTTTTATCCTTATCCGCCGATTCGCGCTGGATATCGGTCTGCCGCACCGCCTGCCGTACATAGGCTTCGACCTCCGCCCTGTTTTCGGAGGCGGTTATTTTTTCCACGAGCGGATGTTCCGGCGCCAGCACCATGAAAGTGGCGCCCCAGAGCGTGTCCGGCCGGGTAGTGAATACCTCAAGCGGATCCCCGTCCTCGGTCCGGAAGATAACCCGGGCTCCCTCGCTGCGCCCGATCCAGTTGGTCTGCAGCGTCTTCACCCGATCGGGCCAGTCGCAATGGGAAAAATCCAGCAGCTCCTCGGCGTAGTTGGTCAGCCGGAAGAACCATTGGTCGAGATTCTTCTTAATCACCGGGGTGCCGCAGCGCTCGCAATGCCGGTCGTCGCCCCATACTTGCTCGCGCGCCAGGGTCGTATTGCAGTTTGGGCACCAATCCACCGGCGACATTTTCTTATAGGCCAGCCTCTTCTTGAAGAGTTGGACGAAGAACCATTGCGTCCAGCGGTAATACTCCGGGTCGGAGGAGACCGCCTCGCGCGTCCAATCCCACATCGCGCCCATCGCCCGCAACTGGGTGCGCATCTGTTCGATATTCGCGTAGGTCCATTTGCGGGGATGAACCCCCACCTTGATCGCGGCATTCTCCGCCGGGAGACCGAAGGCGTCGAACCCGATCGGGAACATCACGTTGTATCCGCGCATTCGCATAAAGCGCGCTCGCGCGTCCGAGGGCGTCATCGCGTACCAATGGCCCATATGCAGGTCGCCGCTCGGATAGGGCAGCATGGTGAGCGCGTAGAATTTTTTCAGCGTCGGATCCACCACCGCCCGATACAGGCCGTCCTGCTCCCAGCGCTTCTGCCACTTGGGTTCCAGAACCCGGGGCTGATAGATGCCGCCTTCCGTTATCGTGGCCACTCCGACTGGTAGAGCTTTCGGTTGGGCAGGTGCCGGGCGCTCGGCGGGACCCACGGTTCTCAATGCACGTACCATTCGATTGATTGCGATCGCCTCGGATTTCCGCGCGGCGGATCCCGCACCTTCACCCTTGGACTTTCCCACCCGTTTGGAAACAGCAGGTTTGGGCGTGGAAAGTCGCTTCCGCGTGACAACTTTTTCGGCGCGCTTTCTATTCCTGGGCGGCGCAGATGATTTTCGTGCGGCTGCTTTCTTTCCAGGTTTGGCGTTTTTCTTCGATGCGGGCATGGGATCCTCCTGCTTCTGACCTAACTCCCTATCCCCGGCTTTGCCCCCCCTTCCCCTCTTCCTTATAAGGGAAGAGGGGAAGGGGGGGTTGGGTTATTAGGTCAGGAACAAAAAATCCCCTTCGCCAGGGACGAAGAGGATTCGCGGTACCACCCTGATTACCCCAATGTGCGGGGTCTCTCGTGCGCTGTATCGGGCTGACCCGCCTGGGGTTACTCCTAGTTCACCTCAGGTGCGCGTCCTATAGGAACCGTTCCTTGGGACTTGCCGGCGAGTTCGGCCTCCGTGCGTTCCGCATACGCTTGCGGGGTTTTCATCACATCGCCCCGCTTTCTGGCGGATGGCCTACTGCTCCGGTTTTACGCTTTTTGTATGCAGTTGTAAGACCGCTGTTACAGCAGTGGACCTGGAGGGATTCGAACCCTCGGCCTTCTCAATGCCATTGAGACGCGCTCCCAACTGCGCTACAGGCCCGATAGAAGGCAATTCTACCCGGGAGGGAGCCCGGCGTCAATAATGTAGCCGCGATCGACGATCGCGGCTACATTTTCTTCGACCATTGCTGTGGACCTGGAGGGATTCGAACCCTCGGCCTCTTCAGTGCGATTGAAGCGCGCTCCCAACTGCGCTACAGGCCCATTGGCGAAGCAGATATTCTACCTCGCAGCTTTCGGATGTGTCAAGCAAAACGGGTGCGCACCGCGTACCTTTGCACACGCTCGCCGATCTATCCACCCTGTGTTCCGGTTTGGTCGACGGTATTTTTATGACGCCCGATCCCCCCGTCGACCGCCTGTCTCAACCCCCGCATCCGGAGCGCAAAGAGAATCCAGGATACCAGCAAGACCAGCGTCCAGTACGGCGCGCTCCACCAGTACATCAAATCCCGGAAGGGCAGGAAGAGATACGGGAGATTGATCAACCCAGAAAGCACCGCACCTTCCCAGCGCCTTGCCAGGAGCAACGGTACCGCACCGATGACATACACCACGATGAGATTATTGCCGGCTGTATAGGGAGCCAGCAGCAGCGACGCCGATAGAAAGAAGGCCGCCGCCTCGCGTGAGTACCCCCGGCAATATTTTGCGGCAATAAAAACCGTAAGCAGGAGGAGGATTGCCCAAAGCCCGACGGCCGCACCTGCAGACAAGCCTCCCCGCTGGATGGTGGTCAGGAGAGAACTGTCCATGATGCTGCCCCGATATTGCGAAGTGACCACCGAAGCGATCCAATCCCGCCCCTTCCAGATCATACATGGAAGGACAACCAGGGCCGACAGACCAATGGTTTCCAGCCATTTTCGTGCCGTCCACGCCCTGCCCGCAACAAGGGGGAGGAAAAGTAAAAGGATCCAGGTTTCCTGCACCTTGGTTGCGGATAGCAATATTCCAAGCGCAAAAACGACCGGTTCCCTCCGGAGAATGCCGGCCTCCACTAGCAGCAATCCGGCGACGATCAGGAATTCGACGTTGCCGTCGACAATCGTGCGGAGAACCGGGAAGCCGAGCATCAGGGCGAGCGCCGCCAGGATGAACTTTCTTCCTTCCAGCCGATCCCTCTGCAAGCTTAGCGGCACAACCGCAAGGGTGAGGAACGCGATCACTCCCCATCCGGCCTGGACCGGGAGCATACCAGCCGGTACCAGGAGCAGACCGCTCCACGGGGGAATCCGCAAACCGCTTGCGGCGCCATAGAATAGATCCCAGTTTTTTACTCCGATCCGGATGCTGATCCAATCCAAGGCGAGCGTTGTGCCCGCAATCGGGATTCTCATGAAGAAGATGGCGGTTACGATCAAAACCGCCAGCAACAGGAGACCCGTGATTAAAATGGGAATGAGTTTGGATGCGGTCATCCGCGCACCTCCCGAAAAGATTTCCGGCATGATCCTCTCCGCACTCTATCCCCCCTTCTCCAGCCAGACCTCGATCATCCGGCCGATCCGTTCCAGGCTCGCGGCCGAGATTTTATCCAGCGTATCACCGGTTGTATGCCAGTAGGGATAATCGAAATCGATGATATCAACCGATGGAATGCCCAGGTCGCGAAAGGGGATGTGGTCGTCCAGCATTGTATATCTCAACGATGGAATGAATTCCTTCCCGTATCCCAAATCCCCGGCCGTCGCCCAAATTTCTTGGCGCAACGCCGGGTCGGAATTTCCCTCCCAATAGAACTGCTGGTCATTGTCCGCCACCATGTCCAGAAGAACCATGGCCCGGAAATCGATTCCCGAGGCAAGCTGGTTTTTCACGAGCATCGCGAATTGCCGCGAACCTACGATCCAGTTCCAACCATCCAAATCACCGTTGTCTTCCGCATCGAAAAAGACGAGCCAAACCTGATGCCGGGACCAATCCAGATCGAGGACGCGGGCGAGCTCCAAGAGGACGACCACGCCGGAAGCGCCGTCGTCCGCACCCAGAACCGGAGCGGAACACCCGCCGTCCGGCTGATCCGCGCATCGGCGTGAATCATAATGCGCGCCCAGCAGCGTTATCGGCCCCTGCCCCTTGCGGCCGATGAGATTCCGCACCGGCGTATTCCTGTAGGTTCCATCGTCGGTTGCAACCGTCCAGCCATCCTGCTTCAATTTTTTCAGGATCCAATCCCCGGCTTTGCGATCGGCTTCCGTCCCGCTGACGCGCGGACCGAATTGCAGGAATTCCGTCGCCAGTTGGAAGGCTTGCTCGCCGGAGAAGGTACGTGGTATGGAGAGTGCGCAACCGCCCAACATCAACCCAAGCGCGCCCGCGGCCAAGAAGCGCAGAAAAAAACGTGGGACGATATTCACGATTTGGAGGTCTCCGCCCGCCACCGCTCGAACTCCTTGCCGGCGCGTTCGGCAAACAACCGGCTGCGTTCCAGCTTTCCCATCTTCCTTTTCGGAAGGGGCGGCAGCAGACCAAAGTTGGCCTTCATCGGCTGGAAATGCTTCTCCTCGGCCGTCGCAATATAGTTGCAGAGCGCACCCAGCATCGTGCCTTCCGGGGGAGCCAGTGCTTCTTTCCCCTGTAAAACGCGCGCGGCATTCCAGCCGGCCAGCAAACCCGTGGCGATGTTTCCGACGTATCCTTCTACTCCGGTGAGTTGCCCAGCAAAGAAAAGATCCTTGCGACCGCGAAATTGCATCGTGGGCAGAAGCAGCCGCGGCGCGTTGAGGAAAGTGTTGCGGTGCATTTGCCCGTAGCGGACGAACTCGGCGTTTTCCAATCCCGGGATCATTTGGAATACCCGCCGCTGTTCAACTTCCAGTAAATTCGTTTGAAACCCGACCAGATTGTACAAGGTTTGGGCGGTGTTCTCCCGCCGAAGCTGCACCACGGCGTAAGGCCGTTTCCCGGTGCGCGGGTCGCTGAGCCCCACCGCGCGCATCGGCCCGTACGCGAGTGTCTCCATCCCGCGTTCGGCCAGCACTTCCACCGGCAGACAGCCTTCGAAGAACCGTTCCGCGCCGGCGCGCACCCCGCGGCGAACGTCCTCCTCAAATGCTTTTAGTGGAATCCGTTCTGCGCGCACCAGTTCCTCCACCAGCCGGTGATATTCCGCTTCGCCCAGAGGACAATTGAGATAATCCTCGGAAAGGCTGTTGCGCGAATCACTGAAGACCGCCGAGCGATCGACGGACTCCGCTGCTACGATCGGCGCGATGGCGTCGTAAAAATACAGGTGGTCCATGCCGGTGAGCCTGCCGATCGGAGCGGAAAGCGCAGGGGATGTGAGCGGGCCGGTTGCGACGATCGTCGGTCCGGAAGGAATCTCCGCTGCTTCCTCCCTCCGCACTTCGATGCGCGGATGCGATTCGATCCTTTGGGTGACGGATCGCGCAAACGCTTTGCGGTCCACCGCCAGCGCCGTCCCGGCGGGAACCGCATGTTCCAGTGCGCATGCGATGAGAAGCGATCCCATCCCTTCCAATTCGCTCTTTAATAACCCGCCCGCGCGATCCGGCAGCAGCGAGCCGAGCGAATTGGAGCACACCAGCTCCGCCAGATCGCCGGTGCGGTGTGCGCCGGTTGTTTTCGAGGGACGCATCTCGATCAGAAGGACTCGAATGCCGCGCTCGGCCGCTTGCCAGACCGCTTCGCTGCCTGCCAGACCGCCGCCCAAAACGACCAA
>JBEKLP010000028.1:0-31656 GCA_050010135.1 Anaerolineales bacterium
CATCGTCCGATTTTCGTTTTGGTTTCGAATGTGCCTCTACGAGAGATGCATCCACTGCCACCGAATTGTGAACTTTATATCCCTTCTGCTCCAGTTGGCGGTTCATGATCTCCAACAGCTTGCTCCGGATCGGTCGGATCCGTTCGCGAAACACCACAAAGGTCGTGGAATCCGGCACTTCCGCGGTCAGTTCAATCCCGGCGAATCGTCGATAGTCGAACCGGAAAGCCAGGGCTTCTTCCAATTGCGTATCGCTGAGCCCGTTCCACTCGGCCAATAACAAGCAGCGGAAGAGCAAATCCGGTGGCCATGCCGGCCGTCCTTCATCCTCGGAATACAACCGATTGAGCTTTCTTCGGAATGTTGTCCAATCGATGAGGTCCTGGACCTTCTTCAACCAATGGGTTTCCCATCGTTGTTCGGCATGTTGAAGAGCTTCATCTGCGAATGAGAATGTGGTCTCTTTTTTCTTTAGCATTGGGCTCTCCTCAATGGTTTGAGGTAACTATATTAATTTCTGCTTCCTTTTTCAATAGGTTAATGGTACTTTTTCAGCGATTTCAATCCTAATGAAGGAAATCCAGAAATGGGATTTGGAATTTCTTCTCCACTTCCTCAACCCGGTTTTTTGATTTTGCCCTTCAGAGCCTTCTAAAATGTCTCTGCGCGGCTATCCTTTTTATCCGTGTCTTTTATCCCGCTCCAAGGGGATAATATCCCTTCCCGGGATCGCCGGTTTGTTTCCTGGGGATTTTTTTAAAATAAAAAAGTCATTGTGTCGCCCCCTCCCCTGATGACTTCTTGATCGCTAATTGCGGAATTTGTTTAACCATCATGGAAGTTGATCATAGTTTACATATCTCGAAGGGTTCGTTTGCAAGGACTCATGGGTTTCTGCTTCTAGGATGTTTGGAGTATAATCGTCCAAATATTTAGGTTTTCCCATGGTACAAAGGATCCTTAATGGACATGCAACAAGGGGAGTTGTCGGCGGCGAAATCTGCCTTCAACTCCCCATGTGCATATGGTAAAAAGGAGCCAATCGGCGCCAAGTAGGAAAGGAGGTGACGTTTTTCGAGAGACCGATCCTCGCCTGTTGGGTATTACAACCTTTTCCTGGCTCAAATTCTGGAGGAGACGATGAATCGAAAAATCTTTGTTGCCGCAACAGTTGGTGCGCTGATGATGTTGCTCTTGGTTTCCTGCAAACCGAAAGCCGCTCTCGCCGCTAATATCATCATCGGCACAACGGATAAGGTCGCCAGCCTCGACTCGGCCGACGCCTATGCCGTCCATGACTGGGAAGTGATCAAGAACATCAGCGACGGCCTCCTGACCTGGAAGCCCGGCACCACCGACCTGGAAGCCGATCTGGCCACCGACATGGGGAAAATCTCCCCGGACGGCCTGACGTACACCTACACGCTCAAGAACGGCATCAAGTTCGGTGACGGCACCCCTCTCACCGCCACGGTCTATGCCGCCCAGCTCAACCGGCTGCTCACCATCGGCCCCAAATGCCCGAACGATGTGGCCGACACCCTGGCCGTCCCCTATGTCAAGAGCATCACCGCCCCGGACGATAAGACGATCGTTTTCCAGCTGACGACCCCGATCGCCTTCTTCCCGCAGATTCTGGCCGGCGCTCCGTACGTGGCTTCCGACCCGAACATCTTTAAAGCGGACGCGTGCAACCTTTTCCCGACCGCTCCGGTGTACGGTGTGGGCGCCTGGTACATCGACAGCTACAACGCCGATGAGCAGATGGTCCTCAAGCCGAATCCCTACTACACCGGCCCGCTTAAGCCGCAGGCCAAGCAGGTGATCGTGCGCTTCTACTCCGATCCCAACACGATGGCCCTGGCCGTCCAGAGCGGCGAGATCGACGTCGCCTGGCGCTTGTTCTCCCCGGACCAGCTTACCCAGCTCAAGGGCGTCTCCAAATTATCGATCGGGACGATCAACGGCGGCGCCATCCGCTACCTGATCCTGAACCACACCCAGAAGCCGTTTGACGATCCGAACGTCGTCAAAGCCATCGCTTCGGCGGTCGACCGCAACGAGATTGTCGATAAGGTCTATGGCGGGCAGGTCAACCCGCTGTATTCGATGGTCCCGCCCGGCTTCCTGGGCGCCACCGACGCTTTCGATAAGATGTACGGCGCACCGAACCTCGACGCGGCCAAGAAGTACCTGGAAGCCTCCGGCTACTCGGCCGCCAACCCCGCGAAGATCGAGCTGTGGTACCCGCCCGAGCACTACGGCGCTTCGACCGCGGCCTGGATGCAGGTTATCAAGAAGCAGCTCGAAGCCACCGGCGAGATGCAGGTCACCCTGCAAGCCCAGGAGTGGAGCACGTATGCGCCCGCGCTGACCGGCGGCAAGGCGTACGGCGCCGGCGTCCTGGGTTGGTTCTTCGATTACCCGGACTCGTCGAATTACCTGGACCCGTTCGTCTTCAACCGCGGGGAAGGCACCAACGTAACCACCCCACAAGAAGGCAGCCTGACCGGTATCCCGATCAACGATAAGGCCAAGCAATTGGTCGACCTGCTGAACAAGGCCGACATCGAGACCGACCAGGCCAAGCGCGCCGACCTGTACAAGCAGGCCCAAGACATTTATGCCGATCTGGTGGTCACCCTGCCGCTCTTCTACCAGGCGGAGCACGTGGTCTACCGGAGCGACATCAAGGGCTCGTCCGCGTACGCCACAGCCGAGACCCTGAACATCGGCCCGAACATCGTGTTCTACTACTCGCTGATCAAAAAGGGCTAGTAAACCTGTACGGATAATTGGGGCGGGAGCAATCCCGCCCCAATTTAAAATCCCGACCCGAAAAAAACATGTCCCCGATTGCCATCCTTGCCCTCATCATCGGCATCCCATCCCTGCTTCTGTTAATCTATGTATTCGTCCGGGGATCGACGGGTCTGCGCCGCTACATCCTGACCCGCATCGGCTTGACTCTGCCGATGATCTTCATCCTGGCCACCATGGTCTTTCTCATCCTGCGCATCCTGCCCGGCGACCCGGTCACATCGGCGTTGGGGCCCAAGGGCACTCCGGAACAAATCGCGCATATCCGCACCACGCTCGGGCTCGACAAGCCGCTCGTCGTCCAATACGGCACCTTCTTGTGGAACATGGTCACGCTGCATTTTGGGAACTCGCTCGTGGGCGGCCACCGTCCGATCCTCGACGAGATGAGCGAACGCTTCCCGGCCACGCTGGAATTGATCCTGCCCGCCTCAATCCTGGCTCTGTTGATCGGGGTGTACGGCGGGGCCCTGGCAGCCGCCCAGCGCAAGCGCGTGGTCGACTTTTCCCTGAGAATTTATTCTGTGGTCATCTATTCCCTGCCGGTGTTCTGGCTGGGCTTGATGCTGCAGCTCCTTTTCGGATTGCGGTTGAAGTGGTTCCCGATCTCCGGCCGCATCGATGCGGTCATCGGCACGGGCCTGAAAACGGTCACCAACATCTACAGCATCGATGCCTTGCTCTCCGGCAACGGACCGGCCCTCCTCTCCGTCCTCCAGCACCTGGTTTTACCGACCATCACCCTGGGACTCATTCTCTCGGGCGTATTCGTGCGCATGACCCGCGTCAATGTCATCGAGACGCTGCATTGCGACTACATCGCCGCAGCCCGGGCGCGCGGCATCCGCGAACGCGTGCTGATCTACGGCCACGCCCTGAAGAATGCCATGATCCCGGTCATCACCCTGATCGGCCTGCAGGTGGCCATCTTGCTGGCGGGAGCGGTACTCACCGAGACGGTCTTCTCGTGGCCCGGGATGGGCAGCTACCTGGTGGAGCGCATCTCAGCGCGGGATTACACCGCCGTACAAAGCGTCATCACCGTCTTCGCCATGCTGGTCGCACTGATCAGCCTCGCGGTGGACGTCATCTACTCGCTGGTCGACCCGCGCGTGAGGTACTGATCCGTGGCCAAAATCCATGAACCAACTTCCGAAATTCTCCCGGAAGGAACCACTTGGGAGGCGGAACTTAAACGGGTCGGCTTCGTCCGCCGCGTCTTCATGGCCCGCCGCTGGTATGGAGCGGACTGGTGGTTTGTCGTCCTCTCGAGCATCGCGGTCGCGGGGTTCATCGTTGTGGCGTTCTTCCCCGGGTTGTTCGCTCCCTATTCTCCCGACGCCTTGGTGGGACCGAGTTTCCTGGCGCCGGGCGCCCAAGTGGACTTGCCCATCCTCGTCGTGCCCAAGGACTCGCCGGTGGGCAAACTGCAGGACCTGGCCGTCCCGGAAGGAGGCGACCGCCCGACCGTGGCAGTCGTGGAGGGCAAGCCGACGGCCGGATCGCTGAACGAGCAATCCCAGAAGATCGACGGAGAGATTAAAAATCAACCCAGCGGACTGCGTCTGCGGCCGGTCATTGATCGCTACACCAGCCTCGCCGCGGCCTTGCAGGCCGTCGTGGACGGAACCGACAAGGCCGCCGTCGTCCAGACAACCGAGTTCAACAGCATTAAGGCGCAATTCCCGACCCTGCGGGAGGCCGCACCCGTGGCCGGGGGAACGGCCACCGCCGGCGGTTTCCTCATGGGCACCAACGATATCGGCCAGGATGTGCTCAGCCGGCTGCTGTGGGGAACCCGCATCGCCCTGATCATCGGATTCAGTTCCTCCATACTGTCCTTGATATTGGGCGTTCCCCTGGGGCTGCTGGCCGGCTTCGCCGGGGGGATATTCGACCGCCTCCTGAGCCTGCTGATGGACAGCCTGTACGCCTTCCCGGGCCTGATCCTGGCCATCGCCATTACCGCCGTGCTCGGCCCGAGCGTGTTCAACATCATCATCGCGATTTCCGTCCTCTACATCCCCACCTATTACCGCATCGTGCGCGGACAGACCCTCTCCGTCAAGGAGGAGGTTTACGTCGAGGCGGCCAAGAGCATCGGGGCGCGCAGCCTGGAAATCCTGCGGCTGTACGTCTTTCCGAACGTCATCCCGTCCGTTGCGATCATCTTTTCGGTCAACGTGGCGGACGCCATTCTGACCGGCGCCGGTCTCTCGTTCCTGGGCCTTGGCCTGCCGCCGACGATTGCCGATTGGGGAATCGACGTGGCCCGCGGCCAGCGCTTCATCCAGACAGCCTGGTGGATGATCACCTTCCCCGGCCTGGCGATCCTGTTGGTCGTATTGACTTTCTCCATGATGGGCGAGGGGCTGGCGGAGATCTTCAATCCGAGATTGAGGGAACGGTAATGCCCGCGGACCTGCTCTATTCCATCCGAAACCTGACGGTCGAATACAACACCCGCGCGGGTCCCGTGCGGGCCGTCGACGAAGTTTCCCTCGACATCCGCCGCGGCGAAATCCTCGGCTTGGTGGGCGAGTCCGGCTGCGGAAAATCCACCCTGGGGAAAGCCCTGATGCGGTTGCACGAAGGGCTGGCCAGCATCACCGCCGGCGAGCTTTGGTTCGACGGACGGGATCTGATGAAACTTCCCTTGGGCGATATGCCTAAAATTCGCGGCGCCGAGATCGGTATGGTCTTCCAGGATCCCATGACCTCGCTGAACCCGGTTCAACGCATTCTCGATCACTTGACCGAGACCATCCAGACCCACGAGCCGAGGATCTCGAATGCCTCCGCACGCGCCCGGGCCGAGGAGCTGGTCGAGCGGTTGGGGATCCGGCGGGAGCGCCTCAAGGAATACCCGCACCAATTGTCGGGCGGCATGCGCCAGCGGGTCATGATCTCCCTGGCCCTTGCCCTGCGGGCCAAACTCGTCATCGCCGACGAGCCGACCACCTCGCTGGACGTGATCGTCGAGGCCAAGTTCCTCGACCTGCTCAGGGAGCTCCAGAAAGAATTCGGCCTGACCATCCTGCTTATCACCCATAACATCGGCGTTGTCGCCGAAGTGGCCGACCGGGTGGCCGTGATGTACGCCGCTAAAATGGCGGAGGTCGGAACGGCCCGGAAGGTCTTCGCCGATCCAAAACATCCCTACACCCAGGGCCTGCTGAAGTCGGTCCCCAATATCGAGCTGGATGGGGGCGACCTGTACAAAATGGCCGGCGAGCCTCCCAGCCTGCTGCACACTCCTGCCGGCTGCCGCTTCCACCCACGCTGCCCGTTTGTCATGGACATCTGCTCTCGGGAGGAACCGGCTTTCGAGCCGGTTGCCGGCGACCACCTCGCCTCCTGCTGGCTCTACCGGAAAGCCGGCGCCATCAAGGCTTACGGAAAACAGGATGCCCGCAATGGCTAGGCGCCGTCCGGCAGACAAACAAATCCGCCCGGTCAATGTCACGCCGGAAGCGGGAGACTTGGTGCGGGTCGAGGAGCTGCGCAAATATTTTCCCCTCCAGACCGGTCTACTGGCCTCTCTGCTCAACCGGGGTCACGTCCCCTGCGTCAAAGCGGTGGACGGGGTGAGCTTCAACATCCACAAGGGGGAGGTTTTCGGCCTGGCCGGCGAGAGCGGCTCCGGCAAATCAACCGTCGGGCGGCTGATCCTGCGCCTGTACGAGCCCACTTCCGGCCGGGTGATCTTCGACGGCATGGACCTCGCAAGCCTGTCGGCTGAGGAAATGCGGCGCATTCGGGGGCACATGCAGATCGTGTTCCAGGATCCACTGGCATCGCTCAACCCGCGCATGTCCCTTGGCCAGGCGATCGATCATCCCGCCAGGATCCATATGCCCGAACTTTCTCCGGCTGAGCGGCGCACCCGGGTGCTGGACATCTTCCATGAAGTCGGGATGAACCCGCCGGGGGCTTTCTACGACCTTTACCCTCACCAGATCTCAGGCGGCCAGCGTCAGCGCGTCGTCCTGGCACGCGCCCTGATCACCCATCCCAAGCTCGTCATCGCCGATGAGCCGATCGCCATGGCCGACGTCTCCGTCCGGGCCGTCCTCTTGGACCTGATGATGAAGATGAAGGCGGAGTTCGACCTGACCTACCTGTTCATCACGCACGACCTGGCGACTGCCAAGTACGTCTGCGACCGCATCGCCATCATGTACCTGGGCAAGCTGTGCGAGCTTGGACCCATCCGCGAGGTCTATGATCGGGTCCTCCATCCGTACACGCGGGCGCTGCTCAAGGCCGTTCCCGTTCCCGATCCGCTGCGCCGCCGCACCGAACAGATGCCAGCCGGCGAGATCCCCAGCGCCATCAACCCGCCGAGCGGCTGCCATTTTCACCCGCGCTGCCCCCTGGCCATCGAAAAATGCTCACAGGAGGAGCCGCCTCTGCTCGAACTCCGCCCGGGCCATCAGGTGGCCTGTTGGATGGCAAAGTAAAACGCGGAGCCTGTCGCCCGCTTGACCCCCGGCTTGCCAGCCGAGGGCAGGCTCGCGAAGCGGGGGAAGCGGGGAAGGAGGGTGAGCCGTCAATCGTCGGGAAAGACTCGATTAAGCAAGAATGGTGAGCGGGTTATTTTTTTCGATGTCCGGGTGGCGCTGACTCTGGGTCTCTACGAAGGAGCAGGCAATTGAAATTGGCAATAATCCAATCTGTTCAGAATGCAGACAAGCAGATCAAGTCTAAAAAGTAGGCTGTGTTTATGATGCCAATACGGAAGAATGGTATGAGGAAGAACTGAGTATGGATGTTTTCGGCCAATCGAAGATCACAAGGTTCCGCATGAGGCCCATACGAAATTGGAGCTCAAACTCAAGTCTCCCAAAGAACCCGCACCGCCGCGTCATCCGGGATTGTGGTACGGGACAGGCATCGTAATGGCAGTGATCCTCTTATCAGGTTTGTGCCCAGTTGCGGTGGTTCCTCTGGCCAACGTCATTCCTCAGCATTGTTAAAATCCTCATCCTTTCCCGAAATCTTCAGGGGTTAAAATTGAACGATCCTGACCGCGTTACCCTTGGCGCCCCCTGAACGCCGTGTTTGACTTCCACCTTCCCGGTCAGCATGTCCACATCGCCCACCTTCAGGGAGCACAACTCCGAGGCGCGAAGTCCGGTGTCCAGAAGCATCAGGATGATCGCCCGATCCCTCGTTCCCGTGGCGCGGCGCATCATGAACTTTCGACGGTTGTTTGTATCGGCCTTCTTGCAGAAATCGCAATGCTTAAAGAGCAACTCAATCTGGTCCTTGGATAATGGCTTAAACGGTTTCTCCTCGAACTTGGGGGCCGGTACGATCTTCATAGGATTGGGAAACTCGAATTCCACGCACACCCATGTGAAGAAGGCCGAAAGGCTGACCCAGATATTGCGGATGGTTTTCGGGGAAAGCGGGATGGTACTACCGTCGGGTCTTCGGGGTTGATACTCTGTCCGCAGCCAGACGAAAAAGACCCCGAGGTCTTCAGTCGTGACTTTATTGATTTCTTTGTTCCCCGTTCGATCGAGCCATTTTTTTAATCGTCCGTATAACTCCGCAATATTGTGGGACCTAATGCTTCAGCTGCCTTATACTGAATGAATCCCGGAATTGCTTTTAAAATTGACAAACCGTGCGATTTACGGTTCATGGAAATTCTCCTTTGGATTGGGGTTCCCTGAACTGAAGATCGCAAAGCCAAATAAAAACTGCAGTCCTGACGGTCTGCAGTCTGTCCCAAGTAGCGGGGTTAGTCCCCGCTGCGCGACCACGCAAGTCCTAAAATCAATTCAAACCTGCGCGCTCCTCCCGCCACGCATTCATGGTGCCATTTTGGATCAAAAACAATGGCACCATGCCCCGCGGGGGCAAGCGCGAGGACTAATCATAAGGAGCAATTAAAAAAGGCCGTTGGATGATCTCCATCGGCTTCTTTGGGAGTGGGGCTAGGATTAGAACTTAGGACCTCCGGGTTTATGATCCCGGCGAAAGCCGGGCGTATGACCTTGCGGGTTTTACGGGAATAATTAAGGACACGAAGCCCTGTCCCCCGGCCCACGCGATGGGTTGACCGGGGCGGGCTGCGTACAGCGAAAGGTTCGGCTCCGTGCGCACAGTGACTTTTCGGCGGTATCATGATGTCCTTTTAATCTGGCGTCAAGGGTGGAAAAGAGAAACCCACATCGAGAAGCCAATGCGGGATTTGCCTACGGAGGTTCCCTGTCTGCGGAGCTTCGGGTAAAATATTCCATGAACAATTCAAGCAATGCAGGACGGACGTCATGCCTTTTCTCGTGTTCCTTTCCGGCGCGATCGTCATTTCCCTTTCGGGCGTGCTCGCGCCCGGGCCGGTGACGGCCGTGACGATCGGCAAGGGAAACGACTCGCCGCATTCCGGCGCCTGGATCGCCGTCGGCCACGGGATCGTCGAGTTTCCCTTGATGATCCTCCTGGCGTTGGGCATCGGGCAGTTTCTTGCAAGCGCCTGGCTCAAGACCACGCTCGGTATCCTTGGGGGGTTGTTTTTAATCTTCATGGCGATCAGCTTGTTGCGGGGGATAGGACGGCAGACGGTTAATTCCTCGTCCTTTTCGGGTTTTCCCGTGATGGCGGGGATCCTACTGAGTCTGGGGAACCCGTACTTTTTTATTTGGTGGGCGACGATCGGTGCGGCGTTAATCCTGCAATCGTGGGCGTTCGGACTGATAGGATTTGTAGCGCTTTGCATTTCCCACTGGTTGTGCGATTTTCTGTGGGGATATTTTCTGTCGGCGGTTTCCTACACCGGCGGCCGCTTCTTCGGCCGGCGCTTTCAGCAGGTGGTATTCGCCCTGTGCGGATCGGCGCTGCTGGTTTTCGGCGGATGGTTCCTCTACAACGCCGCCGCTTCGCTTCTTGCCTGACCCCCCTATAGTCCCCCCATTTCCCGAAGGGAAATGGGGGGACGTGTTCTTTGGGGGGTAGGCAAATGGGGGGACGAGTTCTTGGGGGGTCACGGATTCAACGGCTGGAATCCCTCGCCGAGCGCCTCGTTCGCCTGGCCGATGACAACGAACGCGTCGGGATCCGCCTCCAGAATGATCGCCTTAAGCTGATTGACTTCCGAGCGGCTGATCGCGCAAAAAAGGATCTGCCGCGGTTTGCCGGAATACATCCCCGTCCCAGTCCACATGGTCACCCCTCGGCACAAGTCATGGATAATCTTTTCCGAGACTTCTTTCGGATGCTCGGTGACGATGGTGGCGGCGCGTACGATGTTCGAGCCTTCCGACGCCAGTTCCGCCGCGAGGCCGGACGTATAGAGCGCGACCACCGCGTAGAGCGCAAGCGTCCAGCTGAAGGCGAGAGCCGACCCCAGCACGACGGCGGTATCGGTGATCAGGTAGCTCTGGCTGAGAGGTATCCCGCGCCATTTGCCGAGTACCCGGGCGAGGATGTCGGTGCCGCCGGTTGTTCCTTTCGCCCGGAACACCAGCCCCATTCCAATTCCCATGATGACGCCGCCGAAGAGGGCGTTCAGCACCGAGTCCCCGGTGAGGTTCCGGGGCAGGTATCGCGGCAGCAGGTCGATCAAACCAGCGTAGAGCACCACCGCCAGGAATGTGCGTAGAAGGAAGCGCCGCCCGCCGAGAAACCGCCAGCCGAGGAAAAAGAGCGGCAGGTTGCCCAGGATGATCATCACGCCGATCGGCCAACCGGTATACCGGTTGATGATCTGCGCAAGACCACTCACTCCGCCGGCTGCGAGCTTCCCCGGGATCAGGAACATATCCATCCCGACCGCCTGGAGCGCGCCGCCAAGGAGGATGAGGAAAATATCCCGCAGAGGAAATTTTTTCATAACATCGCCTCCGGACAGTTGGTTCAAAGCACAAGCATTGTACACGGAATATACCGGTCGCACTTCGTGCTCCTGGGGCGCCGAGAAAACCGGTGAAGGCGCGGGAGAAAAGGATCATCTATTCCAGAGGGGATATTTCATATGCCATATTTCGTGTATTCCGTAATCCTTCGGTACCTTCCGTGTGCTCGCCTTTTCCGTTGTAAAGTACAATTCATTTGGACTTCGAAAAGGAGAACCTATGATCCACCGCAACCATTTCGCCAGCGACAATTGTTCCGGGATGTGTCCGGAAGCCGTGCAATCTTTGCTCGACGCCAATCCGGGGTATGAAGTATCCTACGGAGAAGATCGCTGGACGGCCCAAGTCTGCGACCAGTTGCGCGCCGTGTTCGAAACGGATTGCGAGGTATTTTTCGTTTTCAACGGGACTGCCGCAAATTCTCTGGCGCTTTCCGCGCTGTGCCAGTCCTACAACAGCGTTATCTGCGCCGATACTAGCCATGTGGAAACCGACGAATGCGGGGCGCCGGAATTCTTCACCAACGGGGCCAAGCTGCTCCTGGGAAAGGAAATCGACGGAAAGCTCCAGCCGGAAAGCATTGAAACCATCGCGAGGAGCGGCCGGGGCATCCACTTCCCCAAACCCAGGGTGGTCAGCGTCACCCAGGCGACGGAATTAGGCACGGTATATACCCCGGCGGAATTACAGGCAATCCACGCCGCCGCCCGGAAATTCCAGCTTCGTTTCCACATGGACGGGGCTCGGTTCGCAAACGCCTTGGCGCACCTGAACGTATCCCCCAAGGAAATCAGTTGGCAGTGCGGGGTGGACGTGCTGTGCCTGGGCGGAACCAAGAACGGGCTGGCGGTGGGCGACGCGATGATCTTTTTCAACAAGGGGCTTGCGGAGGATTTTGCCTACCGCTGCAAGCAGGCCGGACAGCTCGCGTCGAAGATGCGGTTCCTCGCCGCGCCGTGGATCGGCCTGCTCAAAAACGAGACCTGGTTGAAAAACGCCGAGCATGCCAACCGGAGCGCGGCGGCGTTGGAATCCCAGTTGAAAAAAATCCCGGAGCTGAAAATCCTGATGCCCTGTCAGGCGAATTCCGTCTTCGTGCAAATGCCGCAAACGCTGATTCACTCTCTCCATGAGAAGGGGTGGCACTTTTATAATTTTATCGGCGAGGATGGAGTGCGGTTGATGTGTTCCTGGGACACCCGGGAAGAGGACATCCGCGCATTTGTTGCGGATATCAAAAAGGATCTCTCCACCCAGTAGTTGTGGTTTTGATCCGTCATTCCCGCGTGCACTTGGCCCCCGGCCTCGCCCGGCGAAGCCGGGGCGGAGCTCGCAATGATAAATCTCGACTTTTTCCGCACCCCGCAAAATATTAATTTCTCGTTTGCAGGAAATCAACTGAGCGGCAATACCCGGCATGATTCGTGAATACCAGAAAAAAAAGACCTGGCATATTTTCGCTGGGTCTTTTTATCTTCTTGCAGTTATCGCCGGATTTGCCCGCGCAGCTTGGGATCCATGATATCCCGCAGCGCGTCGCCGACCAGGTTCCAACCCAGGACGAACAAGATCAGGACGATTGCTGGATAGATTACGATCCACCAATATTGCGAAAGCACCGGGATCCAATTGCGCGCGAAGCTGATCAGCTGCCCCCAATCGGCATATCCCACTTCGGTGCCAATCCCCAGAAAGCTCAAAGCGGCGAAACTGATGACGTAGGTTCCGATGTCCATGGAAGCCAGAACCAGCGTGGGGTAAATGGCATTGGGGATGATGTGGCGGACGAGGATACGCCCGTCGCTGGCTCCTACAACCCGGGCCGCGGTGACAAAATCCCGTTCCCGGATGGAAAGGATATCGCCGCGGATCAGGCGGGCATAGTACATCCAGCCGAAGACAATCAGGGCAATCGTCGGAGGCCAGATACCCTTGCCCATGATTGGGGTGAGGATCGCCGAGAGCGTCAAGGCGGCCATGATGAAGGGAAACGCCATGAAGATCTCGGTGAAGCGCATGAGGATTTCATCCACCCAGCCGCCGTAAAAGGACGCAATGGCGCCAATGATGATCCCGATCAGCAGGGTGAGACCTACGATGAGCACGCCCACGAAGATGGCCGTCCGTGTGCCCCAGACCAGGCCGTAGAAAATATCCCACTGCCCGCTAGTCGTGCCGAGGATGTGGAACCATTTATCGGTTCCGGTGAGCGGCTTCCACCAGAACGGAAGCGGGGGGGCTTGGCGGAGCCAGGCTGTGCCGGGGGGAAGGGGGGCCGTGCCGAATCCGTCACGCGGGATCATGTAGGGGTTCGTTGGACTGCTCGGCGGGATGATCTGGGCGGCAAAAATGGCCACCAGCACGAAGAATAAAATCAGACTGGTGCCGATAATCGAAAGGGGATTGGTGAAGACGCCCCGGAATATCCGGTAAAACTCGGGTCCCAGCAGCCGTTCCATCCGGCCGATTTTTCGCAGTTCGATGTCCGGTTCCATCCCCGCGGTTTCCGGGAGGACGGGAGTCGATTGGCTCGCAACGCTCATGAAGGATTTTCCTTTCAGCCCAGCCGGACCCGGGGATCGAGAAACGCGTATAGGATGTCGACGACAAGGTTGGCGATAATGATGATCACGCCGGCTACCAGTGTGAAGGCCAGGACGGTAACCACATCATAGCGCGCTGCGGCCTCCGCGGCGGCAGAACCCATGCCCTGAAAATTAAAGATCGTTTCGGTAATCACCACGCCGCCCAGCAAAGCGGCGACGGTGAGACCGCTGTAGGTGACCACCGGGATGAGCGCGTTGGGGCGGGCGTGCTTGTTGACCACGTCTTTTTCCGGAACGCCTTTGGCGCGGGCCGTGGTGACGTATTCCTGCCGCAGCGTTTCGAGCATCGAGGAGCGGGTGATTCGCAGAAACGCCGCCCATGAGGTGTAAGCCAGGGTCGTCACCGGCAAAACCAGGTGCCGGAGTGCGTCAAAGAAGATATCGAAACGCAGGTTTAAAAGGGCGTCGATGGTGATTAAGTGGGTGTATTGCGTGTAATTCGTCATCATAACCCAGTCGGAGATGCGTCCGGCCGGGAACAAGTCCAATTGCGCATAGAAAATCATTAGCACAAGAATACCAAAGACAAATACCGGAAAAGAATATCCAACGATACTGAAGACCCTTGCCACCTGGTCGATCCACTCGTTTTGGTGGACGGCCGCCGTCACACCCATCCAGATTCCGATTATTATTATGGGAATGATGGCATACAGTGTAAGTTCGACGGTGGCGGGAAACCTCAACGCTAGGAGCTCGGCTACCGGACGGCTGGCGGAACGCGAGAAACCGAAGTCGCCTCGCAGGATGCCGCCGATGGTTTTTCCGGTGTCGGGATCGTTCCGTCCCATCAGCCAGTGCCAATACTGGATATAAATTGGGTCGTTTAAACCGTATTTAATAATAATACCCCGCATGACTTCCGCGTTCTTGGGAATATCCCGGACGTATAGCGCTGACCGTGCTTCCGGTCCCAAGAGCTGCAGCATCAGGAAAATTAAGATTGTCATGCCGAACAGCGTGATGGGCATGATGAGCAAACGCCGGATGAAATAACTGACCACGGATACTCCCTGCTAGTTTATATCTGGAATCTGTCCGCCGCCCCCCTTCCCCGTTTGCGGGGAAGGGGGGCGGCGCTGCTATGCGAGTAGCATTAAGGCCAGCTCGCAGCTTCCGTTAACTCTTCGACAGCGAATAGAAATAGACATCCGAGTAAAGCGGATTCCAGTAGAACCCATTCACCCAGCGCTGGAAATAGTAGCGCCAGCTGCCTTCCGAGAGCAGGATGGAGGGCACGTTATCGTAGAAAAGCTGGTTGAACTGCTTGTAGATCGCCGCGCGTTTGACCGGATCGGTTTCGGCAGCACCCTGGGAAACCAACGGCTTGAATTGATCTATTAGCGATTGCGGCAGCCCCTGTTTCCCGCCAAAGTTGCCCAGCGAGTAGGTGAACACCCAGTTGTGCGGATCGGGAATGTCTTCGATCCAGCCGAGGATGAAGAGGGGGAACTTCTTGCCTTGGTAGCCTTTCAGGTAGTTCGACCATTCCAGGCCCTGGGCTGACACTTTGAAATTCGGGTTCACCTGGCTGATGTCGGTCTGGAAGATCTGGGCGACCGTCTGGCGGCCCGTGTTGCCGGTGTTGTAGCCGATGGTCATGCGGAAGCCCGTGTCCCACAGGCTTTTGCCGTCGGCCGATTTCCAGGTCGAGGCTTTGAACTCGTCCGCGCATTTGGCCGGATCGTAAGAATAGTGGGCGCCGTTCGCTTCATCGCCGATTTCTCCCCGCAGCATGACGTCGTTAGCCTGCACTCCTTCGCCCATTTGCACGTCGCGGATGTAGGTGTCCCAGTCGAAGCAATAGGCGAACGCCTTGCGAACGTGGATGTCGGAGAAGAAGTCGGCGGGAATCCCATTGCCATCCAGTTTTCCGGAACCGATGAAGTCATTACCGCCTTCCGTGTTGATCTTGAAGTTGAAGAAGGCATCGGTTCGGTTGGCGACGGGTTCCTTGATATAACGCACAGCCGGCTGGCTGGCGTGATCGACGGTGCACTGATCATTCTTGCTCCCGTCGCAGGTTGCGCCCTCGAGCGTATCGAGCTGAGTCCAATCGGCCTGACCACCCGGCACGATGTAATCCCCGTCACCCGCCTGGAAGGTTGCCAACCGGGTAGCGAATTCGTCGATTTCCTTGACGATGACCGTCTGGATCTTCGCTACGCCGGACGGCCCGCCGGACCACAGCGGCGTCTTGAGCCAGTAATTCGGATTGGCGACCATGGTCATTTGCTTGTCGCCCCATTCCTTCAACATGTACGGGCCGGTCCCGTTTTCCCCTTTGCCGATGAGGCTCTTGTTCTGTTCGTCGGAGGTCGGCGCGTAGAAATTCTGCCAAGTGCCGCAGTCGCCGTCCCACCCGCCGTTCTTGCCTGCCCAGGCCTTATCCTGAACTCCGCCCCACATGTTGGCGAAAGTGACGAGGAACGGGCCCCACGATTGCGCCAGCTTGAAGGTGACGGTGTTGGCTGTGTCATCCGCGACGATCGCTGAAGTTACTTTCTCGCAGAGCGCCTTTAAAGCTGCCGGGTCTTCCTTCTTCAAACCATCTCGGTTGTCGAGCAGCCCCTTCGAGCCGTCGGGGTCGAGCTGGTCTGTGATGTCGTTGTTGCCGGTGGATCCGAGCACTGGTTCGGTGAACAACCACTGCGGCGAGATGGATCCGCCCGACAAAATGCCGCGTTGGAAGGTGAAGGCCACGTCGTCCGGGGTCATGGCGTCGCCGTTGTGGAATTTGACGCCCGTCCGGATTTTAAACGTATAAGTCTTGCCGTCGGCGGAAATGCCGCCATTCTTGAGGGAAGGGACTTCCGTAGCCAGCTGCGGGACTAGTTCCGTGATCGATCCCCGTTTGTACGCCAAAATGTAATCGTAGACCTGCTGGATGATCCCACCGCTAACGGTGTCGTAAGCTAGGGCGGGGTCGAGCGTGTCGACATTCCCGAATTCCAGGGCAACGAAGGTATTCGGATCCTTGGATTTGAAGCCTTTCGACACAGCGTTTGCTCCACCGCAGGCCGAGAGAACCATGCTGGCCAGGACCATTAGACCCATGATAAGAATGACTTGCTTTCGATGGACCATGTTCTTTCCTCCTTTTTAAGAATCGGAAAGACAACGAGTTTGTTCGGACGCAAAGTTTTTCTTATTAAATTTCGGCCACCTCCTTTCCAAGCCGTCCTCTTTATCCCTATGGTGTCAGATCTTCATCTTTTCTCGCGTGCAAACCGCCCCCCTATTTCCTGAATCGTTCCGCAAAGTGACAGGCTACCCAGTGCCCGGAATGGATTTCGCGCCACTCCGGGATGGTTTCTCGGCAGATGGCTTCGGCGTACGGGCAGCGGGTGTGGAAGACGCATCCCGCAGGCGGATTGGCCGGGCTGGGAACGTCACCGGTGAGGATGATGCGCTTGCGCCGCTCCTCCAGCACCGGGTCTGGGATGGGGATGGCCGACAGCAGCGACATTGTGTACGGGTGCAACGGATCGACGTAGACCTCCGCGCGGTCCGAGAGTTCCATGAGTTTGCCAAGGTACATCACCGCCACGCGGGTGGAAATATGTCGCACCATGCTCAGATCGTGGGCGATGAAAAGATACGTCAACCCCATTTCCTTCTGGATGTCCTCCAACAGGTTGACCACCTGCGCCTGGATCGAAACATCCAGCGCGGAAATCGGTTCGTCGCAGACGATAAAAGATGGATTGAGCGCGAGCGCGCGGGCGATTCCGACCCGTTGCCGCTGGCCGCCGGAAAATTCGTGCGGGTAGCGATCGGCGTAGAGCGGATTTAGGCCGACCACCTGCAGCAGATGGGCGATTCGTTCTCTGCGCTCTTTTCCCCGCACGGTATTGTGGACCTCAAGCGGTTCGCCTACGATTTCCCCGATCGTCATGCGCGGGTCGAGCGAGGAGTACGGGTCCTGGAAGATCATCTGCATCTTCCGCCGGTGCTGGCGCAGGTTCCCCCCGTGCAGCGTCGCGAGATCCTCGCCGTCCAGGTACACCGACCCCGCCGTCGGCCGGTACAGCTGCAGGATCGTCCGCCCGGCGGTGGTTTTGCCGCAACCGCTCTCGCCGACCAATCCGAGCGTTTCCCCGCGCAGGACGTCGAAGGTGATCCCGTCCACCGCTTTGATTTCGCCCACCCGGCTGCGAAACACCCCCCGGTAGATAGGGAAATGCATCTTGAGGTCTTCCACCCTCAGCAGCACATCCGGCGAACGAACGGTTTCGGTGGTGGTTTGCATGCTCATCCCCGCGGCTTTCCGAGATCGATGTCCCACCAGCAAGCCGACGTATGGCTATCAGCGATCGGCATCAACAGCGGATTTTCCGCCCGGCAATGATCGAAGGCATAGGGGCAGCGCGGAACAAAAGGGCAACCCCGCACCGGTTGGCACATATCCGGCGGAAAACCTTTGATGTTGACCAGACGCACAGCCCGGTTCTCATCCAGCCGCGGCAGGGAACCCAGCAACCCGCGCGTATAAGGATGCTGCGGGTTGGCATACAGCTCTTTGACGGGCGCATGCTCGACGATGAACCCGGCGTACATCACCACGACGCGCTGGGCGATGCCGGCGATAACACCCAGATCGTGCGTGATCCAGATAATCGCCATCTTAAACTCGTCCCGCAAATGTTTGACAAGCTCGACAAACTGCGCCTGGATCGTCACATCGAGGGCGGTGGTCGGTTCGTCGGCGATGAGCAGGGAGGGGTTGCATGCCAACGCCATGGCGATCATCACGCGCTGCCGCATCCCGCCGGAAAACTGATGCGGATAATCCGCCAGCCGCTTCTCCGGGCTGGGGATGCCCACATGGGTGAGCAGCTCGATCACCCGTTCGCGTGCTTGTTTCTTGTTTATGTGTTTGTGGATAAACAGGGATTCCGCTATCTGGTTTTCGATATTGATTACCGGGTTAAGGGAGGTCATCGGGTCCTGAAAGACCATCCCGATTTGAGCGCCTCGTACTTGGCGGATTTCCTCGGGCGTCATTTTCAGGAGATCCTTGCCTTGGAAGACGGCTTCCCCGCTTTCGATCCGTCCCGGCGGCATGGCGATTAACCGCAGCATGGAGAGAACCGATACGCTTTTGCCGCAGCCGCTCTCGCCGACGATCCCCAGCGTTTCGCCTTCATCGACATGGAAACTCACGCCGTTGACGGCATTGATTATGTCGGTGTCGGTATAAAATTTTGTTTCGAGGTTCTTTACAGAGAGGACTTCGGGCATGGAGGGTTAACCACCTGTCTGAAGATTTCGCGGGGAAGATTTGCCCTTGGGGAGCATGACGATAAATTTTAGCATATTATCCGCGTTTAAGAGCAAGGGTGTGTCGAAATAGCCTGAACCAAATAGCGTGTAATTCAAGCCCCCGGCGGCTGCCGGAAATCGCGCCGATCAGTGGCCGGAGGGAACGTCTGAAAACATATCGCCTGCCCCTTTTATACTAAATTACCCCTATAAATACGCATTCCTGGGGCCATCCGCGGCCGACGATCGCCTTCGACTTTGGAGATTAGTGGGTGTATTACGTCGCAAGGGAATTCCCGTTTGGGAAAGGAAGATTCCGGGGAAAAGCGAACGGGGTTCGGATTTTCCCGAAAGATGCTATATCGAAATAAGTCGAAAGATGAAAAATCATCACTCATAATGGATTTCAATCCTGACGAATTCTCTGTTTTCCCCTTTCCGTGCGGATGAAGCAGTCCCAAAATGGGATTAATGCATTCCGGAGGCAAGGAAGGAAAATCCCCTAGGGTACCCATGCCGCACGCCGGATGACGGCATTCATGGAACCCATTTCGCGCGGAGCGAAATCGGGTGCGGACGCGGCGTAGAGTGAGCCGTTCTCCAACGCGATCAATAGGGTGTTGCTTTCGAGCGGATTCCAAACCATCGCCCCCACGTTGCCTTCCAGGATCGCATGCCACGTGCCGTCCGGGAATTTAACCTTCACCCGATGGATGCGATTTTCGATCACATCCCAGGCTTGGTTGCCGCTTTTCGAGACCGCCGGTTGATAGGAAAAGCCGGCCAAGGGCGGTTCGTAGCGCGTGGATCCGTCCGGTGAAAAGAGCGCTTCGGGATAAGCTTGAAAGAGCCCGCTTTCGGGAAGCCAGGTTAGGACGTAAGCTTTTTTATCCGATATCTTCCGCGGCGCAAGTGAATCCGGAAGGATAAGATAGGTCCCTTCCTCGAACGAACAAGAGCATCCGGAATCGATGGAGAAAATAACGGCGCCGTTTTCCGGCGACCAGGCAGGTTGCGTATAGAAACAAAAATCCAAGATCGGCGTTTCCAGTCCGGTAGCGACGTCCACCGATCTCAGATTGCGCGCGTTGCATTTCTCGTCGCTATCGTACATCAGATAGTGCGCATCATCCGACCAGCCGAGCAGATTGTGGAAGGTCCCCTTGGGCGCGGGCTGGGGGATTTCCACCCCGTCGGAAATCCGCACGGCCCACAGTCCGTCCATCGGATGAAACCCGACGTACGTGGCGCCATACGGAGGAACCCAGCTGATCCCGACTTGCAGCAAATATTTTCCGTCCGGTGACCAGACCGGATCGATGGTTTGGGCGGGATCCTGGACGAGTTGCCGGGTTCTTCCCGCGGTGAAATCGTAGGTAAACAAGTCCGCCGACGGGCCGGGGACGGCGCCGAGGAAAGCAAGAATATCGTTCGAACCCGGCTGCCATGCAAGATCCGGATTATCCGTGATGGCGTAATAGGCGAACGCCTTCGGAGTGAACGAATTCAGTGCGATTTCTTTTTGGGTGATGTCCTGCAGGTGCGCGATCGTGCTCGCCTTTCCCGATGGAAGGTCGACCGCTATCAGATCCGGTCCCTTGGCGCCGACGACCACCAGCGCGATCCGATTACCCTGGGGCGAAATGGAATTGTGAATATCCTGTTCCGGGTCTCGAATCCCTCGATCGTAAATGCGGGTCAGAAATCCGCCGTCGGGATTGGCAATCCAGATCCCCCCATCGCCTTCGAAGACGACGTAGGGTCCAATCGGATTGAGACCTGCTGGTGCAGACGTCTCCATGGGAGGAATGGCGGAGGTTTGCTCCGTCGGCGTGATAGAAACGGATACTACCGCGTTGGATGCGGTAGATGCGGAGGTTGCGTCGAGTGTTGAAACGGCTATCGGTGCGGAGCGGGTTACCGGTGCACAGGCCGAGAGAATCAGCAGGATGCTCGCCACCGCGATCCTGCAACAAATCCTCTCCATCCGAAGAACTCTTTCCATCGAAATTATTCCTTACGCCGGCGAATAAGTATAATCCGCCCCCGCGCTGCTTGGGATCGCCGTGTTAAATGGAACGTGGATGGCACAATTCGTCATCCACGTTCCGATGAATATATTTCTCTCATTCCCTCCGGGGAATTATTTCAACTTAATCCGGCTCGGTTTCGGTTCCTGCAGCCGGATTCTGGGAGCCGTTGGCTTGGGTTTACTTGCCACGGTGCTCCGGGCTGGGATCAAGGTCAGGGTTTTCTGCACTCCGGCCGGCACGAACAGCAGCACAAGCAAGGCGGCCAGCAGGCCGAAGAACTGCGGCCAGGAAGATGATGGGGAAACCGCCACCTCCGGCACCAGGCCGCCCGGGTTGTAGGTTACCTTGGCGGGCAGGGCGGAGGCGACATCCGCAAGTTTGACGCTCAACGCGCGGTTGAGTCCATCGCGCAGCTTGGCGGGCGAAATGTACGTGATCACGTATTCGCTCCGCAACGCGCGTCCCAACTGCTCGTAGAGGGCCTGCAGCGCGGCGGGATCGTTGACGTAGCCGTAGCTGCCGCCAGCCTGCGCGGCGAGATTCTTCAACGACGGTTCTTCGATGCCGGCGAGGGAACCCGTTTTTTGCGTGGGATCGCCGAGGCCGATCGTGGAAATGGAGAGTCCCGACGGGCCGATCGCGGCGATGACGCCGTCGGCGGTTTGCTTGCTGCGGTTGTCCATTCCGTCGGTGAGGACGATGATCGCCTTGCGGCCGGAGACGTCCTTGAGCAAATCGATTCCCTGGTTCAGGGCGTCGAACATCGCCGTATCGCCCGTGGCAATCAGACCCTGGATCGCCAGCTTCAACTTGTCGTGGTCAGCCGTCACCGGCTGGACGTAGCTGATGCGCGTATTAAAGGAAAGGAGACCGGCTTCGTCCCCGGTGCGCATCTGGTCGACGTAGGCGGAAGCGGCCGATTTGGCCGAGGTCAGTTTATTGTCGTAGTTCATGCTTCCGGAAATATCCACTGCCAGCAGTGTGGTCAGGGGCACACTGTTCCCGATGCCGCTGACGTCGCTGGGGGCGATTAGCTTTCCATTTTCTTGCAGTTGAATGCTGTCGAGCTTGACCGGGGCGGGTTCGCCCGCGCTGTCGGTCACCGAGACGTACACCTTTACTTTCGGAAAAGCCGAGGTATCGACCTGGGTGATATGCACATGCAACTGGCCCGAACCCTGGGCATGAACCGGCGCGGCGCATAACGCCACGGCCGCCAGGACGACGAGCGGAAGAAAAAATCTGATTTGCGTTCTATACCGGCCCATGCTTCACCTCTTTTCGTGATAAATCAATTCCGTATTCCCCAGCCGCAGGATTTGACGGTCGGCAAGCTGCGCCATTTCCACCCGCCGTTTGTTGACGAACGTTCCGGTCTTGCTCATATCCTTGATGACGAAATGCGAGCCGTTACCCATAAGCATCGCGTGCTGCGGGGCGATGTCCGGGTCGGGGAGGACAATGTCGGCTTTGAGCGCATCGCTGCCGAGGATGACGCTCGGGCCCTTGGCTTTTAGGAATTTATCCAGGATGAACTCGGCCCCGCGCAGCTTGCCGCTGGCTACTTCGATCCAGGCGCGCGAAAGCAGCACGACGATCAGTGCGATGAGCGCTCCGACCGATCCTCCCAGCAGCACCAGGCCCAGCGCTTTTCCCAAGAGCGGATTCTTCAGCGCGTCGCGGGCGGCTTCCAAAAAGCCTCCACCCACGATGCCCCCCAGCAAGCCTCCCAGCGCGCCCTTCCACATCTGGCTGCCGCCGGTGATCCCTTCAGCCAGGCCGATCAAGGCGCCGAATACTCCCCATCCCAAGGCGCGGCCGAAGAAGCCCGCCCCCAGAATCTGAAATAGGAATTCCGCTAGCGGAAGGCCGATGGCGCCGGCTGCAAGGCCCAGGGCCGCGGCGACCGCTCCGGCCCGCAATGCGCGGGCGAAGTTCAGCGTGAAGAGGCCTTCGGTGACGCCGATAAGCAGTCCAATGCTAAGGCCGATCAATCCGCCGACGGCCACCTCGCTCAGATATAGGTTGCCGGTGAAGGATAACCCCGCCAGGTTGCTGATCTGCCATCCCAGAAGACCCCCGATCGCGCCCAGGATTCCATAGTTGTAAGTCCGCAATCCTCTACTCATGGTTCTCTGCTCCTTCCGTTAATCCCTCGAAGTGGTCCGGCTCGAGGTTCTTCCAATCCACGAAGCTCTTTCCGGAATTCCCGACGATCTCTAGAAATCCGTGATAGCGATGATGGTCGAGGCTCCCATCCTCGTCCCGCACGAAGAACCCGCCGATCTGGGTGTGCGGTTCAATGACCAGCGCCACCTGCCAGGGTTCCGGAAAAAAATGTTGATGCAGCCAAAAGTCGTAATCCGAAAGAAAAACGCCCATTCTTGGGTGGGTGTGGAACCACCCGATCATGCGCTTTTCCGGGAAACGCTCCTCCTGCTCGTCGTGCAGCGCCACCAGCGTATCCTGGGTAAAGGTGAGAAAAGCGCGGCCGTGCCGGGTGAACCGGGCGGGGAGCACGGCTTCCGCCACGATGAATTGCTCCCCGCTCGGATTGTCGATCCGCCATTGGCCGATGAGCGCTCCGCCCACTTCGTTGTCCAAATCCTGTCCGGCCAGGGAGCAGATCCGGACGAACGCGGGTTGGGTGAGGAACACCGACACCGCGGGTTTGCTCCCGTCGCGGTCGAACGGCGAAACCCACCGCCGGACCTTCGATCGCGGGATGCGCGAGGGGCGCGGACCCGAATTCTCGGGCGGACCGAGCCGCACGCGCGAAGCTTCCGTTTTGGGGAGTGCTTCGCCCTGCGGGAGTTCTTCCTCGACCGTCGGCATGAGAGTCAACCCTTAGCCGGCGGTGACGTCGGCGGTGAGAATCAGGCGGTCGCCGGTGGGAACCGATGCGGAGGAAAGGGTTTCCTCCTCCTGCAGCTCGCGGCCCAATGCCTTGCTGTCGATGCGGTAGCTCATCGGCCTGCCGTCCGGACCGGTGGTCGGAAGCTGCAACGAGGTGGTCAGTTCCGGAATGAGCTCTTTGACGACCACGTCGTTCGGAACTTCCGCGGTGCGGGAACCGCCGGAGGGTAATACTACGGTAACGGGAACGTCTGCCATTTTCTCATCTCCTTTGGATGGTTGACAAAAACGAACGGCTACATGATTTTCATTTCCTGCGTGAACTTTCCCAATTGCTCCTCGTTTTTTGTACACGGAAGGCACCGAGGAGAGCCGAAGTCACCGAAAAATTTAAAGTTTTCCTTCCCCCATTTATTTCCATGCAAGAAGTTTGAATTAATCGAGAGAAATCCTCGGTGTAATCCGTTTTCTTCGGTGTTTTCCGTGTACAAGTTTTTATTAGGCATATCTGCCTCCTTCGCCTTCCCTACTTCAGCCGGATGCGCGGAGCGGGGGATTTTTTTAGTTTGACCCGTCCCGGCCGCAGTAGTTCGCGGTCGTCCACCGGAAACGCGTGCGGATGGGCGGCCCGGTAGGCCCGGCTCCAGCGCGCGGCATCCGGATCCCAGGGGAAGGGCGGCTTGGTGGGATCGTCGTGGAAGTTCTTGTACTGCACCATTTCCCCCAGCATGATCACCAGGCGGTCCAGCGACCGGCTGGCGGTCCACCAGGCCGCGTCGATGCAAACCGTTTTGTTGAGGTGGTGAATATTCGGATGCCAGATCGGGGTCAGCCATTTCAGCCCGGGCCAGCGTTGCGGATACTGGTTGTGCAGGTAGATTTCCACCTGATGATGGCTGGAATATTTGGGCCGCCCCAGTTTGTCGATTGCGGCGATTCCCTTGCATCGGTACGTGACAATATAGCGTTCCGGCGCGAGAGATCCCCTGGAATCCAACGTCTCGAAATTAATCAGGCTGCTCTGGGCGGCCAGTTCGCGCATCAACTCGTAATCCGCGATCAGCCGGCGCACGCGCGGGCTTTGAGAGAGCGCCATGCCGCCGGCGGTGATGTCCGCCGTCAGGATCAGCCGGTCGCCGGAGGGAATCTTGGCTGAGGCGAGAGTTTCGTCCTCGCGCAGCTCGCGGCCCAGCGCCTTGCTGTCCATGCGGTATCCCATCGGCCGCCCGTCGGGACCGACGGTGGGCAGTTTGAGCAGCGATGTGAGCTCCGCCATTAGGTCGCGCACGGGCGCATCGTCGGGTACGTCGGCGCTGCGGGCGCCGCCGCTGGGCAAAACGATGGTCACGGACAAGTCGGCCATTAGATTACGCTCCTCTTTCCAAAATAACTTTTCTAATTCCCTGCATGGAAAACCAAAGAGCCTTACCGCAAAGTCGCAAAGGACGCTAAGGTTTTTACTAAATTTCTCTTTGCGTTCTTTGCGTCTTTACGGTGAGATTTTGCATTTCTCAAAGTACTCATTGAAAGACCTTTCTCATTGGAAAATGTCAGGAATGATAATGCGGAACCTGGCACATTCCGGTGATGTCCCAGCAATCTTTGTGGTGGCGGGTATGGCAGATGGGGCACACGACCACTCCGCGCGGATCCCTCGCTTCGATCGGTTGCAGGCAGTAGGGGCATTTGTATTTCTCGGCCCCGGTCAGGCGGATCTCGGCGTCGCGCCGCGCCCTTTGGAAGAAACGCAGGACGCCGCTAAAGTGATTGCGGGATGGGCGCGCATCCTTTGTCGGCGGCGCAGCCTTAATCTTCTTTTCCAGCGCGCTGGCTGGCTGCGGTTCCCCAAGAACCTCTCCGGCCGGTGCGGGGGCGGGGCGTTTCCTCCAGGCAACGAGGGCGAGCGCGGACGTGGCGACGCCGATCGCCATCAATCCCAACGCCCCCCAATCCGGACGCCTCTCCGCGGGGAGGGTGGGATCGGCACCGACTAGTCCCTGGCTCAGCCAACCCATGATCAACAAGCTCAGCAATGTGGCGGTGATGGCTGCGGTTAATCGCAGCGGAAACGAAAATCGACGAAAGAAAAGACGGGAGACGAACCCCAGGAAGATGCCTGCTCCCGCCGCGGCCGCGATCGTATAAACCCACGGTAAGATTGTGTCGTTGACCACCCCGGCAACCGCGAACCCTGCCGCAGTGAAACAGGCCAGCAGCGCCAGGAGTTCCAATCGGAACAGCAGCAAAAACAATCTCGGTGAGGAGTAAGGCTGGGAACCGCTCACGCCACACTCTCCTCCGGTGCAGTTTTTTCGTCGTGTAGAACGATCCGTCCGGCCGCCGGTCCCTTCTCCTGCGCCTCCGGTTCCACGGCTTCCCCCAGTGAAATGCGTTCCCGCAATGGGACGGCGGAGACGGTTTCCGGACTTTCGAAATGCCGGAAGTGCAGCGTCTCGGAAAGGTCGCCGGTTAATTCATAGAACCGAAACTCGCTTGAGTTGCGGGCGCGCAGGATGTGGAGGGGAGGCACTCCAATGCTGGAAAGCGTCCGCTCCAGGAAGGCCTCGTCGCCGCGGATCTCGTGCGTCAGCTCGGTTTCGCGCAACACGCCGCAGGACGGACAGTGGCCGGCTTCGAAGGTCACCGCTTCGAGCGGCCGCAAGACCTCCTCGCGGGTATGACAACTCGGGCAGGTGAGAGAGAGGATTAATTCCTGATCCAGTTCGATCACGGCGTCGGACCCCAGATCCTGGCGCACCAGGCGCAGCATCTCGGAGAGGGTCGTGCGGGAAGCGCGCGCCGGAAGCTCGATCACCTCGCCGTAGACCCAGTGGCTCTCGCAATCCTCGCGCGGGACATAGGCGCTGGTGTGCATCTCGTTGGTCAATCCGTTGAAATGCACAACCTTGCCCGCTTCCACCGGCATCCCGTGGATCAGCTTGAGCGCTTCCTGCGCCTGCATGCCGCCGATGATCGACGCGATCGTGGGAGTGGTCGGGACTTTTCCCAGGAGGATGTTTTGGCGAGCCAGGAGCGGGCAGGAATAGCGCAGGGAAAGATCGCGCCGCGCCTGCTCGGTGAGCGTGCATTCGAAACAGGCTCCGCGGCCGGGGACGAATGTGCGCACGAGTCCCAGCAACTCCTGGATGGCGCCGTCGATCCATGGCTTGTTCATCCAATAGCAGAAACGATTCAACGCCAGCCGGGCTTCGCGGTTGTCGAGGCATCCGATTACGGCGTCCATGCGCCGGATGATCCCCAAGCCCAGCTGGGTGGTCACATCCCCATCGAGGTATTGGACGTGCACCTGCGGATTGAGATTCTTGGCGCGCGAGGCGACAACCTGGGCTTTGCTGCGTTTGGTATCTCCGTCGCGGAAGAGCACCGAGCGGCTGAGGTTGGCCGCCTCGACCGTATCGAAATCGACGATAAAAAGGTGTCCGACGCCCATCAGGGCGAGGTTCTTGATCACTTCGTTCCCGAGCGCGCCCGCGCCCACCACCATCACATTGGCGTCCCGGACCTTGTCCTTCTCCCACCAGGAAATGAATTCGAAAGTTCCCAGACGGTCCGTTTGCAGATTGGGAACGTGGAGGGGTTTTTCCGAACTGGCGGGGAGGCGGCGCGGACCGCTCGGGGCTTCTCCACCGGGCGGGATTTTTTCCGCGCCAAGCCGGCGATAGGCGCCGGCGAGTTCGCGGGCCGCCGCGAGGTTGTCGGCGTCGAGTTTGCACGCGAACCATCCCACGCCGGCCCGGGCTTCGATCAGACCGTTTTCTTCCATAGCCTTTAGCGCCTCGCGCAACGTGGCGCGGCTGATATCCAATTGCTGGATCAACCCCCTTTCGGAAGGGAGTTGTTCACCGGCCTTAAGCGATCCATCGAGCAGAGAGGCCGACAGATGCCCGGCGACAGCCTGTGATAATGAAACATGTCCGATTGGTAATATCTTCATGTGTTGACTGGTATGCTGGTCAGACCAGCATACCAACAATTCTATTAGGTTTTGAGGACTTGTCAATGGCCAGTTTAATAGGTGAAAATGCTTTTTCATGTATGAAAGGGGGTTTATTGAAATCGCCGTCCAACTTATAAAATGGTGAAGGATTATTCGAGGAACTGACCTTTTTGGCGTTTGTTCGAAAAACGGTCTTTTAAGCCATATTGCCCAAGAAGCGAGACAGTCACCATGGTTTGATACGATTATTTTTGACAAAATCGAATGCCCCTCGAAATTTCTTTCTTCCGATTGAAAATTGGTTGAAAATCATTCCGATTGATCCATGAATTTTAAAAAATATACGCTATAATCCGGCCCAGCTAGATCGAAGGAGAGGTTGGGTTGCTCTCCTGTATTTCCGCCGGGTTCCTTTGGGGAAGGAACCGATCTCATCCCTTTCTTTCAAGGAGGAAAAATGAAGGTACGATCTTTAGTGATCCTTTCCGTCCTAATGGTGGCCGCCACGCTGATTTCCGGTTGCAGTGGTGGTATCTTGGGAGCCAAACCCAAATACACCGTCGCCACCGACGCCACCTGGTATCCCTTCGAGTTTGTGGATGAGAACACCAAGGCAATCGTCGGATTCGATATCGATCTGATGAAGGCCATCGCGGATAAAGAAGGCATCCAGGTGGAATTCAAGAATGTCGCCTGGGAGGCCCTTCTGGCGGGTATGGCCCAATGCCAGTACGACGCGGCGATTTCCTCGATTTCCATCACCGAGGACCGCAAACCGAATATGCTTTTCTCCGATCCGTACTACACGGTCGGACAGCAGGTGGTTGTGGCCGCCGATAACACCACCATCAAGAGCAAAGACGATCTGAGCGGGAAAAAGGTGGGCGCGCAAATTTCCACCACCGGTGCCATAGAAGTTGGGAAAATCGCCGGCGCGGAGCTGGTGAACTTCGACACCATCGGCCTGGCTTTCCAGGCGCTGATGAACGGCAGCATCGACGCCGTAGTGGCGGATAACGTCATGGCCCTGGGATACGTCGGCAATAATCCCAGTAAACTGAAAGCCGCGGGAGATCCATTTACCGGCGAGTCGATCGCCATTGCCGTGTGCAAAACCAAACCCGATCTCCTCAAGAAGATGAACGACGGTCTGGCCAAGGTGAAAGCGGAGAATTTGATCGACAAACTCAACACCCAGTGGGTGAAGAATCAAAAATTGCCGTAAGGGTTTGCCGCGGGGCGGATGAAACGCCTCGCGGTTTTTTTTTACGCAAAGGGCGCTCCGCAGGCCCGAAACCGCTAGGCTGGGGAGCGCCCTTTGCCTAACTTGGATTATCTGCCATGGAAAAAACCAAAAAGGAATTGGAACCGATTCCGCAAAAAAGGATAATCACTTACCCCGGCGAAGAGCTCGGGGCGCATATGGATCCCTGGTGGGGTCTGGTGATCGGCGCCGTGCTCCTGGTGACCGTGCTGATCGTGGCGGTTCCGAATCCCTACAGCAGGATTTTCCGTTTTGTATCGGACGGGATCAGCATCACGATCGTCACCACGCTTGTCTCATTCATTCTGATGATCTTTTTGGGTCTGATGGGAGGGCTCGGGCGCAATTCGAAAAACCGGCTGGTAAATGGAATCGCTTCGTTGTATGTGGAAATCATCCGCGGCATTCCACTTCTGGTGCAATTGATTTTCTGGTACTACGCTTTCCCCTCGCTGGTGCAAAGCCTGGGGGATCAATTCCACATCGGCGCCCTCTCGGGTTTCCAGGCTGCGGCGTTGCCCATGGCGATCCTTGGCCTGACCATCTGTTACGGGGCCTACATGAGTGAAATCTTCCGGGCCGGGATTCAGAGCATCCCCAAGGGGCAAATCGAAGCGGCTCGCAGCCTGGGGATGAGCAATGGGCAGACGATGCAGCACGTGGTTCTGCCCCAGGCGATCCGCGTGATCCTGCCCCCGGTGGGGAACGAGTTCGTCTCGCTCCTCAAGGATTCCTCCCTTGTCAGCGTGGTGGCCGTCACCGATATGACCCGGCGCGGCCAGGAATTCATGGGCGCGACCTTCATCACCCTCCCGACCTGGGCGATGGTGGCGCTCCTGTATCTGGTGATGACGCTGTTCTCGGCGCGGATCGTCGCGTGGATCGAAAAGCGCGTGAAGTATGAAAGGTGAGACAATGGAAAACCCGGCCGGCGCGGATCCGATCATCCGCATCGAAAAAGTATGCAAACGGTTCGGCGCCTGTGAAGCGTTGCGCGGGGTGAGCCTCGCGGTGAACCGGAAGGAAGTGGTGGTGATTATCGGGCCTTCCGGCTCCGGAAAATCCACGCTCCTGCGGTGCATCAACCGTTTGGAGGAATATGATTCGGGGCGGATAACGGTCGACGGCATTCCGCTGGATACGGCCAAGAACATCAACGCGGTCCGCACCGAAGTGGGGATGGTCTTCCAGTCGTTCAATTTGTTCGCGCATCTATCCGCGCTCGAAAACATCACTTTGGCGCAGCGGATCATCCGCAAGCGCAACCGGCAGGAAGCCGAACGGGTGGCCCGGGAACTCCTCGAGAAGGTCGGCATTCCCGAAAAGGCAAATTTTCGTCCGGTGCAGCTTTCCGGCGGCCAACAGCAGCGCGTCGCCATCGCGCGGGCCCTGGCGATGAATCCGCGGATCATGCTGTTCGACGAGCCCACCAGCGCGTTGGATCCGGAAATGATCAACGAGGTGGTGGACGTCATGGAGAAGCTGGCGTACGAAGGAATGACGATGGTGGTGGTCTCCCACGAAATGGGGTTTGCTCGCGCCGCGGCCGACCGGGTGCTCTTCATGGATGAGGGTCAGTTCATCGAGGAGGGAACCCCGGACGATCTATTCGACCACCCGAAGCAGGAGCGGACCAAGGCATTCCTGGGGAAGGTCTTACATATCCATAATCAATGATCGCCCGATAGGTCAGCCGTAATCGGAAAAAATGCAGGTGGGTTGGCAAGCAAATGTAGCCGCGATCGCCGATCGCGGCTACAATCCCCGCAATGGATTGTATGCTTCTTATGGTTACTTCTTTTGCAGTGATTGTTCGAGCTTGGCGGCGGCGCGCTCTGCAGATTCCAGGCGCAGACTGAGCGTTAGATCGCCGCGGGTGCGTTCCGTAACCCCCCGGACCAAATCCGTTGTGCGACGCAATCCCCCCGTCAGCGCGTCGGGGTAATCCAGCGTCACCAGCAGCGAGTAGATATCATCCATCAACCCCAGCAATCGCTCCGCTTCGGCGTTTCCGCCGCGGCGCAGCATGTCCAAACTCCGCCGCCGCAGTTCGCCGGCGGCCTCGCCCAGACCGTTGAGGTAGGGTGCAACGTCCACTTCCAAGTCCGCCGCGCTCGGCAACGGAAGCTCGCCCACCAGCGCGAACACGATGCTCGCCTCCGACAGCTCCTTGAGCGCGTCCTGGGTATATCCGGCGAAGTACAGGTCCGGATAATCCGCCAACCCCTGCTGCATTTCCTTGGCCTGGGTGCGTGCCTGGCGGAGATTCTCTTCGGCCAACGCGCGCTCGTCGCGGTGCACCGCACGGATGGCAAGCGACGAGTAGCGGATCACAGCACGCGATTGTTCGAGAGCCCGGTCGCGGGCCGTGTTTTTGGCACGCAGCAACGCGTGCATCTGTTCGCCGATCACGTCCAGTCCTTCCATGGCCCTAACCTTCTTTCGGGGATTCCGGAGCGGGGTCTCCCGTCGGTTTGCCGAAGAGCTGTTCGGCCAGTGATGGCCCTTCCGGCATGCGGATCTCGCCGTATTGCTGTTCGAACTTGGTGAGATTCTCGCCCAGCGCGCGATGCAGCGCTTTGGCGCACAGCGGGGTGAGGATCACCCGCGCGCAAATGCGCGCCTTCGGCATCGCCGGCAGGATGCGCGCGAAGTCGATCACCATCTCGGCCGGCGAGTGGGCGATCAGCGCAAGGTTGGAGTACACCGGTTCGAGGGTTCCCGGCAGTTCGATCGGAATCGGCCGGGGAGCGGCCGGAGGATTGGATTGCTGTTCGCTCATCGCCACCTCGCAAAAAAAAACGGGCGGGGGATTCGCCCCGCCCCTGCTGCCTAGAAAGGAATTTCCTCTTCCGTCGCCGGAGCCGGGGCGGCGCCGGTATCGGTTTCCGGACCGGCGTCCTGGCGTTGGCCGAGGAAGCGCACGGTCTCGGCGTTTACTTCGAACGAAGCGCCGATTTCACCGTTTTGCCGCTTGAATGTGCGCGGG
>JBEKLP010000029.1:0-31227 GCA_050010135.1 Anaerolineales bacterium
CAGCGTATGAATTACGCCATTTTCGGCGGCTATAAATTCTCGGCGGAAAACAGGCATGACGAGCGCAAAAACGCTGTTTAATCGGGTTTGGGAAGATCATGTGGTTATCGAGGAGCCGGGCAATCCGACGGTTTTGTATATCGACCTGCATATGATCCACGAAGTCACCTCGCCGCAAGCCTTCGCCGGGTTGCGCGCCCGTGGGATCCGCGTGCGCCGGCCGGACCGGACTCTGGCGACGATGGATCATTCCATTCCAACGGTCGGGCTTTCCTCGGAGTGCGCGGACGATGCCGCAATCCGGCAACTGCATCAGCTCGAGACGAACTGCCGCGAGAATGGGATTCCGCTTTTCGCATTGGATGCGCCGGGCAGGGGAATCGTCCATATCATCGGCCCTGAGCTGGGCGCGACCCAGCCGGGAATGACCATCGTCTGCGGCGACAGCCACACCGCAACCCACGGCGCGTTCGGGGCGCTGGCCTTCGGGATCGGGACGAGCGAGGTGGAACAGGTGCTCGCCACCCAGGCGCTTCTCCAATACCGCCCGAAATCGTGCCGCGTTAATTTTCGCGGACGCCTTGCCCCGGGCGTCACGGCGAAGGACATGATCCTCGGGTTAATATCCAACATCGGGGTTGGGGGAGGGATCGGGCAAGTGTTTGAATACGCCGGGGCGGCGGTCAAGGCGCTGGAGATGGAAGGCCGCATGACTTTGTGCAATATGTCCATCGAAGGGGGCGCACGCGCCGGAATGGTTGCGCCGGACGATACTACGTTTCAATATTTGTCCGGACGTGAACGGGCGCCCAAAGGACCGGCGTGGGATCAGGCGCTGGACGCCTGGAAAAAATTGGCTTCCGATCCGGACGCGGCGTTCGACCGCGAAATCAATTTCGACGCATCGGCGCTTGAGCCGATGATCACCTTCGGCACCAATCCAGCGATGGGGATCCCCATCACCGGAAGAATTCCCGATCCGGCGGCGGAGAAGGATCCGGTCAAACGCACCGCGCTGGAGAAGGCGCTGGCGTACATGCGCTTCGCGCCGGGAGAACCGATGCTCGGAAAAAAGATCGACGTCGTGTTCATCGGCTCGTGCACCAACGGACGGCTTTCCGATTTGCGTCAGGCGGCCGAAATTTTCCGCGGCCGGAAAGTGGCGCAGGGAGTGCGTGTGCTGGTCGTCCCCGGCTCCGAGCAGGTCCGCCGCGATGCGGAAGCGGAGGGGCTGGACCGGGTGTTCCGCGAGGCCGGCGCCGAGTGGCGATATTCCGGCTGCAGTATGTGCATCGCGATGAACGGCGATCAATTGCAGCCGGGTCAGCTCGCGGTGAGCACCAGCAACCGGAATTTTGAAGGCCGCCAGGGAAAAGGCGGGCGGAGTTTGCTCTCCAGCCCGCTCACGGCGGCGGCCGCAGCGGTAAGCGGCGCGGTGACGGATCCGAGAACCCTGATCGGGGAGGCCGCGTGATGGAACCGATGCGTAAGCTCACCTCCAGGATCATTCCGCTGCTGGCCAACGACGTGGACACCGATCAGATAATCCCGGCCCGATACCTCAAGGGAATCGATAAGAGCGGGTTGGCCGAAGGACTGTTTTTCAACTGGCGCCACCTTCCCGATGGAAAACCCAATCCGGATTTTCCGATGAACAAGCCGGAGTATCAGGACGCGAAGATCCTACTGGCGGGCGCCAACTTCGGTTGCGGCTCATCACGCGAACATGCTCCCTGGGCGCTACAGGCCGGAGGTATCCGGGCGATCATCAGCACATCGTTTGCGGACATCTTCCGCAACAATGCGCTCCAGAACGGCATTCTGCCGATCGTCGTTGAGGAATCGGTGCATCAGAGTCTGGTGGACCTGGTCGAGGAAGCCCCGTCGGCGACGATCACCATCGACCTGGAACGTCAGCGCTTGCTGCTGCCCGGCGGACAGGAAGCCTCCTTCCCGTTGGATTCCTTTTCGAAAACCTGCCTGTTGCGCGGCGTGGACGAATTGGAATATCTGCTGGGGTGCCTGCCGGCGATCGAAGCCCACGAGCGGGAGCGCGAGGTGGGCGGAAAGTCGAGAGAGCCATGATCGAGATCTATGATACGACGTTGCGCGACGGAACCCAGCGCGAGGGAATTTCCCTCTCGTGTGACGACAAAATAAGGGTTGCCCAGAAACTGGACGATCTCGGCGTCGCTTATATCGAAGGCGGGTGGCCGGGGTCGAATGCAAAGGATCTGGAGTTTTTTATCAAGGCCAGGGAAATGCGCTGGCGGGTGGCCAAGATCGCGGCCTTTGGCGCCACTTGCCGGGTGGGCACCCGGCCGGAGGACGACGAGAATATCCGCGCTTTATTGGATGCCCAGACGCCGGTTTGCACCGTGGTCGGGAAATCTTGGGGCCTGCACGTCTCGGACGTACTGCGCACCTCGAAGGAAAACAATCTGCGGATCATCGAAGACAGCCTGGCTTATCTGAAATCAAAAGGCAAACAGGTCGTCTTCGACGCCGAGCATTTCTTCGACGGTTATAAGGCCGACCCACGTTATGCCATGGAAACGCTTCATGCGGCCATGCGCGGCGGCGCTGACGTGCTGGTGCTGTGCGAAACCAACGGGGGCGCTATGCCGTGGGAAGTGGAGGCCATTTTCCGCGCCGTGCGCCAAGCGGTGGACGCCCCGCTCGGAATTCACGCCCACAATGACAACGAATGCGGCGTGGTTAATACACTGATCGCGGTCCGGGAAGGCGCAACCCATGTCCAGGGCACGATCAACGGATACGGGGAACGCAGCGGGAATGCCAACCTCTGCTCGATCATCCCGGATCTCGAATTGAAAATGAAACAGCGTTGCCTGCCGAGGGGAAAACTGAAAAAACTGTATGAGGCGGCACATTTCGTCGCCGAGATCGCCAACCTATCCCCCGACGAGCACATGCCCTACGTCGGGAAATCCGCTTTCGCCCACAAAGGCGGAATTCACGTGGCGGCCATGCGCCGCACCCGGGTTTCCTACCAGCACATCGACCCGGAGTTGGTGGGGAACCGGATGCGTGTGGTGGTCAGCGAGCTTTCGGGGAAGGGCAACATCCTCAACAAGATCGAGGAATTCAAGTTGCACTCCGACGAGAAGGCCGTCGCCAAAGTGCTCAAGGAGATCAAGGAACTTGAGGCGAAGGGATTTTCCTTCGAGGCGGCCGAAGCCTCGGTGGCCGTGATGCTCAAGCGCCACCATCCCGGGTATAAACCTCCCTTTGAGCTGATCGATTTCTTTTGCGTGGTCGAACACCGTCCGGGCAGGGGCCTGATGTCGGAAGCGATGGTAAAAGTCCGGGTGGACGGCGAGGTAATGCATACTGCCTCCGAGGGTAACGGCCCGGTGAATGCGTTGGACGGCGCGCTCCGCAAAGCGCTCAAGCCGCACTATCCGCAGATTGCTCGCTTCGAATTGGTGGATTACAAGGTGCGCATTCTGGATTCTTCGGCTGGAACAGCCGCCTCGGTGCGGGTGTTGATCGACACGCAGTGTGACGGACGGCTATGGAGCACCGTCGGGGCGAGTGAAAACATTATTGAAGCCTCGTGGCGCGCGCTTTCCGATGCGGTCGAGTATGGATTGACTATCGCATAAATCGGACCTAACCCCCAGCCCCGTCTCGATATCCCATTTCACTCAGACTTAGGACCCCCCTTCCCCCTTCCCTTAAGGGAAGGGGGAAGGGGACGGGGGTAGGGGGCAAGGTCAGCGCACGAATAAATTTCCAAGGAGAAATTTCATGGCGGGAAAAACATATCGAATCGGCGTGATGGCCGGTGACGGCACGGGTCCGGAAGTGATCCGCGAAGGGCTCAAAGTACTCCAGGCGGTGTCGAAAAAATTCGGATTTGCGATGGACCTGGTGAATTACGACTTGGGGGGAGAACGCTATAAACGGACGGGCGAGATCCTTCCCGATAGCGTTCTGGCGGAACTGAGGAAACTCGACGCAATTTATCTGGGCGCGATCGGACATCCCGACGTGAAACCCGGCATCCTCGAAAAGGGTTTGCTCCTCCGGCTGCGGTTCGAGTTGGACCAGTACATCAACCTGCGTCCGGTAAAACTCTATCCGAACGTGGATACGCCCTTGAAAGATAAAACGCCCGCCGATATCGACTTCGTCGTGGTGCGTGAAAACACCGAGGGCTTGTATACCGGGGCGGGCGGCGTCCTGCGCAAGGGGACGCCGAACGAGGTTGCGGTCCAGGAATCGATCAACACCCGCATGGGGGTGGAACGCTGCATCCGGTATGCCTTCGAGTTTTGCAAAAACCGCGCGAAGCGGAACAAGCTGACCCTGTGCGGGAAGACCAATGTTCTGACGTATGCCTTTGACTTGTGGGAAAGGGCTTTTTATGAGGTGGCCAAAGAGTATCCAGGAATCCAGCCCGATTACGCCCACGTGGATGCGACCACGATGTGGATGGTGAAGAATCCGGAATGGTTCGATGTAATCGTCACCGATAATATGTTCGGCGACATCATCACCGACTTGGGCGCGATGATCCAGGGCGGGATGGGCATCGCCGCCGGCGGCAACATCAATCCGCTGGGCGTCTCGATGTTCGAGCCGATCGGCGGATCGGCGCCGAAATACACAGGCAAGAACGTCATCAATCCGATGGCGGCCATCTGCGCCGGCGGAATGCTGCTCGAGGAGATCGGTGAGAAACCCGCCGGTCAAGCTGTCGAACAGGCGGTGATCAAGGCTCTCTCGGGCGGAAAAATCAAAAGTCTGGCCGCCGGAAAGATGGGGCTGTCCACCACCGAGGTCGGCGACCTTGTCGCCGGATTGGTGTAGACCGGAATGGACGCGTCGATCGTTTTGTTGGCCGGGGACGGGATCGGACCCGAGGTGGTGGCGGAAGCCGTCCGGGTGCTTTCCGCCGTCACGACCCGCGGAGGGCACAACCTGAAATTCACCGAACGGCTGATGGGCGGGTGTTCCATCGACCGTTACGGCGTCGCGCTGACCGATGAGGTGCTGGCCGATTGCCAGGCTTCGGACGCGGTGCTCCTGGGCGCGGTGGGCGGTCCGAAGTGGGACGACCCGCAGGCGAAGGTCCGCCCCGAGCAGGGTTTGCTGGCGCTCCGAAAAGGCCTGAAAGTGTTTGCCAATCTGCGCCCGGTGAAAGTCCGCATCCCGCTGATTAACGTCTCGCCCTTGAAAAGAGATCGGATCGAGGGGGTGGATATCCTTGTGGTGCGCGAGCTCACCGGTGGATTGTATTTCGCGCAGCCCAAGCAGCGGGGAATGACTCCCGAAGGCTACGAAAGGGCCGTGGATACATTGGAATACTACGACTACGAGGTGCGGCGCATCGCGGACCTCGCCTTCCGCCTGGCAACCGATCGGCGGAAGAAAGTTACTTCCGTGGATAAAGCCAACATCCTGGAATCGTCCCGTTTGTGGCGGCAGGTGACCACCGCCGTGGCGGCGGATTATCCGGCCGTCACCCTCGACCATCTGCTGGTGGATACGGCTTCGATGCGGCTTCTGATCGCGCCGAGGCAATTCGACGTCATCGTCACCGACAATATGTTCGGCGACATCCTGACCGACGAGGCTGCTGTGCTGGCCGGATCGATGGGGATGCTCCCCTCGGCTTCGCTGGGCGCGTCCGGACCGGGCCTGTACGAACCCATCCATGGCTCGGCGCCCGATATCACCGGAAAAGGAATCGCCAACCCCCTGGCCACGATCCTCAGCGGAGCGATGCTGCTGCGTTATTCCCTGAAACTGAATGCGGAGGCGGAAGCCGTGGAACGCGCGGTGGACCGCACTTTGGAGAAGGGGTACCGCACCGCGGATTTATTAACCGCGGGAGAGCGGCCGGTATCCACCCGGGAGATGACGGAGCAGGTATTGCATGAACTGGAATGATCTTTCGATTATAAAAAAATCCGGGTAACGAAAAAGCCGGCGGCGCCGGCTTTTTATTTTTCCCAGTTCGAACGCCAACCGGCGTTGATCACGCCCGCGTCTGGCAATCGTGGACCACTTGGTTGATTCGTTCGGGGTTGCCGAGGATTCCGACGATGTCGCCTTCCTGGATCTTCTCATAGCTGGAGGGATGCCATTCGAGATTGTCCTTACGCCGCAGCATAACCACGCTGATGCGGTAAAGCTGTTCCAGTTCGTGAAACGTTTTTCCCTTCGCTGCCGAGCTTGCCAGGAATTCGACCGTCCCGAAACACAGCGGATTTCCCTCCACCATGATCGGCGGGGTGACGTTGGCTCCTGCGGCGGTGGCGGCGAAAACCGGGGAGGCGATCCCGGTGGCACTGATGGCGTTGAATCCGAACTGCTGCTGCAGCGCGGCGGCAAAATCGTCGTCAAAGATCCGGATGACGACGCGGATGGCGGGATTCATCCCCCGGGCTTTTACCGCCATCTGCAGATTCAGGCTGTCGTTTTGGGTGCAAAGGATGATCGCACGGGCTCGGGCGACGCCGGCCGCTTCCAGCAAATCCTCTTTGGTGCCGTCGCCCGGCAATACCGGGATGTCGAGTTTTCGGGTATGGGCTACCAACTCGGCAGAGGGACTCAATTCGATCGCCACGACGTCCTGCTCCATGTCGTGGAGCTGGCTGGCAACGCGAAACCCGAGATGTCCCAAACCGACCAGGATGATATGGTTGTTGAAGGTCGATGCGACCGCCATTTCCCACTCCTTACCCCGGGCCTGCCGGTTGAAAAACAGCACGCCGAAATCGGCTAGACCATGCGCCAGGGTTCCCACCCCGACCAGGGGCATGATGAAATGAATGAGTTGCAGCACCGGTGCGTGCGGAAAGTTACCCAAAGGCTGGAGAAACGTAGCGGTCAATACGAGGTAGATTGCTTCCACCGGGCTGTCCGCCGGTTCGTGATAATACTGCGCAAGAAAATAATACAACAAACCTGCGCCGACTATCGCCACGATGAACATCAGCAGCGGGTCGCGAAATTCGCGCAGCAGGAGTGACGTATCGCGCCAGCTTGCGTGCCAGCTTCTGGAGAGGGTTTTGGTTCGGAGTTTGCGCGTTACCGTCTTTTCCATTTTATCGTGCCGAAAGTCCTGGGTTCATTTTCCGACAGAGGATCGGAAGAATGGGGGCCGATACTGCCTATTATACAAAATTCTTTCCCGAGCCCTGGATTGTTCGCAACAGCAATTGATTCGGATCATTCCGGCCGGCCCGAATGAAGCCGAAATTTATTGCCGCAGCTGTGGGAAAATGCTACAATCCTTGCCATGAGATTCGGAGAAATCGGAGAATGGCGAGCGACGTAAACGAAGTTCTGCAACAGGCGATGGAATTTTATGTCGCCGGCCATACGGTCGAAGCGAAAGCGCTTCTTCTTGATCTCGTCCGTGCCCATCCCACGCTGGAGGCGGGATGGATGTTCCTCTCGTATACGTTGGATGATCCTTCCCAGAAGGTGGATTGTCTCCGGCAGGTTATCAAGATCAATCCGCAGAATTCGGAAGCGAGAAACACTCTGGAGAGCTTGGCTCCCTCGCCCACACCCGCAACACCGCCATTGAATCCTGCGCCGGGTCACCCTTCGCCCTTTACCGTTGACATCTCTCATGCGACGGATAATATTGCTAAGTTAAAAGAACCCGTTCCGGCGCAGGGTCAACCGCCCAAGAACGTTCCCGCGTTTCAGGAAACCCCCGTGATTGGCGTCGAATCGCCGCCGTCAGGCGGAGGATCGACACCAGCCGCCCCAACACCCGTCAAAACGGTTTCGAAACCATCCGAAACGCCCCAGCCGAAGAAGAGGGGAAATCTCGGAATCACCTGTCTTGTGATAGTCATCATCGCCATCCTCTTCGTAATAATTGTCGGCGGGCTCCTATGGAAGACTGGGGTGCTCTCCGGATTTTTCGGTTTGAACCAACCGTCCGGTGTTGCGACGGCAACACCCGGCGCCACGGAAACTCCTGTACTGCTGACCCTCCCTCCGCAGTGGACCGATACACCGTCCCCGACGTTTACTTTTACGCCTACGGACACCCCGAATCCAACACCGACTCCTACCGAAACGCCGAGTCCCACCTTGGTACCCCCGGACACCGCGCAAATGGCGGATATGAGTAAACTGGAAAAGCAGGTTCTGACTCTGCGGGGATTGCCATGGAATGGATCTCCGCCCATCTATGTCGTTTCACAGGATCAGGCTGAGAATGTCCTGCAATCCGAAGTGGATTGGAGCGGTTACCGAGCGAAAATTGGAAACCAAGCGAAAGCCTTTGTCGCGTTGGGATTAATCGATCCGACATTCGATCTGGCAAAGTATTCCCTGACCGGGCTCTCGGAAGGCCAATTGGGATTTTTCAATCCGGCCGATAAGACGATATATATGGTCGGCTACCAATTTGGCGGCATGGACCATTTGGTTTTTGTCCACGAATTTGATCACGCGCTTGGGATCCACTATTTTCCGGATATCGTACGCGTCTATAACGAATCGATCTGCCCAAATAATACCCAGCGCTGCCAGGCGATTCAAGCGCTCGTGGAGGGGGATGCCGCGTTACTCATGGCGCAGTGGTACAACATTTACGCCTCCGCATCCGACAAAAAGGATATCGGCCAATATCAAATTCCATTCGCTTCTCAAGCAAAACAAAACCCGCCGCCATATGTCGGTCCGCTATCGGATTTTACGAATGCAACGGGCGAACAATTTGTTTTATCATTATGGCAAAAAGGGAATTGGGGGAAGGTCGACCAGGCGTATGACAATCTGCCGGTAAGCACCGAGCAGATTCTGCACCCGGATAAATACCTCAACGCAGAACAACCCGTCACCATGACGGTGCCCGACCTGCTGCCATCCCTTGGGAGCGGGTGGACTCTCGTCGGTTCCGACAGTCTTGGGGAATTAATGACCTATTTGATGCTGGCCTATGGGACGGATACCTTCGCGCAGATTCCACAAAAGGAAGCCCTGACAGCGAGCGCGGGCTGGGGGGGAGATCATTATTTGGTCTATGGGTCTGAAACCGGAGATCAGACCGTTCTGGCGGCGGAATGGAGCTGGGATACCGACCAGGATGCGGCCGAATTTCTATCTTCGATGACGACATACCTCAACATACGGTTTCGGTCCGGAAAGATCAATCAACCGGGAAAAGACTGTTGGTCATTGAATAATGAGACGACCTGCATCTTTCACACCGCTCGAAACACGCTCTGGGTCATCGCTCCCAGTATGGAAACGGTAAATACGGTTCTCAGCTCGTATCCTGCGTACGACTAGCCAAACCATCGGCATTCTTTTCCTTGATTTTCATTCCGCGTGGTCCAATCTTAACACTCGCTATATCCGCAGGCATAGCACTTTCTACAGCCCTCCTCGTTGACAACGGCTGCTTCCCCGCATTGCGGGCATAGATCGCCGATTTTCATCTTCAATTGGGAGGAGGGCGGCAATTCCGATTCGTCCAGAGTTTTAAATTGCGAGATATCCACATCCGCCCGCGCGGACGATCCTTCGAGATAATCGGCCAGGACGTGCGCCACACCGTCCGGGAGCGAGAGGACGCGGTTGTGTCCAAATCCCAACGGGCGACCGCCGCCGATTCCCGCGAGTTGCCGGACGACTTCGGAAAGGCGGTCCTTGGGCGGCACGGGTGATCCCAACCGCAGGATATAGGAAATCAACCGTCCCAAGGCCTCCGAAACGGCCGCCGTCTCGGATCCGGCCTTCGAGGTGGCGATGAACACCTCGAAAGGCTGGGCTCCACCGTTCTCATTCACCGTGACGAAAGCCTTTCCCAAGGGAGTGTCGGCTTTGAAGGTCACCCCAGGCAGCCTGCGAGGCCTCGGCCTTTTGGTCTCGTACCATAGGGGCAGGGGTTGATCGCTGGTCGGGACGACTGTGGGAACCATGGTGACAGGTTGCTCCAGAGACGGAAGGGAAATATCTTTGCCCTTGGTCTTGGCCGTTTCGACGGTTTCCAGAACCACCTGCTCTCGGGAACCGGTGATGTATACGGTAATTCCTTTGCATCCAAGTTCCCAAGCCAGTTGGTAGGCTTTGGCCACTCCTTCGTCGGTTGCGTCTGGCGGAAAATTGATCGTCTTCGAGAGACTGTTGTCGACGAATGCCTGCAGCGACGCCTGCATGCGGACGTGCTCTTCGGCCGAGATGTCCTGTGAGACGACGAACCGGTTGCGGATGGCCTCCGGCAGTTCGGAAATGTCCTGGCATGAACCGCGTTGAATAACCTCGTCCACGATCGTCTGATACGTTTTTTCTTCCAACTTTGCGTTTTTCAGTTCGGTCTCAAACAGGGGAGAGACGTATTGCAACTGCAGATCATGTCCGTTATCGTTGACGTGGCGGATATACGCCAGGGCGAATACCGGTTCACAGCCGTATCCCTCGCAGCCGGCCACCGTGGCGATGGTCCCCGTCGGCGCGATGGTGCACTGCGCCGCGTTGCGGATGCCACCGGAGCGAATGCCGTGTGTGATTTCGTCCCAATTCAGGGCCGGTCGATGGAAATTTCTCGTATAGGGAGCGAGCGGTTTCGGCGGAGTCCAGGACGGGTGCGCCGGATCGTAAATGCTTCCGGAGATTGCGGGAAACGCCCCGCGCTCTTTCGCCAGATTCACACTCGTCTTCATGGCGTGAAACCGGATGAATTCCATCACCTGGGAAGCGAATTCCTGGCCTTCTTCGGAACCGTATCGAATTCCGGCGTGGTACATCAAATCCGCGATGCCCATCAATCCCAATCCTATCCTTCGCGCTCTGAGCGCGGCTTCTTTCAATTGGGGAACGGCGGGCACATAACTATTGACCGAAATGACATCATCCAGAAAACGGGTTGCCAGCGCGACGTCCTTCCGCAGTTTTTCCCAGTCCACCTCTGTGCCTTCCCCAAAATGACGGGAAAGGTTCAGGGAACCCAGACAGCAATTTTCGTACGGCCCCAGCCATTGTTCGCCGCATGGGTTGGTGGCTTCCAAATCGTACAAATGCGAAACCGGATTAAACCGGTTGGCGGTATCCAGGAAGAGCACCCCGGGTTCCCCGTTGTGGTGCGCCTGCTGGACGATCATATCGAACAGCTCCCGCGCGCGCAGGGTGCGGTATGTCCGGATGGGAATGCCCGCGCGTTCTGCCTGTTCCAGGGTGCCGTTAAACCTCCGGTACTCCGGCGCGTATACGTCCGGGAAACGCAAATCCCATGAGGAATCCTCGCGCACGGCCTGCATAAAGGAATCCAGAATTCCCACCGAGATGTTGAAATTGGTGATCGCATTCTCATCCGTTTTACAGGTAACGAATTCTTCAATATCGGGATGATCGATCCGCAGCACCGCCATGTTGGCGCCGCGCCGGGTTCCCCCCTGGGCGATCTCGCCGAAAGCTTTATCGTAAACCCGGAGAAAACCGACCGGGCCCGTCGCTTGGCCGGCGGAGGAATTCACCAGGCTTCCCTTGGGGCGGATCCGCGAAAAGGAAAATCCGTTCCCGCCCCCGGTCTGCTGGATCAGCGCCGCATCCCGCAGCGTTTGGAATATGCCCGAGGATTCCCTTCCCATATCGTCTGAAATCGGAAGGACGAAACACGCCGCCAATTGGCCCAGCGGCGTTCCGGCACCGGTAAATGTCGGCGAGTTGGGGAAGAACCGCAATCCGGAGAGCATCTCGTAGAATTGCCTAGAGGTTTCCGCAACGTCACCCCCGAATTCGGATTCGGCCTGCGCCACAAAACTGGCCACACGCCAGAACATTTCCTCCACCGTTTCCGCGGGTTTCCCGTCGCTACCGCGGCGCAGATATCTTTTTTCCAGAATGATTCTTGCGTTCGGGGAAAGCGTCACCAAATCCAAAACCGGCCGGCCGTTCTCTTTGGCTTTTAATTGTTTCGAAATTGCGGTTGTATGCGGCACGCTTCCCTCCTCAAGGTGGAATTCCCGGTCTTGGAATCGGCGCTTTAGCCTTCGCGTAAAAGATGGTTGATTTCATCTCGGATCGAGCGGAGATCGTCGAAGCGAAGGTAGACGATGGCGTAACGGATGTAAGCGATGTGATCCAGTTCCTTCAGGGCGGAAATCGCCATGTCGCCGATGACCCGGCTGGAAATTTCCGGTTTGTTCATTTGCTGCAGGCTGGCCTCCACCTCGCCGACGATGCGGTCAATTTCCGATGCCGGAACGGGCCGCTTGGCACAGGCGATGCGTATTCCCCGGGCCAGTTTCTCCCGATCGAACTCCTCGCGTGTTCCGTCATGCTTGACGACGAGTGGCGTCGAAAAAATTGGCCTTTCGTAGGTAGTGAAACGTTGATGGCAAGCCAAGCACTCCCTGCGCCGACGAATGCCTCCCCGCGCGTCGTGGGTGGTGTCAATGACATTCGCATCCTCTTTTCCGCAATAAACGCAACGCATTAGAACATTTGCTCTACGCCATATATGGGAATTAGGATAAGGTACTCCCGATATTTCCGGTAGAGCCTACATTCTATCATCCTGTCAATCAAGAATCAACATAAAGTTGGATCCCCAACCTTAAAAGAATATTTGATCAAACTGTTTTCGACAAAAACCGTCTACCCTGGTCTTGGCTCTAAAAACAACCGGTCCGGAGACAGGGCGCTCGAGGCTTCAAATTGGGCACCGGGCTCGGTCTCCAAACCGGAGGGGAAAATGTTCAATGGGGGGCGCGTTCCGAGGTATCAAAGAGCGAATAGTATCGCGGCGATCCCGGGAGATCGTAGTGAAAACCCCATGGGAAAGATTTTTTCCAGGTGAAAAGTGTTTTTGGTAAAGTTATTTTTATAATAAAGAAAAGAACCGAGAAGAGAATCCAACCAGGAATCTAAAAAACAAGGTAACGGTCCGGCAGAAGATTATCCAAAAGTCATTATGAATATTCCCTCTCCGGGCGGAAGTGAACCAATGTTAAAAAAAATACCCATCGGGATCGTAGCACCCAACGATCCCGATGGGTAACCCAGACCCTGTGGAGGAGTTATGCTTTCTTAGTCTCTTTGGTTTCCTTGACTTCTTTCTTGGTTTCTTTGGCTTCCTTCTCGGTTCCTTCCACTTCCTCTTCCAGCTTCTTGCCTTTTTCGATCACTTCGACTTCAGCCGGGACCGCAGCAGCAACCGGAGCAACCACTTCTTCTTCGGCGGCCTGGGCGGTGACCGTAATGATGCTTTCCTCAGGATCCATCAGGACCTTGATCCCCGAAGGCAGAAAGACATCCTTGATTGCGATGGAATCCCCGACTTTTTCCAGCGGATCGAGGCTGACCTGAATGCCGTTTACCAGATCCTTGGGAAGACATTCCACTTCGAGTTCGCTGAGTAGATGGACCAGCACGGCTCCGAAATCGCGTACCGCCGCGGATTCGCCCGTGAACTGTAAAGGAGCATGGACGCGAATGGCACGGTCGGTGGGTACGGCATAGAAATCGACGTGCAAGATTTTCCGCAATATGGAATCGCGCTGCAGATCCCGCAACAAGACGGAGAATTTTTTATCTCCGACTTCCAGACGGATCAGGGTGGATCCGGTTAACGCATTCAGCACCCGCGCCGATGTTTTTTCTTCCAGCTCGATCGGGAGCGCATCGACGCCCGGTCCGTAGAGGACCGCGGGGATCTTTCCGGATTTTCTCAGAGCGAAAAGACCCTTGCCAACAGCGGATCGAACGCCGGCTTTCAAAACAATATCGTCCATGATTTCCTTCCTCGGAGCGCCTCAAGCCACGGACTGGCTTCCTTCGCTCTCTATAAAGGTTTTGATAACCGCTTTCCATCCGGAAAGCCGCGGAATTCTACCGGCTAATGGATCATAAGTCAAGAAAGGTTGTAAATATTCATCCTCACGTCAAAAAGATTTCACGAAAATACATCCGGGCCGATGGAATGTGAGATGAGTTGGTCAAACCTGGGAACCCCGTCTTAATTGTGCCGCCGTTGCCAAGAAACCGTCGTCTCGCTAACAAGTTTTCCCCATCACGATAACTTATTATAATCGGACTAATTATGTCGGAATACTTGACTAATAATGTATAAATATGCTATTCTCCCGCATAGTCTTAACGCCAAACCCTATCGTGAGGCCGATCAAAAAAATGTTGAGAGAGCGAATTGCAGAGGATGTCGCTTTTTTCTCCAGCGATCTTTATGCCCAGGTCTGCGCCGGTGTGATCGGCACTCCCGACGGGGCGATCCTGATCGACACGCTTGCGCTGCCCTCCGAAACGCAGGAAATCCGGGAGTACATCCAGCAACGGATGAACTCCACCGTGCGGTTTATCGTCAACACCCACCATCATGCGGATCATTGCGGCGGAAATTATTTTTTCCCGGAAGCCCAGATCATTTCCCATGAACTATGCCGTACCCTGATGGACTCGAAGGACCGCGGCGCACTGGCGTCGGCCAAGCAGGAGAATAAAGATTTATCCAATGCGCAGATCATCCTTCCCAACGTGACGTTCCGGGAAGGGTCGCTCTATTTTCTGGTGGGCAAGCGAACGATTCGCATCTTCCCTCTCCCGGGCCACACTCCGGACGGCATCGGTGTGCTGTTGGAGGAAGAACGCATCCTCTTTGCGGGGGATGCCATGATGCCGTTGCCGTTCTTCCGCGATGGCGACATGGACCAGATGGTTGCCACACTGAAAACCATCGCCGGGATGGGGTTGGAGAATATCGTCCAGGGGCACGGGGACGTGATCCTGCGCGGGGAAATCGACGAAATGATCGCGTCTCACCTCATTTACCTGGATCGGGTGAAAAAGGAAGCCCTGAATGCGGTGCGGTGGAACTGGCCGGTGGAGGATCTTCGCCAGATCCCGATCGAGAAATGCGGAAAGAGCCGGATTCTTCTGAACGGCTTGGCGCCGGATCTGCATTATCAGAATCTGGTGGCAGCCTATCAGAAGATTCGCAAGGAAGAAAGCGTCGCCCGGGAGCCGAGGAAACCCGCCGGAAGGTAGGGTTTCGAAACGCAGGAAGGGAATCGGTGTTAAGCATGGCGGCGACAAGCAAACCCCGAAAGGGAGCGTCACCCCAGCGGGACGAAGAGGGATTGATCCGGCAGGCCAAATTCGACCCGCAGGCGTTCGGAGAACTATACGAACGCTACATTAAAAAAATTTATACGTATGTTTATTATCGGGTCGGTAATCAAGCGGACGCGGAGGATTTGACCTCGAGGGTTTTTCAAAAAGCCTTTGTCCATCTTCCGGGGTATGAACATCAGGGCCTCCCTTTTTCCGCATGGTTATATCGAATCGCTCATAACATGGTGGCGAACTGGTACCGCGATCAAAGCCGCCGGAAGGTTGTGGGTTTGGACGAGGCGACGCGGCATTCCACCGAAGAGGAACCGGGTTCGGCCGCGGAGCGCACGGCGGAACGGGATATGCTCTTGAAAATCATCCGGCAGCTTTCCGCCGACAAACAGCAGGTGTTGATATTAAAGTTTGCCGAAGGGTATTCGAACACGGAAATCGGGGCTATTCTTGGAAAATCGGAAGGAGCGGTAAAGAGCCTGTATCATCGAACGCTCCTTCAATTGAGAGAAACCGTTGAAAAAAATCACGGCGACAAACCTTGAACGGGAGCGGTCAGCCAGGAGATGTAATCATGGTTAGCGAAGAGAATCTCGAGAAAAAAATCCAACGCGCACTTCTGCCTGTCGCGCCCAGAAAAGGATACGCCGCGGCATTAAAAGCCAGGCTCCTGAAGGGCGCGCGGATGCCCGTAGAACTGGAACGGAATCAAAGAGTGAACGAGATCCTCACACTCGCCACCATCGGGGTCGGCGCTCTGGCCACAGTGGCCGCCGTTGCGACCATCGGAATTAAAACTGTTTCGCTGTTCGGATCCGGGGCTATTCTGCTCAATGCAGCCTCCAAGCGGCGATCGCCGCGGGAGGGCATGAAATCCCAGACGGTATAAAGAAAAGAAGAAGCGGGTGTTTCCACCCGCTTTTTTCATCAGGCGACGCGCCAACGCGGTGTATCACCGCGCAAGACGGTGAGAATTTCCTCGGCAATATCGCGGGCCGCCCGTTCCTGGGCTTCGGCTGTTTGAGCCGCGATATGCGGGGTGCAGACAACCTTCGGATGTTTGACCAACGGAGAATCCGTAACGGGTTCCGTGGCGAACACGTCCAGAGCCGCACCCGCAATCTGGCCGGATTCTAAAGCGGCGAGAAGCGCGGTTTCATCGATTATATTTCCGCGCGCGGTGCACACAATGTACGCCCCGTGTTTCATCCGCGACAGTTGTTCGGCATTGATCATCCCGCGGGTTTCCGGTGAAAGCGGAACATGCAAGGTGAGTACATCGGCCCGGCGAAGGGTGTTGGCCAAATCGGCCGGTTGTGCTCCCCGTTTGGCAATTTCATCGTTCGAAAGCAATGGATCGTATCCCACACAGATCATCCCGAAGCCGGCTGCCCGTGCGGCCACAAAAGACCCGATCCTTCCCATTCCCACGATTCCCAGTGTTTTCCCGGAGAGTTCAAACCCTTCCAATTTTTTCTTCAACCATTCGCCGCGGCGTAAGCCCGAATCGGCGAGGGGGATTTGACGAGCCAAGGAGAGGAGCAGGGCCATGGTGTGTTCGGCAACGGCGATTGTGGTCGATTGCGGGGCGTTAACCACTACAACGTTTTTGGCCTTGGCCGCTTTCAAATCGATGTTGTCCACGCCCACGCCGGCCCGGCCGACCACTTTCAAGTCCGGCGCTGCGGCAAAAACATCCGCCGTCACTTTCGTGCGTCCCCGAACGATGATCGCCTGGACTCCTATGAGTGCTTTCATCAGATCGTCGGAGGAGATATCGGGTCGATTCTGGACCGCGGACGCCTTTTCCAGAATGGCAATCGCGGATTCCTGCAAACCATCCGTGACCAGGACAGTCCAAGCGGAATTCTTGGGTTGGTTGGACATTTTAGAACCTCCGAGAGTTCACCGGGGCAAGCCGGAAGAATGGCGGGGACCGGTTGGAAGGGCAACCTTCCCCAGGATCGCCCTTGGAAAGGGCTGAATCAGATTGAGATAATAATCACAATCTTTCAATTTGTCGAGGGTGTCCTTTGCCGACCTTCCCGGCTCCTCGAATTTACTTTTTTCCTGGACCGGGCGGGGGGACTATCGAGCAGATCCTTCATGGCTTTAGTCGCTCGCTGGATGATTTCGATCAATTCCTGTTGGTTTGCTTGCAGAGGGGGCATTGGGGGACGGGAGAGCATTTGCAGCGCCATGAGAATAACGCCCAAGTGCATTCGTAAATCGTGCTCCCGGGTGGGAGTATGGCGGTTGGTCGTCAACTTTCCTCGTCCTTCAGCCGGAGGTGCGGATATAAGATCACCTCGCGGATCGTCGGCTGGTTGGTCAGCAACATCGTCAGGCGGTCGACGCCCAATCCGAAGCCGCCGTTGGGCGGCATTCCGTATCGCATCGCGTTCAAATAATCCTCATCCGTCGGATGGCGATCCTCTTCCCCTTCCGAAAAGGTCCGGCTCATCTCCAGGAACCGTTGTTCCTGGTCCTGCGGATCGTTCAATTCCGAAAAAGCGTTGCATAATTCCATGCCCGCGACGAAACCCTCAAACCGTTCGACGGTTCGGAGATCGTCCGTTTTACTTTTGGCCAGGGGAGAAATATCCCTCGGATAATCCACCAGGAAAGTGGGCTGAAGGATATTCGGTTCGACGAAATGGGAAAGCAGATTTTCGATGAGCTTCCCGCGATGTCTCTCAGCTTTGGGCGCAAGCCCCTTCTGTTGCATTGCGGCGCCAAGCAACTCCGTGGTCGGATAGTCGTCGATGTCGATCCCGCTTTCCCGGCGGATGGCCTCGCGCAGGGTCAGGCGCGGCCAGGGAGGCGTGAGATCCACGGGATGGCCTCGGAAGGTGATCTGCCGGCTTCCGGTCACGCTTTCGGCGACGGAGGAAATCATCGTCTCGGCGATCTCCATGATCGTCCGGTAATCGGCGTAGGCCATGTAGAATTCCAATTGCGTGAATTCCGGATTGTGCTTGTAGGACACGCCCTCGTTGCGGAAATCCCTGCCGATCTCGTAGACCCGTTCTATTCCTCCGACCAGCAACCGTTTGAGATAGAGCTCGAAGGAAATCCGCAGGTATAAATCCTGATGCAACTGGTGATGATGGGTGACGAACGGTTTGGCCGCCGCGCCGCCATAGATCGCCTGCAGAATGGGTGTCTCCACTTCCAAAAACCCCATCCCGTCGAGAAAATTTCTGATTGCGGAGATGATCCGCGCCCGGGTGCGGAATATCGCGCGGACTTCCGGATTGACCGCCAGATCCGCATAGCGTTGTCGATACCTGGCTTCGGGATTGTCGAATGCGGAATGAACCACCCGTTGGCCGTTCTCCACCGTCTCCTTCGATGCGGGCAGCGGCGTGATGGCTTTGGCCAGCATGGTTATTTTTTCCACTTGCAGCGTGATTTCTCCGCTGCGGGTGCGGAACAGCACGCCGCCGGCTTGGACGAAATCCCCCAGATCGTAAAAATTTTTAAATTGATCCAGGATATCCTGGCCGAGGAGATCCGCTTTGAGGAGGATTTGTATCTGGCCGTCGCCGTCTTCCAGATGAGCAAAGATGACTTTTCCCATCAGGCGAATGGAGCGCACGCGTCCCACGACCGTGGCCGGAACCGTTTCTCCGGGAACCGCGCGCTCGAACGCCGCATTGGCTTGGGCGCTCGTATGCGTGCGCTCACAGCGGGCGGGGTACGGTTCAATCCCGGACTCGCGCAGTTGGTCAACCTTGTTCCGGCGGTTTTTCTCGAGGTCGGTCAGTTCGCGCATGCGGATTCAATCTAAGGAAAAAACGCCCCCGCAAGCCGGGGGCGGAGGAGGTTGCCGGCGTTGCTATTTCACCGACAGCACGCGGAAGGTCAGTACACCCGCCGGCGCGCTTACGCGGATTTCGTCACCGGTTTTGCGGCCCAACAGGGCCTGACCAAGCGGCGATTGGTTGGAAATCCGGCCTTCCTTGGGGTTGGCTTCAGCGGCGCCAACGATGACATACTGTTCGGGTTGGTTTTCGCCTTCCTGGATGGCCACCTTGCTACCTACGCGGACAATGTCCTGGGGCCCGCCTTCTTCGATAATGATGGCGTTGCTGAGCATGGTCTCCAGGGTGAGAATGCGCCCTTCGACAAACGCCTGTTCGTTCTTGGCACTTTCGTATTCCGCGTTCTCAATTAATTCCCCGCCTTCCATGGCGTCATGCAGGCGCTCGGCCACCTCCGCTCGGCGTTTGGTCCGTAGCAGCTCCAATTCCTCTTCCAGCTTTTTATAGCCGTCCTTTGTCAGGAAAACCGGTTGATCGGTCATGAGTCTATCCTTCCCCAGCACTTGTAGCTGGGACGGAAAATATGCCGTTCGACCATGCCCGTCTCCGAGGGGCATACGGCGGATGGATGCAGACGTTGATTTCTTCCCGTGGATTAGGCGATGATCATTGTAATTCGCTTGCTTGGAACGGAAAAATCATAGCATAATCCCCCCGGCTTGACAAGAAAGGGACGGGTGGTTCCTGCACTCCGGAACCCGGATGCGCCAAAATTGTTTTGGAACCCGATATCACTGGGGTATACTTTAATTATGCAAAGACGGACGGCTTTTTGGTACATGCTGTTTTTCCTGGCGGGGTTGGCATTGGTGTCTTTTGGGAATCCAAATCCGAGCGGTGTTTCCCAAAGGGTGTCGGATATCTTCAGCAGCATGTCCGTTGAGGAGAAGATCGGCCAGCTCTTTATGGTGACGTTTCCGGGAAAGGACATTTCCCCGACGTCGGATATTTATACGCTGCTCTCCTCCTATCACGTCGGCGGCGTGCTCCTGGACCGTGAAAACGGCAATTGGCACAGTGGCCAGGGCGAAGCCGCTGCTGCTTTGGCCCTCAGCAACGGGCTTCAGCAAATCGAGGCCGATGCCGTCACCCCGCAGGGTGGAGATGCCGGCGGGGAATATCTTCCTTTGTTCATCGCGATAAGAGGTGGAGGAGACGGATATCCGGACAGCCAATTGATAACCGATCTGACCAATCTGCCCTCTGAGATGACTCTCGGCGCCACGTGGCAGCCGCAAATGGCCAGAACTACCGGAATCACCCTGGGAAAGGAACTCTTTCTGATCGGGGTCAATCTTTATTTAGGTCCTTCCCTGGACGTCTTGGAACGACCTAACCCCGGCACTAGCGGGGATCTTGGTGCCGGCACGTTTGGTGGCGATCCGTTCTGGGTGGGCGAAATGGGCCAGGCGTATATCCAAGGAATCCATGAAGGTAGCGGAAGGAAAGTCGCCGTAATCGCCACCCACTTTCCCGGCATCGGCGCATCGGATCGCAATCCGGAAGAGGAAGTGGCGACGATCCGCAAGGGGATGGATGACCTGCGCCTGATCGATCTGGCGCCGTTCGGCTCGGTGGCGGATGCGGCGCCGGGTTCGGTGGAAATCGCCGACGGGTTCCTGGTCTCCCATATCCGTTACCAGGGATTGCAGGGTAGCATACGCACAAGCACGAAACCCGTCAGTCTGGACGCATCGGCTTTAAGCCAGCAGTTGATGGCGCTTCCGGAATTCGTCAATTGGAGAGCGGATGGGGGAATAACGATTAGCGATTCGTTGGGCGCTCAATCGGTAAGGAAGTTCTACGAGATGTCGGGAATGACGTTTTCCTACCCGGGGGTCGCACTGACCGCGCTTCAAGCGGGCAACGATATTCTCCAGCTGTCGGATTTTCAGGATACCGATAGCGGAGGTGAACTGCAAAGCGTCATCGACACCATAAAATATTTTCAGCAGCAATATCAGGCCGATAATGATTTCGCCTCCAAGGTGGATCAGGCGGTGTTGAGAATTCTGGCTTTGAAGAGCCGGATCTATCCGGTTTTTTCGAATAGCGTGGTGCAGGGTTCGCAGGATGCTTTGAGCGGATTAAAACAGGACAACCAACTTGCCTCCGAAAGCTGCAAAGCCGGGGTGACGCTGATCAACCCCAATCTCAAAGCGCCGGGCGCCACGGTCATCGAGCATCCCACTTCCACCGACCGGATCGTTGTGTTGACCGATTCGCGCGCGGTGGTTCCCTGCCCGTCTTGCGCCCAGGAAGCGGATCTTTCCCCCGGGATCATGGCGGATACGATCCTCCGTTTGTACGGCCCGGGGGCAAGCGGATTGATCGCCCCTTCTCGGATTCAATCTTTTACGTTCAAGGATGTCAACAGTTATCTCAACGGTGTCACCTCGCCGGCATTGGAAACCGCCCTGACCAGTTCAACCGTTATTTTGGCGCTCCTGCGCAGCCCCACCGGCTCCATTCCGGAGTCGAGCGCGTTTCAAACCCTGTTGGCGCAGCGGCCGGATCTCATCCGGAATAAAAACATATTCGTGTTTGCGCTGGGAGCGCCGTACTATCTGGATTCAACCGAAGTCAGCAAAGTCTATGCATATTACGGGTTGTATTCCAAAAACGACGGCTGCCTGGAGGTTGCCGCCAGAGTGCTGTTCGGAGATCTCACGCCGGGCGGAGCTTCCCCCGTCAGTGTTGAAGGAGCCGGATATGATCTGTTGACGCAATTGTCTCCAGATCCCGATCAATTGATCGAAATATCTGTCGGGCTCACAAATTCCACGCGGCCCACGCCCATTTCGATAACCCCAACAGCCCAAGCTCCGACGATTTCACCGATCCCCCTCGGATTTTCGTTGGGCGATAAAATCACCTTTCTCGCGGGGCCGGTTTTAGATCACAACCAGCATCCGGTTCCAGATGGCACGCTCCTCCAATTCATTGTCACGTATCCGGCGGAAAAAATTCCTCCTTTATACTTGAGTGCATCCACCAAGGACGGTATGGCTCAAGCGGATTACTCGCTCGACCGGCAGGGAGATATGCAGGTCTCCGCCGCGAGCGAGCCGGCCAAGAATTCCGTGATATTACAATTGAGGGTGGGGGAGAAACCGGCTTTTATCACCGCGATTGCCCCCACCCTTAGCTTAGTCCCGAGAGAGTCCCCCACGTCGGCATTCTCTTCTCCTACTCCGCACCCAAACCCGGGCGGTGGAGGCTCAAGCCGCGCGGGTTGGGATACTTTCCTTGTCATTCTTTTAGTGCTTGGATTATTCTCGGGGGCGATTTTCGCCGCAACCAATACGCCGGAGAGGAGCGCGTTCCGATGGCGGGCAATCCTTGCCGCCACGGTCGGCGGGCTGGCCGGGTACGATTTATTCGCTTTAGGTTACCCCGGAATTAACAGCGCAACGGCCTGGGGTGGACGGTGGATCAGTGTGGTAGTTGGAGTGTTGGGTAGTGTTTCCGGAGCCGTCCTGGCTTGGTGGTCGATCCGCCGGACGCAGGAATAATTCGGCCTATCGGAAAAGGTTCGCCGCGAAGGCGAGAAGCAGCAGGGCGGCCGCCACGCCTGCCAATATTCTTTCTGGCCAGGCGAAACGGAAAAAAGCCCTGGGGAGCAAGTTCCCATATCGCGGAGAAGGAAACGGAGGGGGCAGGGGGGGATTGTCGCCGAAAAGCGATTCGCGGAAAATGCGGATCGTCGCCGGTCGGTCGTTCGGATGCAGTGCCATTGCCCACAGGATCGCCCGTTCGACTTCCGGAGTGATCCTGGGATTTATATGCCGCGGAGGAATGAGAGAATCCGGATTGAGAAACCGTTGCTTGGCTTCCGGGGGCGCCTGACCGGTGAACAAGTGGTACAGCGTGCACCCCATGGCATAGATGTCACTGCGGACATCCGTGTGGCCCGTATCCCCGCCGTATTGTTCCAGGGGTGTGTATAGGGCTGTGCCGCGCCCCTGCATGACCGTTATGGTCATCTCGTCGGGTACCATTTGTTTGACCAGTCCGAAATCCACGAGTTTGACCACACCATTGGGGGTGACCCGGATGTTGCTGGGTTTGATGTCGCGGTGAAGGATGGGAGGATCCTGGTTGTGGAGATACTCCAGCGCATCGAATAATTGCGCGCTCCAACCGAGAATATCCGCCTCGGGGATGGCGTTTCCGGATTGCCGGGCTTCGTCGACGATACTCCGAAGATCTTGTCCGGGAATAAAATCCATCACGAGGTAATCGCGGATTCCGGAGGAGAAGAAGTCGGAAACTTTGGGGAGGTTTGGGTGATCCAGACGGGCCAAGATACTGGCTTCCCGATAGAACTGATCGCGTGCCTCTTGTTGCAGTTTTTCCGGAAGGCCGGGGTCCTGTTCCACTTCCTTGATGGCGCACTTGCGACCCGAAAGCCGTTCGTCATTGGCCAGGTAAATGGCCCCCATGCCGCCGTGACCGATGACGGATTGAATCCGGTACCGGTTTTTTAATAAATGATTTTCGGTCAGCAGCTTGGGCATAGGATGGCCGGAATTTCGTTTCCCCAAATCCGGAAACTTCTTATAATGGATAGAGGAAAGCGTATCCCTGCAAGAGTTTTCGTCGCCGTGTGGGCGTTTACCAACACCCCGGCGTCACAGCGGCGATAAAAGAATTATAACCCATGACCTCTGCGGAAGAATCTCCCGTTCTTATCGGTCAATCCGGCCCGGTCCAGGGAGGCCGGTGGTCCATTCCATTGGAAGGAATAACCATGGGCCGCGAAGACGGATGCAATGTCATCATCGCCGACCGGCAGGTATCGCGCCGGCACGCGAAGATCGACCGCCGCGGGGGAAAGACCTACCTGCAGGATCTGGCCAGCAAGAATGGAACCTGCGTCAACGGCCTGCCGGTGCAGGAGGAAATCGAGATCAAGGACGGGGATGTCATTCAGGTGGCCCTGGCTGCAAGTTTTTTATATGTCGCTTCGGATTCCACCATGCCATTGGATTTCGAGGGATCCGCTCCCCGCCAGGGACGGATCCGGCTCAACCCCGCGGATCACAGCGTGGCGATCAATGAGAAAACCATTGATCCTCCACTATCTATCCATCAATATCGGTTTTTGGAACTGCTGATCTTGCGCGGGGGAGGGCTGGTGAATCGGGAGGACGTCATCGGAACCGTCTGGCCGGGGGAAGATACGGGAGGAATTACCGACCAGGCGATTGACGCATTGGTACGAAGGTTGCGAGACCGTTTGAAGGAAGTGGACCCGGACCGGGAACACATCCTTACCATTCGAGGCCACGGATTCCGGTTGGCCAACAGCGTTTGACGGGTCTGGTCAATCTGTGGAACGTCGAATATAATACCTGCTCCCGGGGCGTAGCGCAGCTCGGCTAGCGCACCTGCATGGGGTGCAGGGGGTCGGAGGTTCAAATCCTCTCGCCCCGACCAGCAGCGACCAAGTTCTTGGTCGCTTTTTTTATCGCCCGACAGGTTTTTAAAACGATGGTAAAAATCCGTCGGAAAATATTATCGGGCAACTCCGCCCAGCCTGTCTTATAATCCATAACAGATACCTCTTTCGCAGGGGATGGATCCGTCCTTCGTGGAAAGGTCTTTGGGAATTCAGGGAGCCAGAATGAAAACTACATCCTCGGTTAAAGGCACGCGGGATTATTATCCGGCGGAAATGGCTTTACGAAACTGGCTGTATGAGAAAATCCGGGGCGTCTCCCGCAAATTCGGATATCAGGAATTCGATGCGCCATTTCTGGAAACACTGGAACTTTATGCTGCCAAGTCCGGGGAGGAGTTGGTCAAGAAGCAGGCGTTCGTTTTTCCGGATAAAGGCGGCGATCTCATCACCCTGCGCCCGGAACTGACTCCCTCACTGGCCAGGATGGTCGCCCAGCGTATCCATCAACTCTCTTTTCCCGTGCGATGGTGGTCGTTCGGACCTTTTTGGAGGTATGAAACGCCGCAGAAGGGACGCACGCGCGAATTCTTCCAATGGAACATCGATCTGCTGGGAATGGAAAATCCCCAGGCGGATGCCGAACTGGCGGCGGTGGCATGCGAATTCTTCCGGGCCGTGGCGCTTACCGCCCGCGAGGTCAAACTCCAGGTGAACAACCGGCGGCTGATGGACTCCGCCTTGGAGGCGATCAGCATTCGCGGGGAAGCCGTCGGAGGAACCTTCCGGCTGATCGACAAAAAGGAAAAAATGAAACAGCCCGAATGGGAGGTGTATGCCCGTGAAACGGGATTGACCGCCGACCAGGTGAAGGGATTGATGAAAATTCTCGACGACCGGGAGTTATGGAAGCAATCCCGCGAGCTGGTGGAATTCTTCGATGCCGTGAAAGCCTTCGGGGTATCGGAATATGTCGAATACAATCCTGCGGTGATCCGGGGATTGGATTATTACACGGGGACGGTGTTTGAGGGACGGGATTGCGCCGGCGAATTTCGCGCCCTGTTGGGCGGCGGACGATATGACAATCTGGTCGCCGATGTCGGAGGCGGGAAAATCCCCGGAGTCGGCTTTGCCATGGGCGACGTCGTGATCGGGTTGATTCTGAAGAAGAACGAGAAGGAGCCGAAGCTCAGGATTGCCCCGGCGGACGTGCTGGTCACCACGTTTTCCGCGCAGGAGGCAGCCGCCTCGATAGAGGTCTCGCAAGCGCTGCGGGCAGCGGGGATCGCCGCGGAATGGTATCCTGCGCCGGATCGGCTTCCCAAACAGTTGAAATATGCGAATGCCTTGGGAATCCGACTGGCGGTGATTCTGGGACCGGATGAAATTCGCCAGGGGAAGGCGACCCTGAAGGATCTCATCCGCCGGGAACAAGCAACGATCGAACGAGCGGATTTATCAAAAGAGATCACCAAGAGGCTTGTCGGATCAGGGGGCGAATGATAAAATTTTCAACCCTACGGTGGCTGTAGCTCAATTGGCAGAGCGCTGGACTGTGGATCCAGCTGTTGCGGGTTCAATCCCCGTCAGCCACCCCAGGACTTTTTTATTCCGGATCAATCCTTCGCTGAGGATAATCCTCGGCGGGGGATTTTTTTTTGGTCCGGCTCTTCTGGATGATCCGTTCTTTTTCAGAAATCCTCGAGAGGTCCGGTTCCGGCGCGTAAATTTGCTTGGTGATGACAGGGTTGGCGTGCCCCAATACGGATTGCACGTCTTCGAGCCGGGCGCCTGCGTGGATCAGGGATTGTGCATGCCAATGTCGGAACGCATGCGGGGAAATGAATTGCTTCGTCTGCGAGCCATAGGCCTGGAGTCCAATACCGCGAATGATCTCCCAGGCGGTTTTCGGGGATATTTTTGATCCATACCCTCTGACGGTCGATCTAAAGAATTGGGGCGTGCCGGGCCGGACTTTTCCCGTACGTCCATGTTGGATAAAAATCCACGGGGAGGAATCGGAGCGTTCCTTAAGATACCGATCCAGGACATGGATTGTTTCTTCCCCGAGAAAACAATGGGCGAGCGTCCCCGTCTTCTGCATTGGAAGGGTGAAGTAACCTGCCCGGGATTTCGCATCGCGAAAATCGGATTTTGTAAAACGGCACACATCGCCGATGCGCAAACCGGTGGCACGGAGCAGGTGGATGAGCGCTTGTGCGCGAAGCAGGTTCAACCGCTGGAGGCGGTTTTTATCTGAAAGCGGTTGAGAATCGACGACTTGTGCCATTCGGTCCCCAAAATCCTCTGGAACCCTTCCGACGCGAGAACTGATCGAAAACGCCCCCTTTTTTGACTTGATGCGCATAGCCATTCTGGTTTCCTTTTCAATATCTCTGGAAAATGTTATCCAGCCTTTTATTCTCCAATAATTCAGAGCTCGTCTCAATGCGCTCTCATATATATTCTGGGTGTATTTAGTCAAACCTTGGGCAATCAACCATGCGCCAAAGAGGCTAACAATGGAAGGATCGATGGAGGATAAATCTTTAGAAAGGAGATTTGCCTCCTTAGAATATTCTTCAAATTTTGTCAACGCAGTCTTATATGTTCGACGTGTGTTTTTGGATTCCAGGGGGAACTGGAACTCCGAGAAGAAAGATTCAATCGCTTGGTGTATTCTCACGATATTTGCCTCAATAATTACGTAAGATAATATACATTAGCTTACATAATAATAGCAGATAATCCAATCGATTTCAAGGCCGCACGGGTAGGCATCTCCGACCGCCCTACCGGATCTCCGGGAAGATGTTTTTGTGCATGAAGAGAAATAACAATTATCAATAAAAAAGAATCAAGAATTTTTCCGGGCGAATTCATACCGATAAACGGCCTTATTTTGGTAAACGCCCCTGCTGAAGAAATTGGCCCACCGCATATGCCAATCTTCTCCAGCTGGATGCCGATGGGAAACCTACTTCCACTGGGGGAATTCCGTTGCCAACCATGATCGTTTTATGGGTTTCCATCAGTTCCACCAAGGCGAAATAGCGGATGGTTTTTCGGAGGTATAACCCTTCCAGGATACGGAAGCTGGTCTCGGTGTCGTAGGCCGTAGTTACAAGGGCGGTAATGGCTTCCCGCCGTTCCGGAATGGAAGGAATGCCCAGCAACCCTGTCGCGGATGTGGATAGATCGATCGGCTCTTGAATGGCCAGCCAGCCTGCGCCGAAGAATTGCATCTTGAGATCCTCAAGCGACATGCTGGCCACGGGATAGCAATGCATTGTGCCGATGGTCAAGGCGTAATACGGTTCTTCCAATTGGAAGGTAAAGACATCCGGGTTTCCGGAACCGGCGGTGATGCGCCCTGCGGGTGTCAACTCAAACGGCCAGGAATCCGTAGCGGGCCGTGTGCCTCCGTTGCTTTCAATCCCGAATTCCATAAGGAGGTATTCGTTCAGCTTTTGTTTGACGGCTGAGATATCCTCTCCCATTTCTTCTCCTCGCAAGGTTACGCGTTGAAAGCTGAAACCGGCCGTACCATCCCAGTGCGTATGTATTATACAGAGGGTTGAAAAATCCATATAGGGGATGGCTGGGGCGTCCGTCGGCAGGCGACTGGTCTCTGTGCGCATTTTTTTGGTGACGGCTTGTCCTTGCGGGACATCGGCAGACGGCAAATTCCTTTCCAGTTTCTCCTTGGGCGGCTTGGAGAATCGCCCAACCCGCTGTACAATTCACGCTCGGATCGGCTGGCGGAGTCCAGTTTACTTACCGGAGGAGTTCCAAGATGGCATCCAAGTTGCGAATCGGAATTTTAACGGGAGGCGGAGACGTTCCCGGGCTGAATGTGGCGATCCGGGCGGTGGTCACCCGCGCCCAGGAGAATAATATCGAGGTAGTCGCGTTACGCCGCGGCTGGATGAGCGTCCTGCGGATCGACCCTGAGGATCCCGAATCGATTGCAAAATATTCTTTTACCCTGACTCCGGAAACCGTGCGCACCATCGATCGAACCGGCGGGACGTTCCTCCACACCTCGCGGACCAACCCGTCCAACGTCAAACCGGCCGACGTCCCCGAGCATGTCCGCGCCGAGGACCGGGTGAACACAGACAAAGGAACGGTAGACTGCACCAAGCATGCCCTCCGGGTGCTGGATACGCTCGGACTGGAAGCGATCATCCCCATCGGCGGCGACGATACGCTGTCCTTCGCCAGCCGGCTGCACCTGGAAGGGTTCCGCACCGTTGCTATTCCCAAGACGATGGATAACGACGTATTTGGAACCGATTATTGCATCGGGTTTTCCACGGCCGTCACCCGTTCCGTCGACGCCATCACCAACTTCCGGACTTCCGTCGGCTCCCATGAACGCCTAGGTGTGGTCGAACTGTTCGGCCGCAATTCGGGGGAAACCTCGCTCTTTGCCGCGTACCTATCCAACGTCGACCGGGCGGTCATCTCGGAAGTTCCCTTCGACTTGGACAAGCTGTGCAAGTTCCTGGTGGACGACCGGAATGCATCCCCTTCTCATTACGCCATCATGACCATCTCCGAAGGTGCGCACGAAGCCGGCGGCGACATCCACCAGCGCGGGGAAGCCGACGACTACGGGCATCAGAAGCTCGGCGGAATCGGACATTACACCGCGGAGGAAGTCAAACGCCGGACCGGCGTGAACATCATGTACCAGCAGCTCGGATATATCATGCGCTCCGGCGCCCCGGACGCGCTGGACCGCATGGTGGCCAGCTCGTTCGGCAACCTGGCTCTGGATCAGGTGGCGCTGGGACACACCGGCCGCATGGTCGCGTTGCAACAGGGCATTTACACTACGGTGTCGCTCGATATGATCATCCAGGGAAAGAAACGCGTCGACGTCACCGCACTGTACGACAAGGAGAATTACCGCCCGCGGATTCGGGACATGCTGGGCAAACCGATGTTCCTGTATTAATTCCCGATCCTCAACCCGCCCCGCCCTGACGATGCCGGTGGCGGGTTTGGACATGGAGAGTGGACCATGAACCGAATCGAAGAGATCCTCAGCTGGTATACATCCGAAAATCCCGGCGTGCGCGCCAATCTCTACCGCATCCTTTGCCACGGTAAACTGGCCGGAACGGGGCGTATGTTGATGCTCCCGGCCGATCAGGGCATCGAGCACGGGCCGGGCCGGTCTTTCGTACACAATCCGGCGGCTTACGATCCGCGCTATCATGTGGAACTCGCAATCGAGGCGGGGTGCAACGCCTATGTTGCCCCGCTCGGCTTCCTTGAAGCCGTCGCGTCCGATTACGCCGGCCGGATTCCGTTTGTATTGAAATTAAACGGCCGTGATCAGCTGCACGTGGATCCGGATCCCATGCTGGCGCAATTCGCCACCGTCGAAGACGCCCTTCGCCTGGGTTGTTCTGCCGTCGGGTACTGCATCTATCCCGGAACCAACAACCGCCGGATCCTATATGAATCCCTGCGGGAAGTGGTGCGCGAATCCAAGCGGGTCGGGCTGCCGGTCATCTGCTGGTCGTACCCGCGCGGAGCCAACATCCCCAAGGAAGCCGAGACAGCCATCGATCTCACCACCTATGCCGCCCATCTCGCCGCGCAAATGGGCGCGCATGTCATCTACCTGAAATTGCCCACCGAGCGCATCGAAAACGAGGATACCCGCATTTTGTATGAAAAGCACGGTGTTCCTCTACTGACGCTGGAAGACCGGATCCGGCATGTACTGCAAGGGACCTTCGCCGGCCGGCGCTTGGTATTGTTTTCCGGCGGGCCGCGCGGAGATGTGGATATTCTTTTGAACGAAGCGGTGGCCATTCGCAACGCCGGCGCCGCCGGACAGATGATCGGCCGGAATGCCTTCCAAAGGACGCGGGAGGAAGCGCTGGATCTGTTTGAACAGCTGGTGCGTGTTTATCGCGGGGCGGACTAGCTCCTTCATCCGCCGGAATTCCGCTCAACCCGACCGCGAGGAACGGTTTGGGTTTATCCGCACCCGGAAACCGGGGTAACTGAAATCGTTGGTCGCCGATCATTTTGTGCGTTCCCGCCGGGAATAAATCCATCCCCAGCCAGCGCCCGAACATTTTCTGCATCCCCTCGCAGGATTGACACGCCCATCCTGGGTCGTATAATCCGCGTCCGTCCCCGGATCCGGGTTGATCTTGGCTGACCTCCGGCCGATGTGGGATCCCACCAATCTTCCCGGATGATTCCGTTCCACCTTTTGAGGCGCATATGCCGGAAAAAACTGTCTCCTCCGCGATCAGCACGCCGACAGAATACCTGCGGCAGGAATACGAAAAACAACATCTTCTGTTCGAGGCGCAACCCATCCTCCTCCAGCGGTATTTCGAAGCCCAGGCGCGGACGCTGGCCGAGAGCCTGCTGCAGAAACCCTCGCAAGTAAAATTCTCCCTTCCGGACCGGGTCGTGGTGGATGCAAAATCCACCCGGACCGAAAATATCGCCGGGGAGGAACGGGAGCAAATGGCGGGCGGGCTGGTCGAGCGCCTCACGCGGACGGATCTAACGGTTGTTCTCCGCGCGCGTTTTAAGGAATTGGAGCAACTGCCCAAGAAAAGTGTGGCTGTTGCGGCCGGGATCCTGCGCTATTCAACCTGCCGCCATATGGTGACGAACATGCTTCCGGTCGGACGGTCGGTGAAATATGTCACGTTGGAAGGCGAAACCACACCTTCCGAACCGAAATCTTCTTCGACCGAGGTCGAATCCGCGATTACCGCCTCCACCGACGCGATCGCGGAAGAGGGCAGCTCGGAAATGGGACGCGGGGAATTGCAGGTGCCGTTTGTCCCCTATGCCCGGAAGTTCTTTTTGCCGCAATGGGTGGCCTTCGACGGGGAGGGCAAACTGCTGGTGGGCAGCGTGGCG
>JBEKLP010000030.1:0-28973 GCA_050010135.1 Anaerolineales bacterium
TCTACTCCGGCGAAGATCCGCGTTTCATCATCCGCCGCATGCTGATCCTGGCCGGGGAGGATATCGGCTTGGCCGATCCGAACGCGCTGGTCGTCGCGAGCGCCGCAGCCCAGGCTTTCGATTACGTCGGTTTGCCGGAAGGAATTTACCCGATGGTCGAAGCGGCGCTGTACCTCGCGACCGCGCCTAAATCCAACAGCGCCTTGGCATATTTCCAGGCGTACGAGACGGTGGAGAAGCAGGGAATCACCGAAGTGCCGGACCACTTGAAAGACTCCAACCGTGATGCGAAAGGGCTGGGTCATGGCGAGGGGTACGTCTATCCGCACGAACGCGAGGAACATCATGTCGGCCAGCAATATCTGCCGGACGCGCTGCAGGGAACGTATTTCTACAAACCGACGGGGATAGGCAACGAAGCCGCGGTGGCGGAACGGCTGGCGCGCTGGCGCCGGGCGCAGGAAAAAGCGCTGGGCGTAATCGAAACCACTACGCTTCCCACCCCGACCCACGAGGAAGCGGAATCGATCAAACGCAAAATGGGATTTCGGAATTTATAATTCCAAGGAGGATCTCATGGCAAAGTTCGAAGTCTACAAAGATAAGTCCGGGAATTACCGTTGGAGGCTGGTTGCTTCCAACGGGAAGAACATCGCCGAATCGGGCGAGAGCTTCTCCGGCAAGCAAGCCTGCCTGGACGGGATCGAATCGGTGAGGAAGAACGCACCCGGGGCGCAGGTCGTGGAATTGCCCTGAGCGCCCCCCATCCCCATCCCTCCCGTCGTTTCGCTCTGGGGCTGGTTCTCCCGGCATATGCCGGGAGAAAGTGGCTGAAGGCCGGAGTGGGGAAGGGGAAAACAACCGCAAATGGGATCCATAAGCCGGATCCCGCTTTGGGTTTCCATCCCGTTTTCGTAAATTCCATCCGCGAATTCCTTGTCCGATTTTCCCCGGCATGGAAGTGTTGGAAACCGGAGAGCGAATGCCCGTTTTAACTTTTCCCAAGGAGTTTATCTGGGGCACGGCCACTTCCGCCTACCAGATTGAGGGCGCATGGAACGAGGATGGAAAGGGGCCGTCGATCTGGGATCGGTTCTCGCATCAGCCGGGCCGCATCGTGGGAAACCAGAACGGCGACGTGGCCTGCGACCATCACCACCGTTGGCGGGAAGACCTCGACCTCATCAAAGAACTCGGGCCAAAGGCCTACCGCTTTTCCATCTCCTGGCCGCGGGTGATTCCCGCCGGAACGGGGAAGGTGAACGAGCCGGGATTGGATTTTTACGACCGGTTGGTGGACGGTCTGCTCGAACGGGAGATCGAACCCTTTCCCACCCTGTTCCACTACGATCTACCGTTGGCGTTGCATGAAAAAGGCGGGTGGCCCGAGCGCGATACCGCTTCCGCGTTTGGAGAATACGCCCGCGTGCTGGCGGACCGTTTGGGCGACCGCGTGAATTGGTGGATCACGATCAACGAGCCGCATATCATCGCACTGCTAGGCTACCTCGCCGGAGTGCACGCCCCCGGGGTGCGCAACCCGCGGGCGATGGTGCGCGCCTCGCACACGCTGCTCCTGGCGCACGGCGAGTCGGTGCGCGCCATCCGCAGCGCATCGAAGCGGCCGGCGCGGATCGGCATCGCACTCAACCTTACGCCCGTGCATCCGGTAAGCGGCCGGGCAATCGACCGCCAGGCAGCGGAAAATTTCGACATCACCTCCAACCGCATGTACCTCGATCCGATCCTGCGCGGCGCTTATCCGCCCAACCTCTGGCGGTATTTCCGGCCGTTCGCGCCCGCGATCCGGGACGGGGACATGCAAAAGATTGCCGAGCCGATCGATTTCCTGGGAGTGAATTATTACACCCGCACCGTCGTCGCCGGCAGCCGCTGGATCCCCTTCGTGGGCGGGCGCATGGTCAAACCGGAAGGGGGAGAATATTCCGACGTGGGGTGGGAGACCTATCCGGAAGGTTTGGGGGAGTTGCTCGGTCGAATCTGGAACGATTATCACCCGGCAAGGTTGCTGGTCAGCGAAAACGGCATCGCGGTGAAGGATGTCCCCGATGCCGCCGGCGCTGTCGACGACCCCGTGCGCATATCCTATCTCCGGGGTCACCTGGCCGTGTTGCACAGAACGATTGAAAAAAAGATCCCCGTCATCGGATATTTTATCTGGTCGCAAATGGATAATTTCGAGTGGTCGCTCGGATACGGCAAGCGGTTCGGTCTGGTCTACATCGATTTTGCCACCCAGCAGCGGATCCGGAAATCGTCCTTCCGGTGGTATGCCGAAGTGATCCGGCGGAACGGATTGGAGGATATGCCGTGACCGTCATCCTTTTGGTCCGGCATGGGGAAACTGACTGGCTCGGTGAAAAGCTGGCCGGCCGTCTTCCGGATATCCATCTCAATGCCAAGGGCCGCGCGAACGCGGAGTTGCTTTCCGGCATGTTGCAGCCGCTTTCGCTTGCGGCAGTCTATTCCTCGCCGCTCGAACGGGCGATGGAAACGGCGGAACCGACCGCCCGGGCTGCCGGAAAATCCATCGTCCGCTGCGAGCTGCTGCAGGAAGTGGATTTTGGGGATTTAGCCGGCAAAGTGTTTTCGGATTTGCGCGAGATGGATCTCTGGAAACTTGTGCACCGCAGCCCGGGGGAGGTGAAGTATCCGGGCGGCGAAACCCTGATCGAAGCGCAGGCGCGGGCTGTGCGCGCGGTCGAGGATATCCACGCCCTGTATGAAACCGGAACGATTGCCCTGTTCACGCATTCCGATGCCATCCGGTTGGCGGTGGCCCATTATCTGCAGATGCCGCTTGTTGCGTATCACGCGCTGGTGGCGGATCCGGCGTCGGTTTCGGTCTTATACTATACAAAGAAGGCCATCCATATTGCCGCCCTAAACCTTCCGGCCGGATCGCCGTTGAATGTAAAATCGGAATGATCGGTTCTCGAGGAACACCATGCCAGACGCTCATTATGAAATTCGCCCGGTAGACCGGATCACCGTCGGCGCGGTTGGAGAGCCTGGAAAGAGGGTATTCTACCTGCAGGCCGCCGGAGCGGGTGCCCAAATAACCATGGGGTTGGAAAAGGAACAGGTCCAGATGCTCGCGCTATCCGTCGAGCAGTTCCTGAACGATTTGCAACAGCGATTTCCCAACCTGGCCGAACCGGACGACCGGTACGAAGAGTCGGAAATGCAACTCGAGCCGCCCTTCGAGCCGGAGTTCCAAATCGGCACAATGGGGTTGGGATACGACGACCGTGAGGATCGGCTGTTGCTGGTCCTGCGTGAAGCGGTGGAGGAGAGCGAACCGAAGGAGAACGCCGCGGAAGCCTCGCTGTGGTGCACGCGCGACCAGCTGCAACGGCTCTCGAAATGGGGGGTGGAACTCGCGCGGCGCGGACGACCCATCTGCGGGAATTGCGGCCGCCCGATCGATCCGGAAGGACACTTTTGCCCGCGTAAAAATGGACACAAACATTAAACCGTCGCAGCGCCTGGTGGAAACCGACGTTGCCCTTGGGATTCTCCGCGAGGGTGAGGCCGAATTACGCGGGCTTTTCCGCCTTGGGTCCAACGACACGTTCCTGTGCGAAATGCGATCGCCCCACGGCGCGCTGCCGACTGTTTACAAACCGACACGCGGAGAACGGCCGCTGTGGGATTTTCCGGACGGCACGTTGGGGATGCGGGAAGCCGCCGCCTTCCAGACGGCCCGCTTCCTCGGTTGGGATTTCGTTCCTCCCACGGTGTTCCGCACGGAGGGGCCGCTCGGTCCGGGATCGTTCCAGGAATACCTCGATCTGGATTTCGAACAAAATTACTTTGTCCTGCGGGAGCGGGAACCGGACGCCCTGCGGCGGGTGGCGGCGTTTGACATCCTCATCAACAATGCCGACCGCAAAGCCCTGCACGTCGCGTGCGACACCTTCGGCCGGATCCGGCTGATCGATCACGGGGTGTGTTTCCACCGGGAGTGGAAACTGCGGACAGTGATCTGGGACTTTGCCGGAGAGGAATTGCCGCAGGAAATTATGGAAGCGCTGGACCGCCTGTTGATATCAATGACTGAACCCCGGCTCATTGCCGGAAGGCAAAGCGCACCGTTCCAATCCGGAGAAAAAAAAGACGAGGCACGGGGAGGACCTCTTCCGACCGGCGAGCCGGCAGGCGGGTTGCGCGCAGCCCTCGGGCCGCTTTTAAGTGCCGAAGAAGTGGCGGCTGTGGAATCCAGGGCTCACATCCTTCGGGACGAAAGGCGTTTTCCCCACCCGGGACCCGGAATTTCCGTCCCCTGGCCGATCTGGGCGTAGTAAAAACCGCGTTAATTTCTTACGCTTCGGAAAAAAGTGATAAATTACCGCTGATTACATAATGGATTGCTTTCTAACTTGTTCCGTCAAGAGTTATAATTTCATACAATCCCAGGGTAGGATCGACTTTCGACGGCCAGAGAGCGGGAATACGTGATTCATCCGGCTAATTATTCGGGGATACTCCAGAGACGTTGAAATGGAATTCAGCCAGTGGATCAGGGAGGACGGGATCCTTAATATCTCCCCTTCGGTGGAAGGGGAGTATTGGTATGCTTCAAAGGTATTGAAAGTCGGCCGGCAATCCTTCTGGATTGAACTACCCAAAAGAAAAAATACGCCGCTCATCATGGAGAGCGGTTCCGAAATTCGTATTAGCGTACCGTCCAGGCAGGGGTTATTTCTTTTCACGTCCCGAGTATTGGGGGGAGCCACAGAGCCCTATCCGTCCGTAGAGCTGGAATATCCGCGAGAGATCACGCGCATGGAACGCCGGGCGTACCCTCGCCTTCCGATCCGGCTGGAGACCTATTATGCCGAAATCCACCCCGGGACCGGAGGGCTCATCTTTACCCGCTCGCTGGCCCTTGATCTCAGCGGAGGAGGCATCCGGTTGGAAACCCACCGGCCATGTCCGCAGGAAACCCTGGTCCGAGTAAAATTCCATATCCCGGTCGGCGACCAGGAAGAGGAAGTGGTGGTCACAGGCCGAATTGCGCGCACCATTCCCACGGAGGGGGGGAGAAACCAGGTGGGGGTGGAATTTCTCGACATGACACCGCATCAGCAAAAATCGCTCGTCGAGTTTATTATTGGGAATTTGGATCAGGGGAGTGCTCAAGCTTGATAATCCAAGAGGGAGGGAAGGGAAGGAAATGGCCATTGACGCCGGACAATTGATCCAGGAGCTGATCAAGGGATTTCCACCGGAGAAAGCCGCCGGATTAAAAGCGGAAATCCAACTGCATTTGACCGGGGAAGGCGGAGGCGATTGGGTCATCCACATCGCCGATTCCAAAATCTCCGCTGACCCGGGAACGGCACCCTCACCCCAGTTGACCATCACCGCCGGATTGGCGGATATCCTCGCCATCACGGAAGGCAAGCTCGGCGGCACGGCGGCCTTCCTGCAGGGCAAGATCAAGTTGAGCGGGGATACGGGCCTTGCCATGCGCATGGTCAGCCTGTTCCAGCACCTCTGATTCCATTTCCGATGCAGCCTTCCATTCCCCACCGGTCGGGGTTCGTCGCCGTCGTCGGCCGTCCCAACGCGGGAAAATCCACATTGCTCAACGCCCTGGTCGGGCAGAAGGTTGCGGGCGTTTCCCCCTGGCCGCAAACTACCCGGCGCCGACAAATGGGCGTGCTCACGCTGCCCGACGCGCAAATTCTTTTTCTCGACACACCCGGATGGCACAAGCCGAAAACCGCGCTTGGGAATGCAATGGTGCGCACTTCCCTGGCCGCCCTGACGGATGCGGACGCCGTGCTGTTTCTGGCCGATCTGACCCGGCCGTTGGACGAAGAGGACCGCGAACTGGCCCGGAAGGTGGGAAAGGAAAAACGCGGGGAAGCGGTCGTTCTGGCGCTCAATAAAACCGACGCGGTAACCGCCGCCGTCCGCGAGGAACGCGGGGCGGAATATCGATCGCTTCTTCCGGAGGCTGTCAGTTGTTTTATTTCCGCCCGCGACGGCGACGGTTTGGAAGAGTTGCAAAAAGAAATCGTCGCCCGCCTTCCGCAGGGTCCGATGCTTTATCCGGAAGAGGAAGTCACCGATTATTCGGAACGCGAAATCGTCGCCGACCTCATCCGCGAGGCGGCGTTGCAGAATTTGTGGGCCGAGGTTCCGCATGGCGTCGCGGTCCGCGTCGACGAGTACAAGGAACGCGGGGCGGAAGGGGCCTACATCGAAGCGACGATTTTCGTGGAGAAGGAATCCCACAAAGCCATTGTTATCGGCAAGGGCGGGGCGATGCTGAAGGCGATCGGCACCGAGGCGCGCAAGAAAGCCGAAAGCATGAGCGGGCGGAGACTTTTTCTTCAGTTGCGGGTCAAGGTGCTGCCGGGATGGCGCAACCAGGAGGACGCCCTCCGGCGGCTGGGATATCTGCCGAAGCAAAAATAGGTATTCCTTTTAGAAGGCTGCGGAAAAACGTTGAATCTATTACGAACGGCCACCTAACTTCGTGCGGGGCGAGCTCCGGGAACAAAGTTCTCCACTTGGTTTTCCGGGGCATATCGATTTTGCTGTTGGTCATTCGAGTTCGCCCCAGCCCGACCCATCCGGGTCGGGCTTGATCGTTGTTGCTCCCCCGGTTTTCATACTTTGGCAATAACTGTGCGAAAATATGATTGAGCGCATTGAATAACTCCTTCCCAGTTGCTAAAGCTACGTTGGTCAGCCAGGGTGATGAATGCCAGTAAACGGGACAGCTGTCAGAAAATTTTCAAGGGCCGAACAAAAACGATAACGGTTTCCCAACTCAGACCATTCAGATTGCTTTTATAACGTCAATTATTCCGATTTAAAACGATCGGAATCCAAAACCTGAAGAACTTCACGGTAATTCAGATAAATCACTGATAGAAGATCTTTGGATAGGTTATCCGTTTGTTATTTAAGGAATAGGAGTAGCAAGGTAGGGTACGGAAAGCGTGGGATTTAAGGGTTCCACACCCAGACTCGCAAGCAGTTTCTGAACCTTCCAACGCGTGGGAGTAAACAATGGTTCAAAAGTGGTCTCGGCATATAACCACAGATTTATAGCTGTTTCTTTGTCCCCTTTTTTCAGGGCAATTTGTCCTTCCACAAAGGGCAACAATTCCGAACGCGACCATGTATTTTCCTGGCCGGTCTCTAGATCCTGAAGCGCAAGATCGAATTTATTCTGCGCGAAATATATTGCCGCCCGCAAGTAATATCGTTCCCCGCTGTAGCTGGGCTGTGCATCAATTAATTCATTCACTAAGGATAGTGCCTCGGCATATCGTTCGCTCTGATACAGATAGTCGGCTTTCAGCTCGTTTTTAAAATCCATATTCTCCTTGTTGAACATGGAGGCATCAATGGCATTTATGGCATCAGCCAATTTTCCCAGGCAGGCAAACGTTTGGGATTGGATGACCAATAACCCACCCTGGGAAAATTCATCCGTGGATGTCTCATCCAAAAGCGGCTGGAGTTCAACCAAAGCCTCTTTACATTGCATGGAAAAGAGAAGATCAGTAATGATGACCCTATCGGGATGCAATACAAGGGTCGTCCCGAGCGCATAGGCCTTACGGGCGTTATCTAGCGCAATATTAACCAAATATTCCCGGTCGACTTCAGTTTCAACGACGGAGACAATGCCTATATAGATCGATTGCCTGAGCGAATAATAGTCCCCGATATCTCCCCGGATCGAAATGGCCATATCGATATCCTTTAAGGCCTGGTTAATATGATCTATATAACTATCCAGGTTGTTTTCCCCATCGGTCAGATTGTAGTAACAAGTTGCCCGTTGATAATATCCATCCGAATTTTGCTGATCCTGGAGCAAAACTTGATCCCATAGATGGATCGCGTTTGAAAGATATCCCTGACCCATTAATTTTTTGGCTTGAACCGTCCATTCCTCGATGTCGGATTGTCTATCTATCGTGTTTGTGGAGCTGGGTAGAGTAGCCGTGGAGAGGAGTATATCGGCTGGCGTTGGGGTTCGTGTGGGAGTCTGCGTCCATGCCGGGGGAAGGTGGAATAAGGTCGGCGTAGCATTTGGTTCGGATAGAGTTGGAGATTTTCCATATGCACATGCCGCCAGCGGGATAAAGAATATAAAGATAAGTATGCGTTTCACGATGGACACCTTTTAAGGAACCTTATCTGCCTCGTTTGGACTTTCCCCATTTACCGAAAACTGGGTTAAGCCCTAGCGGATAGACAGAGCTCGAATTCATTCAGGAATGGATATCCCAAAGACGAATGAATGCGCAGACTATTATAAAACCCTTCGATGAATTCGAAAATCGCCTGGTGAATCTTCTCTCGCGTTGAGTAATCTTCCGGCGGTACCAACCTTATTTTCGATCTGCTCTGGAGATTTACAGTTCGCGAATTATCTGAGCAAAATAGAAGCGCTGCAATAGCCGCTGGTTTCAACGGATAAAACGAGGTTTCGGTGAAAATCTGAGAATTATTACTGAATTGCTTCTTAAGTAAGATGTTGGCAGGGAAAAAGTCGTCCAACGTCTCAAACGCGACGAATCTTTCAACACTCCTCGCAAAAACACTGAAAGCGGGTGCAGGATAAGTCCCGCGGTAAAGACTAGGTTGATAAGATTTTTAACAAAGGATGCGAGCCTGGTTCTCTGATTACAGGAACTTTTAAGGGAACTCTTTTTGTAGTCTTTCCATCGGTGCCTCACGGATGAGGCGGAACGCAGGTTAACGGAATTTCCCCCAGGAAAGATAGCCATCTCCCTCGACTCCCAGGGCGCTTGGGATTTGAAGTTGCCGCATTTCTCAAAGTAGCGCATAATTCAATACGTAGGATATTCGCGGCCAGTCGCCGCTTGCGCCGGGAAAGGCAGCCGGAGAAGTTCCTATGGATATGCATAATATATCGGAAGAGTATTCGTCTCCCTTCAGTTCGCGTTACGGATCGGTGGCGATGCGGCGGATATTTTCGGAAAAGAACCGCCGCCTGACCTGGCGCCGGATCTGGATCGCGCTGGCCGAAGCCCAGCACAAACTTGGCCTGGTCACGGCCGAACAAGTGGAGGATTTGCGGCTGCATGCGCCGGACGTTTCCATCGAGCGGGCGCTGGAAATCGAGAAGGAGATCGGTCATGATGTGATGGCCGAGGTGCGCGCCTTCGCCGAACTCTGCCCCGTGGGCGGCGGAATCATCCACTGGGGGGCTACTTCCGCTGATATCACCGACAACGCCGACGTACTGCGGATGCGGGATGCGCTGGATCTGCTGATGGACAAGCAGCGCTCCCTGCTGCAGGCGCTCGCCGCGCGGATTGAGCGCCACGCCGATCTGGTGGTGCTGGGATACACACATTTGCAGCCTGCAGAGCCGACCACGCTCGGCTACCGTCTGGCACTCTACGGTCAGGATGTGCTCGAACACTGGCAGGAACTCCGGCGGGTGCGGGACAACCTGCGCGGTAAGGGGATGAAGGGCGCGGTGGGGACTGCCGCATCCTACGGGGAAATCCTCAGCGGCAAAAATGTCTCTCCCGACGTGATCGACGCGACGGTGATGGAATCGCTCGGTCTGAAGGCTTTTCCCGTCGCTTCGCAGACTTACCCGCGTATCCAGGATTACCGCCTGCTGTCGGCGCTGGCCGGGCTGGCCGCCTCGCTGCACAAGTTCGCCTTCGATCTGCGCATTATGCAATCCGCGGGGTTCGGCGAAGCGCGCGAGCCGATGGGCAAACGCCAGGTGGGGTCGAGCGCGATGCCGTTCAAGCGCAACCCCGTCAAGGCGGAAAACGTCTGCTCGCTGGCCCGGTGGATTTCCGTTCTACCGCAGGTGGCCTGGCAGAACGCCGCCCAGAATCTCATGGAACGCACGCTGGACGATTCGGCCAATCGGCGCAGCATGATTCCCGAGGCTTTCCTGGCGATGGACGAAATCCTGGAGAACATGACCCGCATCGTCGGCAATCTCGATGTCGACGAGGAAGGATGCCGCACGAACCTCGACAAGTTCGGGGCATTCTCGGCCAGCGAGCGCGTCCTGATGGCGCTCGTGGCGGCCGGCGCGGACCGGCAACTTATGCACGAAAAGATCCGCGAGCACAGCCGTAAAGCCTGGGACGCGCTGCGCGGCGGCAAGCCCAACCCGCTCGGGGAATACCTCGCAGCCGACGCCGATATGCTGCGATACCTGCAACCGGTGAAGATCCGCGAATTGATGGATGCGCATGCCTACGTCGGCACCGCGCCGGAACGCGCGCGGGAGTTGGCTAAGAAGATCGTTGCCACGATCCAATAATTCCCGCGTTCCGGCTTAACGGGATCATCCGGAAGGCGATGGAGGAAAAGGAACCAACTCGAGGAATATCCGTTCAGGGGAAATGGAATTCTCTTTGGGAAGGGACGTCATGAAACGAAATATCCTGAGTACAGGTATAGCGGTTTTCCTGACGGTTTTTTTAGACGCTTGTGGCGGGGCAACGCCGATCCATTTCGATGCGGCAACGCTGGATCCCTCCCAAGCCGCGTATTTCACGAACGCCGCTTCATGGCCAACCACCACTCCCTCCCCAAGCCCGACCTCGACGTCCGCCTTTACCGCTACTCCGGTCACTCCCAGTCTGACTCCCACCCCGACAATCGACCCTGCAACCATACCCATACCGGCGGATTCGCATCCGGAGTGGACGTATTATTTGGGGAGCCCGAATGATATATCCAATATTGCGGTCGATCCCGAGGGCCGATATGTTTGGGCCGCGACTAAAGGCGGCGTTCTCCGATGGGACAGTTCCTCCAACTCATATACCACCTACACACGGAATAATGGTTTGCCGGACAATTCCGTAACCGATATCGGGATTACACCCGACGGTAAAGTTTGGGTCGGAACGACGTACGGGGGATTGGCGGTATTTGATGGTTCGGAGTGGGCGACGTATACAACCGCGCAGGGGTTACTGGACAACGACATTTCGGAAATCAGCATTTCCCCAGAGGGGATTTTATGGATCGGATATTATCGCGGCGGCGTCTCCACGTTCGATGGAAAGGAATGGACTCATTGGGGACCGACGTATGGATTGCCCAAATTCGCAGTCACGTATATTGATCTATTCACTCCAAACAGTGTCGAGGTATTCAGCGAAGGTCGCACCGTTGTTTACAACGGTGCGAATTGGAGCGATTCGAAAGACCAAGTTGCTCCGACAATAGTGGACGGCGCCGTCACAAAAGATGGAACCCATTGGTATGCGGCAAGTAAAGAATCATTGCTGCAACCGAATGTTTCCGGCCTTTTCGAAAAGAGAGGGGAAGAATTCATTTATCACCGACAATGCCCGCATGTCAGCGGGAAATACGCCTACGCGCTCGCGGTCGACAAGCAGGGGAAGATGTGGGTGGGTACGGATAAAGGTATTGTCTTGAAGGACGGAGGCAGCTGGGGGTCCTACACCGTCCAAAACGGTTTGCCTTCGAATATGGTCAAGGATATTGCCATCGGATCCGACGGGCGGTTGTGGGCGGGAACCGATCACGGTTTGGCGCTGATGGGCGATAACCCCTTGCATTGGACGGTTTTTACCGCCGCGGAAGAACAAGATGCAAGACTCTCCGGGACAATCCACGCGCTGGCGTTCGATGCCAACAATGTCCTTTGGTTGTCCCTCGGCGATGGGATTATCCGGGTGGGTGCCACGAACACCGAATTCTACGCGGAGAGGACGCTAAAAATCGGATTACCGCCTGATCATATCCGACCCGCGCCGGATGGCTCCGTCTGGTTCCTGGGGGAAAAATACATTCTTAACTACCGGTCAGGAAAATGGCAACTGCTCACAGCCTCGAAAGATTTTCCATTGAGCACGATAGAGGCGTCCGCGGTGGATCCAAAGGGCCGATTATGGATTGGGGAAAAGCAAACGATCGCATTTCTGGAAGGCGGAAAATGGACAACGATCGACGTTTCCTCAGCGGTTCCGAAATTGCCGGAGCGGATGACCTCCATAGCGGTGACGGAGGACGGGACCGTCTGGGTCGGGTCGGTCCAGGGACTATACCAATATCGGAATGAAGTATGGACTTATTTTGGAGGTTTTACCTCGTCCGCAATTTATAGTTTGACCCCCGCAGCTAATGGTGAAATTTGGGGTGTGGCGGGAAATAAGGTCACAGTTTACGATGGGACAGATTGGCTGGTGTATGACGGAAATGGTAATTTCACGGATACGATACTCAGAATCGGGGAGAACCGGGACGGGAAAATTTATTTCGTGATGAAGTCCAAACTGGTGATATACGATGGTCGAGACACAGAAGTGGTCGGAGTCGCGGAGGGATTTCCACCTGAGCGCGTAGTCACAGATATCGCGTTTGGGGTCGATAATTCTGTTTGGCTCGCGACGTACTTTGGGCTAATGGTATTTCATCCCGATCAATGAGGAGGGTAGTTCCTCGGGCCAAAATATGAAGTGCATACTCCGTATGTCATTCGAACCCCGGTGGGGTTCCGAGGTGAAGTCGCTTTAGCGGCTGAGAAATTAGTGATTAACTATTATTTACATTCGGCTTTGTGGCGATCAGGTTTTAATTTTCATGCGTTACCGATTCCTCGGGCCGCTCCGCGACCCTCGGAATGACACACGAAGCATATCCTTCAGAGCCCAATTTTAGAGGCGAGGAATCGGTTGCGCATTAAACGGGGGATTCCAGCACCAGGGTAAACGGTCCGTCGTTTACCAATTCCACCTGCATGTTCGCCCCAAACGATCCGGTTCGTGTCGGTACGCCGAGCGCATTCAATCGCTCGGAAAAAAATCGCACCAGCGGCTCGGCGATCTCCGGCGGCGCGGCGCCGGTAAAGGAAGGCCGCCTGCCTTTGCGGGCATCCGCATACAAAGTGAATTGCGAAACCACCAGCGCTTCTCCCCTGATATCTTGAACCGATAAATTCGTTTTCCCACCACCATCCTCGAAAATCCGGAGCAACGCGCATTTCTCTGCAAGCGAATCCGCCTCGCGCTGTCCATCCCCCGGACCGATCCCGAGCAGGATGAGCAACCCGCGCCCGATCTCGGCGACGGTTTTCCCTTCCGTGGTTACTTTCGCTTGGGACACTCGCTGGATGACGATGCGCATGGGCGGGCCTTCAAGAAGGATCCAATCGGTGAAAAGTGTTTTTCAAATAAGATTATCTTGTCAAGGGAAGAGAGAGACGATCGACCACAGACCATGGATCATAGGAAATGGTATATCCGTGGTCCATAGTCTACGGTCGATGGCCCGCTCTTAAGGCAGTCCGATCGCGGCCCGCACCTCGTCCATCGTCTGGTCGGCGATGGTGTTGGCCCGGCGGGCGCCATCGGAGAGCACGTCCCAAACGTATTCCGGATTCTTGGCCAGCTCGGCACGCTTTTGACGGAAGGCCGCCAGGCGGCGGTTGATGTTCGCCGCCAGACATTTTTTGTCGTCGACGCATCCGAGCTTGGCGCTGCGGCAATCGGCCGCGATCTGTTCCACTTCCGCCTCGGATGTAAACGAGTGGTGCAAGGTAAACACGTTGCACACTTCCGGCCGGCCGGGGATGTTCCGGTGGGTCCGTTGCGGGTCGGTGACCATCGTCATCACCCGCGCCACCGTTTCCTCGTCCGTCAGCGCCAACTCGATGTGGTTGTTGAGGCTCTTGCTCATCTTCTGCACCCCGTCGGTGCCGAGCACTTTGGGGTAGTTGGTGGTTTTCATTTGCGGTTCGACCAGCACCTGTTTGCCGACGCGGAAGTTGAACGATCGCACCACCTCGCGCGTAAACTCCAGATGGCTTTCCTGGTCGATCCCGACCGGAACCACGTCCGTCTTGTAGAGCGTGATGTCCGCCGCCATCAGGACCGGATAGCCCACCAGCCCGTAATTTATATTATGCGGCTGCATGCGGGCCTTTTCCTTGAAAGTAGGCAAATCGGTGAGTTTTCCCAGCGGTGTGAACATCGAAAGGATCGTATGGAGTTCAGTCACCTGCGGAACATGGCTTTGGACGAAGACGATTGACTCCTCCGGACGGATACCCGCCGCCAACCAATCGAGCGCCATCTCGGAAGTGTTCTCCCTAAGCTTGCCGAAATCTTCCATCGTGGTAAGGGCATGCAGATCAACGATGCAATAGACGCAATCGTAGTCCTCCTGGAGGGCTACGTAATTTTTTATTGCGCCGAGATAGTTGCCCAGGTGCTGGCGGCCGGTGGGCCGGGCGCCCGAGAATACTCGTCCCTTTTTATCCGTCATTCCCATTTCCTCGGTCGGGCGCGGGATCGTGCGCGGTTAATGGCATCGCGTACCGTCGTCCTGAAAAATATTTATCGGATTACGATGCTCCCCCTTGATTGTGCCGTTCAACCGCCGCCGTATAGTTTTCGGAAGAGCGCCATCACTTCGCCGGGTTCGGCATGCCGGCCGGTTGAAAGTTTGCTGTAAATGAGTTTGCCATCCACGATCACTTCGAAGCGCCCTCCGTCGGATGGGATGATCCGAATGGATTCAATCTTGGCTTCGAATTCCTTCAACAGTTCGGCCGTCAGACCGACGGCCCGGTCGGTGTAATGTCAGACCGCACAATAGGTGATTTCCACTTTGACCATTTGACCTCCTGGATGCTTGCGGTGAAAGTATATCACGCGGTGCGCCGGTTAGCAGGGTGCGGAAAACAAGAAAGATGTCATTGCGAGCGACCGAAGGGAGCGAAGCCCCGGCCTCGCCCCGGCAAATGGAACTATTGAAGAGTTGGGGCCGGGGCGGGGCAATCTGGTTTTCCCGTCAGAAACACTAGATTGCTTCGTCGCTTCGCTCCCCCGGCCTCGCCCGGCGAAGCCGGGGCGGGGCTCGCAATGACAAAGTCCGATTTTGTGTAGCCCTCGTCAGGTTTCCAGCCGCACGATGGTCACGCCCTCGCCGCCTTCGTCCTCCGCGCCGGATTCCACCGCCGCCACTTGCGGATTCCCGCGCAGCACCTGGCGCACCGCGGTTCGCAGCCGGCCGGATCCCTTGCCGTGGATAATGCGCACCCAGGGCAATCCGGCCAGCGCCGCCGAATCAATGTATCGTTCGAGTTCGATCAATCCTTCTTCCACCATCTTCCCGCGCAGGTCGAGCTCAATTCCCGGGCTGGGCTTGGCGGGGCGGACAGTCGCGCGCGAATATTCGGCCGCCGAGGTTTGCGCGGGGGCGGGGGGCTCATTGGAAACGATGAAGTCCCCGCGATCAGCGCGGATCCGCAGCGCACCGAGTTGGATCTCGTACTTGCCTTCCTCGCGGCCGGTGATCTTCCCCGACACGCCCAGACCCTTAAGCCGCACGGTCTCTCCGATGCGAGGCTCGCGGGCGGGTGGGATGGAAACATCGGGTTCCTTCTTTTCCGTATCGCGCTCGATTTTCTCTTCCAGATCGCGCGCTTCGGCGGCGATCTGCTGCAACTCCTGTGCCGCGGCGCTTCCCGCCCGGCGGCGCAGGTCGCGCAATTCGCCGAGCAGATCTTCCAGTTCCTTGCCGGCGCGGGTCCAGGCTTCGTCCAGGATGGCCTGGCGTTCCGCGCCGATGGCGCTGAGCCGGCGAGCCAGTGTCCGTTCGCGCTCCAGCGCCCGCGCGTTGAGCTTCTCGGCGTCGGCGCGCTGGCGGCGGGCCGTTTCCCGCTCGCGTTGGATTTTTTCCAGCAAGCGGTCGGCTTCGAGGTCGCCCGCGTCCACCATCGAGCGGGCTTCGGCAAGGATTTCATCGTTCAATCCGAGCCGGTGGGCGATCGCCAGCGCGTTCGAACGGCCGGGAAGTCCCAGCACCAGGCGGTAGGTGGGTTGCAGCGTGCGCAGATCGAATTCCATCGAAGCATTTTCCGCGCCCGGGGTGTTGTAGGCGAACGCTTTGAGCTCGGGATAGTGCGTCGCCACGAGGGTCGGAATCCCGCGCCGCAACAATGCGGCGAGAATGGCGCGCGCCAGCCCCGAGCCTTCCTGCGGATCGGTTCCGGCGCCGAGCTCATCGAGGATCACCAGCGACTTCGGCGTGGCCGAAGCGAGGATGCGGATTATCTGCCCGACGTGCGCCGAGAAGGTGGAGAGCGATTGCTCGATCGATTGCTCGTCGCCGATGTCGGCGTAAATCGAATCGAAAAAAGCCGTCTGGGAACCCGGTCCGGCCGGGATGTGCATCCCGCAACGGGTCATCAAGGCCAGGAGTCCGGCGGTCTTGAGCGCCACCGTTTTGCCGCCGGTGTTGGGGCCGGTGATCACCAGCGCCTTCACACCCGGCCGGAGGGCGATGTCGATCGGCACAACTTGGGCGGGATCGAGAAGCGGGTGCCGTGCGGAATGGAGGAGCAGCGGGGAGAATTCCGCCCCGGGAATATCGGGAATTTCCACCAACTCGGCCCGTTCGGCGGATAGTTCATCCGCGAAGCGCGCCCGCGCCATCGCGGCGTCGAAATCCGCCAGCGCGTCCACCGTCTGGCGCAGGGATTCGCGCTGCTCCCCGACCGTGGCGGAGAGATCGGCGAGGATGCGCCGGATCTCCTCCTGCTCTTCGAGCACCGCCTCGCGCCAGCGGTTGCCGAGTTCCACCACCGCCAGCGGCTCCACGAACAGCGTGGCGCCGGAGGAGGATTGGTCGTGGACGATTCCGCGCACCCGGTTCTTGAATTCGGCGCGGAGCGGGATCACATAGCGCCCGTCGCGCTGGGTGATGATCGGTTCCTGCAATTGGGCGCCATGCTCGGCGAGGACCCTCTGCATCCGCGAAAGCAACCGGTCCTGGGTGAGGCGCACTTCGGCGCGCAAAGACGCGAGTTTGGGCGACGCGCCGTCGAGGACCACGCCCTCGTCGTTCATCACCCGACCGATGGCGTCGATCAGCCCGCCCCCGTCGTCCATCTTGGCGGCGATCCGCGCCAGATCCGGAATCTCCCCGGCGATGCGGGAAAACGATCGCCGGATGGAGCGGGCGGATTGCAGGGTGGAACGGATGGCCAGGAACGCTTCCGGAAGCAGCGTAATCCCGCGCGCGGCGTCCTCGGCCAAAGGACGGACGTCGCGGGCGCCGCCGATCGAAAGGTCGGAGTGGCGGGCGAGCAGCGACCGGGCTTGGCTGGTTTCATTCAACAGGCGGTTGGCCGTCTCGATATCTGCTCCGGGACGCAAAGCAAGGATGCGTTCCCGCCCGGCGGAAAATGACGTATGCCGCGCCAGCCGTTCCAGCACCTGTTCCAGTTCCAACGTATGAATCGATTTTTCATCCATTATCGTTTTACCGCAGGGGCGCCGCGGCGCGGCACCCTCGTTGCGAATGGTGCCGTCATAATATCAACAAAAACACGATGCCGAAAAAAATCCCCAGCATCGCTCCGCCGACCATATCGGAAACATAATGCACGCCCATCGCCACGCGCGCCATGGCCACCGCCGGCGCCCAGAGAAAAAGCAGCGCGCAAAACCATCCCGGCCCGAATCCCAGGGAGAACACGGCCAGCATCGTCAGGCGCGCCGCGTGGCCCGAGGGGAATGAGTGCGGATCCGTCGAACGATAGATCAGCCCCCACTCTCCTTCGGGTCGAGTGCGGCCGATTACGCGTTTGAGGCCGACGGCGACCAAGGCGGTTGCGCACATCGCCACGAACATCACCAGCATCCGCCATTTCCAGAATCCGTCTCCGCCAAGCCAGATCAGGCCCATAACCGGGATCATGAACCACGAATCGCCGGAGTGGGCCAGAAAGCGCAATAAGTTCCGCAACCGGCCATGCCGTTGCGAGAGATTCATCTTCGCCGAAGCTTGCGCATCGAGTTCGAGCAACCGCGCATACCAGGGGCGGCGGGATTCGGGAAGCGCGATCGGATTGGTCATGAGGTTTGGACCAGACTCCGTCGTTCGATCGCGATTCGAACCAGATCGTATTGATGCGGGGTATCGACGTCCATCCCGAGTTCGGCGAATGGCGAAACGATCGCGCGACCCCTGATCCCGATCCGCTCGGACACTCTGCGCTGGGCCTCCGCGAGCGTAAGCATGCGGAAGACCAGCAAAAAGAGCGTATCCATCCCAAGCAATACCGCCATGCGCAGAATGCTTTTTCGCGCGGCGTGCATTCCTTCCCAAAAGTAAGCATTTGGGAGAAGAGACAGACGCAGAACGTGCAAATCTCCGCCGCACAGGGTGCAATCACGCAGATGCGCAAACGATCGCCTGGAATCGGGGAAGCTCACTTCCATTGTTGCCTTTGGAATTACAACGTAGTAAAGATCGTATTCCGACCGGCCGGCGGCATCCACCACCCACTCCACCATTTCCGGAGTGATGGCTGGCAAGTCACCGCTGGCGGAAATAATCAACTGCGCCGAAGGATTATTGTCCAGAATCCATTCTCCGCCCGCCCGGATGTTACGAAAAAGCGACCCATGCTCGGGCAAGCGTGCGGCGATCGCCGGATGCCGGACGGGCGCTTTATCGGGAAGACCGACCAGCACGATTTTACCGACGCGGGGCGAGGCGGCAAGCGCGTCGACCACCCATTGAACCATCGGTTTCCCGCCGATCGGCAGCAGCGCCTTGAAACCGTCGGGTGCTTGGGCGTAGAGCGGATCGCCGCGGCGCAGTTTTCCGCCCGCTGCAACGAGCGCGTCCAGTTTCACTTGCCAAGACTCCGGGTCGTCTCGCTGACGAGACTCGCCGACTTATTCAGCAGCGCTTGTTCTTCTTCGTTGAGCGTGAGGGGAAAGGTGTCGAGGATCCCTTCACCGCCTACCAGATGCGGCAGCGAGACGGTCACGTTGCGGACGCCCGCCACCTCCGCCGCCGGCGAACATACCGTCAGAATCGAGCGCTGATCCTGAAGGATCACCTCGACGATGCGCGCCAGCGCGCTGCCGATGCCGTAGTAAGTGGCGCCTTTGCCTTCGATGATCCGGTACGCCGCGCGACGCACCGCCTCGTCGATCCGGCTGCGGTCTTCCGAAACGCAGGACGTGTTGCGCCGGGCGCAGAATTCCTCCACCGGCAAACCACCCACCGTGGCGATCGACCAGGTGAGCACTTCGGAATCCCCGTGTTCGCCGACGACATACGCGTGCACGTGCTGCGGATCCACGCCCAGGTGCAGCCCGAGGAGCGCGCGGAACCGGGCGGTATCGAGCGTGGTGCCGGAGCCCATCACCCGCCCGGGAGGGACACCGAGCGGGGCGGCGAATTCAGCCGCCAGATGGGTCATGATATCCACCGGATTGGTGGCCACCAGAATCACCGCAGCGGGCGCATAGCGCAACACGCCGGGGACCACGTCGGCAAACACCGCCGCGTTGCGGGAAAGCAGTTCGAGCCGGGTCTCGCCCGGCTTCTGGGCGACGCCGGCGGCAAGGATCACCACGCGGCAACCGGTCAGGTCCGAGTATTCGCCGGCCGTTACATGGAGCGGATTGGCGAAAGGCACCGCGTGGAAAATATCGTCCGCTTCGGCCTGCGCGCGCTTGAGGTTCTTATCCACGAGCACGATTTCCCGGCCGACGCCGCGCATCACCATGGCATACGCCGCCGTCGAACCGACAACCCCGCTGCCGACGATTCCGATTTTCATTTTGCACCTCGTTCCGCGGACAAATCTTGGTTTCCGACGGAATTATATCGTGAGAATGCGCGCGATCCGGAGTATGCCATCGGGCTGTGAAACGACGGAACGCTGTATATCCGCAGGGTTCGGCAATTGTGGAGGGGATTATTCCAGGCTTGGCACGACGAGCAAGAGTCGAATCCGGAGGGACTGTCTAGGCATACCGAGCCTAGTCGAAGCGGGTTCATCCGCGATAAGTTCTCAATTCGGGCGTAGTGGCCGCAACCCAGATTACGGCAACCAGGCTTCCAAGCCCTCCCAAAATCACCGAGGCCGGTGCGCCCAGCCAATTGGCCACCGCTCCGGCTTCGAACTCGCCCAGTTGCGGCCCGCCCATAAAGAAAATCATATTCAGGCTGACCATCCGGCCGCGCAGGGCATCCGGCGTTTGCAATTGGCGGGAGGTATTGCGGATGACCGTGCTAACCATATCGGATGCACCGGTGAGGGCCAGGGCGGAGAATGTAAGCAAGAAGGTTCTCGAAATTCCGAAGAGGATCGTGCCCAGACTGAACAAGCCGACGGCGATGAGCAGCACACGCCCCTGCCGCGGAATCCGTCGGAGGAGGGAGAGGGTTACGCCCGATGTAAGCGCACCAATCGCGGTTGCGGAAAAGAGCACGCCATACCCTTCGGCGCCGACATGCAGGATATCGGCGGCGAAAATGGGCAGGAGCGCCGAGGCGGAGGCGAAAAACGTGGCGATGAAATCGAGCAGCATGGTGGAACGGATGATCGGATGCGAAAAGACAAAGCGCATCCCTTCCAGCGCCGCGCCGAAAGATATCCTCCCGCGATCTTCGATTCGGCCGCCGATCCCGGTCATTGCCAACAGCGAGAAGATCACCGCCAGAAACGAAACTGCGTTGATGAAATACACCCAACCTAAACCCGATCGGCCGATCATCAGACCCCCCAGCGCCGGACCCAGCACGTTCGCCGCCTGGAACATCGTCGAGTTAACGCTGAAGGCGTTGGCCAGATCTTCCCGGGGCACGAGCGTCGGGATGAGCGATTGGCGCGCCGGCGAGTCGAAGGCGCCGAAGGTGGAACTCAGCGCCGCCAGCAGGTAAAGCAACCCGACGGTCATCGTGTTGGTGAAAGTGAAAGCGGCGAAGGCCAGCGCCACAACCGCCATCCCGCTTTGCGTCACCAACATCATTTTTCGTCGGTCGAGCGAATCCGCCGCCACGCCGCTGAGGATGCCGAAGATAAATATCGGGAGCAACCGGACCAGCCCGACGATGCCGAGCGCCAGCGGGTTGTGCGTCAACGCGTACACCTGCCAGAGGATCGCCACCGACTGCATTTGGCTACCGGTGAAGCTGATGAACTGGCCGGTCCACAGCAGGCGGAAATTCCGCTGCCGGAGGGCGGCGAACACCCTGGGCCCGGAGGGCACGGGAGGATTTGGTCCGCTGCTGGCGGAAGGTTTTGGATCCGACGGGTTGTTCATGCCGGCTTTCGGAGGAGATCGCTGGGTTACGTCCCCCAGTCACGCAGGTAAAGGAAATCGTATCCTACCGTGCGATGGCTGAGTTTGGCGATCGGAGGAAGCACCCGTTTGAATTGGTTGCGCCGGACGGTTTCCACCACGCGCTCGACGAGCGCTTTTTTGAATCCGGCTTGGACGCATTCTTCGGGGCTGTAGCGTTCGTCGACCAGCAGGTAGAGCAGCTGGTCGGCTTCGGTGTACGTGAATCCCAGTTCGCCTTCGTCGGTCTGCCCGGCCCACAAGTCGGCCGTCGGCGGTTTGGAGACGATCTCTTCCGGCACGCCGATCGCGCGGGCCAGTTGGCGCACCTGGGTCTTATAGAGGTCGCCAAGCGGATTGATGGCGCAGGCGGAATCCCCATAGAGGGTTGTGTACCCCAGCATGATCTCGGTTTTGTTTCCGGTGCCGACGACCAACCCTCCGAATTCCGCGGATTGGTCGTAGAGCACGATCATCCGCTCGCGGGCCATGACGTTTCCCTTGCGGCGCGAATTCATTTTCGGAAATTGCTCGAAGACCGGTTCCACCATCGGGGTGATGTCGACGGTGAGGGTTTGGACGCCGGTGGCCTGGATGACCAACGCGGCGTGGTGGAGGGAATCCGGCGAGGAATGTTTGTAGGGCATGCAGACGGCAAGCACGTTCTCCGGCCCCAGCGCCTCGGCGGCCAGATAACATGATAGCGCCGAATCGATTCCGCCCGACACTCCCACTACCGCGCGCCGGAGCCCGGTCCGCGTAATTTCCTCCCGCACGAACGATACGAGCACCTTCCGCGCAAGGGATGTGTTGATTTCCAGAAGGTCGGGGCCGCTAGCCATATCGCTCCTTGTCATCGCAGGTTGGTGGTCTGGGTGTGGTCGGACAGGATGCGCTGCAGTTCGCGCTGAACCAGCGCGGTGCGTTCGTCGCGCAGCAGGGGAAGCCGGGCCCTCGTGCGGTGCAGCTGGTCGAGGTCGAGTTCGGCCAAAGTCAGCGACTCCTCGTGGTAGGGCCCATGGACGACGGGTTTCCCATTCGGATCGAACACCATCGCACCGCCCCAGAAGTTCAACCCGTCTTCGAACCCCACTTTGTTGGTGTGAGCCACGAACGCGGTGAAAAGGCTGGCATAGCCGCGGTTCACCCGTTCCACCCAATTGGCCGAATCCAACACCTCTCCGGTGCCCAAGCCCCGCCCGGGCGAAGAGGACATAAAGAGGAAGACATCCGCGCCGTCGAGCCAGAGCAGGTAGGGGGGCGAAGCGTGCCAAAAATCCTCGCAGATCAGCATTCCCAGCCGGCCGAACCGCGTGTCGAACGCCTGAACCCGGTCTCCCAGCGCGAAGAAGCGGCCTTCGTCGAACATCCCGTAGGTCGGAAGATAAACTTTGCGGTGGACGTGCACTACTTCTCCGCCTGAGAGATAAGCCGACGAAATGTAAAACCGGTTGCGGACATCCTCTTCCACGAAGCCTACGGCGATGTCGATCTCGCGGCTGGCTTTCAAGAGCGGCTGGAAAACGGGGTCCTTCGCGGTCGGCCGGCAAGCCACCGCCGCGGCCAGATCCTGCAGCGCGTAACCCGTCAGGGAAAGCTCGGGGAATACGATCAGTTCGGCTCCCTGCCGGCGGGCGCGCCGGATGAATGCCAGATGTTTTTCCAGGTTGGCTGGAACATTTCCAAGCGTGGTGGATATCTGGGCGAGGGCGAGGTTTAGTTTCATGGAAAATAATGATACCACCGACAATCCCGAAACGTCACGGAAGGGTATTGGTTTTGCTCCTCGCCAGCTTTGCCGCGCGGAAGTACAACCTAACCCCTTTCCCCTAATCTGATCAAGGATTAAGTAAGTTGCTACCAACCCCTTTCCCCTTCCCTTAAGGGAAGGGGAAAGGGGCTAGGGGATAGAGGTTAGGTCGTCAAGATGGAAGGGAAGGGGAAAGGGGCTAGGGGATAGAGGTTAGGTCGTCAAGATGGAAGGGAAGGGGAAAGGGGCTAGGGGATAGGGGTTGGGTCGTTAAGATGGAAGGGAGGGGAAAGGGGCTGGGGGTTAGGTCCTCCGATAAGCAACCGATAGGCCCACGTTATAATCCGGCCATGAGCAATGGAAACGAAATGGCCTCTCCCGGAAGCGCACCCGCAATTCTGATTTTATTCTTCCTGACTGCCTGCGCCTCCGGCGCGCGAAACACGCCTCCGGTGGAACCGGTTACCCCGCCTGCGTCGTCCGGCATCGCGCCGGCCGCTTCGAATCCTTCAACGTTTGCTGCGGCACTCCCTTCGCCGACGTCCAACCCGACTGACGCCGGGATGTCAACCTCCACTCCGGCTGAACCAACCCCGGATTGGTCCGTGAAATCGCGCCAGGTCGATGAACTGTTCGCTTCATATATAACCGGCCGCTCGCCCGGAGCCGCGGTCATCGTCATCCAGGATGGAAAAATCGCGCACGAGGCCGGGTACGGTCTCGCCGATCTGGCGAAAGGCACACCGGTAACCCCCTCGCAAATATTCCATCTGGCGTCGGTGGGTAAGCAGTTCACCGCGCTGGCCGTGTTGATCCTCGTGGAGAAGGGCAAGCTCGATCTCGACGACCCGGTCGAAAAATATCTTCCGGAACTTGCGAATTTCGGAAACGGCGTGACGATCCGCCGGTTGCTAAATGATACGTCGGGCATCCCCGACGCGTATAGCGGGGATTTATATAAGGCGCTGATGCAACAGGCGGCGCGGCCGACGAACGCGGATTTACTGGCAGTGCTATCGACGGCGGACGGCCTGCTCTTCGATCCCGGGTTCCAATTCAAATACAGCAACACCGGTTATGACGTTCTCGGCGCGCTGATCGAACGCGTGTCGGGCGAATCGTATCCGGATTTTCTGGAAGAAAATATCTTCGGCCCGTTGGGAATGAAGAATTCCTTCTCGCTGCCCAGCCCCCGGCAGAAGACCGACCCGCTCCTGGCGCACTCATACGTGAAGTACCAGGGGGTAATCCAACCCTACGATACCTACTGGCTCGACGACATCGTCGGCTCCGGGACGATTTATTCAAACGTCGAGGACATGTTCCTCTACGATCAAGCGTTATATACGGACGCGATTATCCCCCAATCGACGCTGGCGGAAGCCTTCCAACCGGCCGTGTTGTACGATGGCGTGAAATACCCGTACGGGTTTGGTTGGGAGATCAAGGACGAGAATGGGATACGTTCCTATTGGCATTCCGGAAAGTGGCTGGGGTATCGATCGTTTTATGAGCGATTCCCTGATTTAAAATTATCCATTGTCGTGTTGATGAACTGGAACTATGGTCCGACCGTGGAAGATGTCGAATCCTCGATCCGGAAGATCTACTTGGATTGAACCACACTTAATCCAGTAATGTCACACGGTAAGCCGGACTTCGGGGGCAGGGGATCGACTGAATAATCACCGACCAAGTGTCAGTCTATAAAAGAAGAGGCCGCATGCGTTTTTCCGAATGCTTTGGTAGCACCCTTCGCGAGGATCCGTCCGAGGCGGATACTGCCTCCGCCCGTCTCTTGCTCCGGGCGGCCTACATTCGCCCGCTGGCCTCGGGCATCTTCAGCTTCCTTCCGCTGGGATTCCGCGTGAAAACCAAGATCGAACGGATCCTGCGCGAAGAGATGGAATCCATCGGCGGGCAGGAACTGCTTATGCCGGTTGTGCATCCTGCGGAGATCTGGAAACGCAGCGGCCGCTGGCAGCGGATCGGCGCCGAGATGGGCCGGCTGCAGGACCGGGCCGGGCGCGATCTCGTCCTGGCAATGACCCACGAGGAAGTCGTTGCCACGTTCGCCGCTTCCGAGATCCGCTCCTACCGGGATATGCCGCGCTTAATCTTTCACATCCAAACCAAATGGCGAGATGATCCGCGGCCGCGCGCCGGATTAATCCGCGTCCGGGAATTCACGATGCTGGATTCCTACAGTTTGGATTCTTCACCGTCAGGAATGGAGACGCAATATCAGGCGCACGCCGAAGCCTACCTGCGGATCTTCCGTCGCTGCGGGCTGCCGGTGGAGGCGGTTGACTCCGACGCCGGGATGATGGGCGGGAAGGCGGCGCAGGAATATATGTACCTCACGCCGATTGGCGAGGATACGCTGCTGATCTGTTCCGCCTGCGGCTACCGCGCCAATCGGCAGGCAGCGCGGTTTCGGAAACCCGCGGCCCCAGCGGAAGATCCGAAGCCGGTCGAAAAGGTGGCCACGCCCGGTGTTACCTCGATCGAAGATCTCGCCTCGTTTCTCCACCTTCCGCCCGCGCGCATGGCCAAGGCGGTTTTCCACGTGGCTACGCTGATGGATGGCAGCGACCGGCGCGAACAGTTTGTGTTTTCCGTCGTCCGCGGCGATATGGAGGTGAACGAAACCAAACTGGCCAATACGATCGGCGCGCTCGACCTGCGCCCGGCCCGTGAAGAGGAAATCCGCGCAACGGGAGCGGTCCCCGGTTATGCTTCCCCGATCGGTGTGCGCGGGGCGCAAATTATCGCCGACGATTCCATTCCCTCCAGCCCGAATCTGGTGGCCGGAGCCAACCTGGAAGGATTCCACCTGCTCAACGTCAACTACGGACGCGAATTCCAGGCGGATAGAATCGCCGATATTGCCTCGGCCGGCGAAGGGAATGCCTGCCCGTCGTGCGGCGGACCAATGGAAATGCGGCGCGGGGTGGAGGTAGGAAATATTTTTCAGCTCGGCACACGCTACAGCGAACCGATGGAATGCCGTTACTTGGACCGCGAAGGCCGGGCCCGGCCGGTGTGGATGGGATCCTACGGGATCGGCGTGGGGCTCCTGATGGCGTGCATCGCCGAGGAGCATCACGATGAATTCGGATTGATCTGGCCGATCTCCGTCGCCCCCTACCACGTGGCACTGATCGGGTTGGGCTGCAAAGAGGAATCGGAGGAAGTGTACCGGATGCTTTGTGCCGCCGGGATCGAGGTTTTTTACGACGACCGCAACGAACGCGCCGGGGTGATGTTTACCGACGCGGACCTCATGGGCTTCCCGCTGCGCCTGACCGTAAGCGATCGCTCCATCCAGCAGGGCGGGGTGGAATACAAACGGCGCGATCTGCCGGGGAAGCGCATTCTTCCGCGGGAGACGCTGGTACGGGAAATTCGCAAAGAGATAGATGCGCTGTTTGCGAATCTCTCCGGACCGAACCCCGATGAAAGAACGTAAGGTTCTCTTCCTGTGTTATGGGAATTTATGCCGGAGCCCAATGGCCGCGGGCTTTTTCAACGCGTTGCGGGGTGGGCATCCCGTCGCCGCTGAAAGCGCCGGGGTTGGGGCGGTCGAAGGAACTCCCGCCGCCTTGCTCGCTCAGCCGGAAATGAAACGCCGCGGGATAGACATTTCCGGCCACCATGCGCGCAACATCGCTTCGGTGGACTTGGAGGCCTACGAGGAAATCATCGCCTTGGATCGGGAGGTGGCGTCGCTTTTAGAGAAGGTCGCTCCGATGCATCCCAGGATGCGGGTCTGGAATATCACGGATCCGTACGGCGGCTCGGCGGGAGATTACCGGGACACGGCGGAAATCGTGAAGACGTATGTCGAGGATTATTTACGCAGCTTGACGAGTGGTTGACCGCCGATCCGCTATATCTGCGATAGGATCAATCCCATCCCTTTGTTTTCGGCGACGGCGAGAATTTTTCCCATGGCGTTTTTTTCCTCCATGGTCCGGTACGTGTCGTAGGGGCATTGTTCAAGGTGCATCCGAAGGAGGGTCACCTCGTCTGCGTTCAGAAAGCCGAGGTAGATCGCATCCGTAGCATCAGCCAGATTTCCATAGCGTTCGGTCAGCTTCCCCAGGAGCAGGATCATTCGTGTCAGTCCCGGAAAGTTCGGGGCTTCGTCCGGCAAGTGGTCAAAAAGGTAGTCGACGATGCTGCCGACCGGACGGTATGGCTCCTGCTCGAAACGGAAGCTGGCGATGTCGTATCCGTCGATATCCCCGGAGAAATAATTTCCCGGTGGAATGGAGAATTGAATCCGTCGGCGGATATCGCCTTTGGTGATGGATTGATATCGCTTGGCGTCAAACAACGCGAGGTGAAATACAATCGACATGAGAATCCCGTCCGGAGCGGTCCGGGATAAGTATACGTTTTTTCCGCCGATGGAAATACTGTTGGAAGAAGCAGAATCTTGCTAAAAACGTCACTTTTTTCCATGATGGATTGGCGTTTTTAGCCGATCACTAATCTCTCAACTGAAATTAACAGCTTTCTATCGGTTTCCTGCGTATATATTAATTGGAGTATGATACATAGGTTCTCCATCGAGAATTGGGAGGCAATATGGAACTTACGAGCATCCTCCAGAACCAGAATGTGACGTATATGATCCTCATCGTGGCGCTCTGGACGCTGATCATGGCCACTGTCGTTCCCGGAACGGGTGCGTTTGAGGTCGTGGCCGGTGTTGGTCTATTTATTTCCATCGTCGCCGTTTTTTTAGAGCCGGTCAACCTCTGGGCGATTCCGCTGATCTTCCTCGGCGTGATCGCGTTCTTCCTCGAGTTGCGCATCAATACGCGCGGAATTCTCCTTCTGGTGTCGATCGTACTTGCCACGGTGGGGTCCGCCTTCCTTTTCCGGGGGTCGAACGGGGAATCGGCGGGTGTGTCCTGGTGGATCGCGGCGATCGGTAGTATGCTGACGGCTGGTTTTTTCTGGCTGGCGTTCAGCACCTATTTGCATTCCGGCCGGTCGGTTGTGGATTTCAGCGCCGATAAAGTGGTCGGCCAGGTGGGAACGGCCAAAACCGACATCTCCATGCAGCAGGGTATGGTCCAGGTGGCGAGCGCCCTGTGGAGCGCCAGATCGGATTCGCCGATCCCCTCGGGATCCCGCGTGCGCGTCCACTCCCGCCACGGGTTGGTGTTGACGGTTCAAAAAGAGGATTAATTCTTGACCTCTAAAACCGCACTTCCCTATGGAACGTGGCCGAGCCCGATCCAACCGGAAATCCTCGGGCTCGGCAAACGGTTTAATGACGTTCAATGGAACAGCGACGGAAGCCGCCTGCTGTGGTTGGAGGAACGTTCGGGGAAGGGAGTGATCGTCGCCCGCGATGGCGAAGAAGCGCCGCGGGATCTGACCGAAACGCACCGGGTGCGGGGCGGTGTGGGTTACGGCGGCGGCGATTTTTGCGCGGCGAAGGATTTTGTCGTCTTTGTGGAGAAGAACGGCCGATTGTACCGCGCACCGATCGGCACGGGGGAGATCCATGCGATCACGCCGGAGTTCGGCACCGCAGCTTCGCCCGCGGTATCTCCCGACGGCCGCTGGGTCGTCTATGTGCATTCCTACGAGAAGAAGGACCGGCTGGCGATCGTCGATTCCGAAGGCCGCGAGTGGCCGCGGATTCTGGTCGAGGGCGCGGATTTTTACATGCAGCCGATCTGGCATCCGGACGGCGAAGAGATTGCCTGGGTGGAATGGAACCATCCGCAAATGCCGTGGGACGGCGCGCTGCTGAAAACCGCGCGCTGGACCCGTGAGAAGGGCATCCTCGGCGATCCAAAACTGCTGGCCGGGGGCGCCGATATTCCCGTGATGCAACCGGCCTTCTCCCCGGACGGGCGCACCCTTGCCGTCATCGCCGGCGAAGGGGAAACGGATTCGCTTCTTCTCTTTGATTTGAAAAAAGGAACGCAAAAGGCGCTGATCGAGGGCGCAGTTCTGATGGATCCCGCCTGGGTCCAGGGCGTGCGCTCGTTCGGCTGGTCCCACGACGGCCGAAGGATTTTTTACCGTCTCAACGAAAATGGATTCGCTTCGATTGGATCGGT
>JBEKLP010000031.1:0-28427 GCA_050010135.1 Anaerolineales bacterium
AATTCGAGACGGGCTTTTTTCCCCTCACCCCAACCCTCTCCCCTACGGGCAGAATTCGAGACGGGCTTTTTTCCCCTCACCCCAACCCTCTCCCCTACGGGCAGAATTCGAGACGGGCTTTTTTCCCCTCACCCCAACCCTCTCCCCTACGGGGAGAGGGCAATACCATGGATCGATACAAATCAGTCCTCCCCTCTCCCTGTAATGGAGAGGGGTTAGGGGAGAGGGTCATTCCCCGGTTTCCACGGCTTTCTTTGCCATCGCAATAAATTGCTCCACCGCTATCGCGCCTTTGTCCTCGCCGCTCCGCATTCGGACCGCCACCGCGCCGCCGGCCGCTTCCTTGTCGCCCATCACCAGCATATAGGGGATTTTCTGCATCTGCGCGTCGCGGATCTTTGCGTTCATGCGCTCGGCGCGCGCATCGATTTCCACCCGGATTCCGGCTTCTTTCAATTGCGCTTCCACCTTGCGGGCATACTCCGAATGCCTGTCGGCGATCGGGATTAACACAGCCTGGACCGGGGATAACCAGACGGGCAGGGCGCCGGCGAAATGCTCGAGAATGACGGCGAGGAAGCGTTCGGTGGCGCCCATCACGGCGCGGTGCAGGACGACGGGCGTGTGCACCTGTCCGTCCTCGCCGATATATTCCAACCCCAGCCTTGAGGGTTGGATGAAATCCACCTGGATAGTGGAGAGTTGCCACTGGCGGCCTAGTACGTCCTTGGCGAGGAAATCCGCTTTCGGGCCGTAGAAAGCGGCCTCGCCCTCCACCGGTTCGTACTCCAGGCCGCTCTGGTCGAGCGCCGTTCGCAAAGCGGACGTGGCTTTCTCCCATTTATCGTCGTCGGCTACATACTTGCCCTGCGCGCCGCGCAGGCTGAGCCGCACCCGGTAATCGGTGAATCGGTACCGGCCGAGCACTTCCTGGATGAGCCGCAGCGAAAGCGCGAACTCGCTCTCGATCTGCTCCGGCGTGCAGAAAGTGTGGCAGTCGTCCTGGGTGAGGGCGCGCACGCGGGTCAGGCCGGTCAGTTCGCCGGTCTTTTCATACCGGTAGAGGGTCGCGAATTCCGAGAGACGCAGGGGGAGATCGCGGTAGGAATGCGTCCCCATTTCCCGGAAGAGGGTCATGTGGCTCGGACAGTTCATCGGCTTGAGCCGGAAGGTGATATTCTCGTCGACCATCGGCGGGAACATCACCTCCTTGTAATTATCGTAATGGCCGGAGCGTTTGTAGAGGTCTTCCTTGACCAGGTGCCCGGTCCAGACGTGCTGGTAGCCGTATCGCGTCTGCGTATCGCGGACATACTCCTCCATCAGATGGCGGATCATCTCGCCGCGCGGCGTGAAAAGCGGCAGACCCGGCCCGATATCTTCGGAGAAGTGGAAGAGTCCCAGTTCCTTGCCGAGCTTGCGGTGGTCGCGTTTCTTGGCCTCCTCCAGCCGCCAAAGGTACTCCTCCAGTTCCTTGGCCGAATTCCACGCGGTTCCGTAGATGCGTTGCAGCATCGGGCGCTTCTCGTCGCCGCGCCAGTAGGCGCCCGAGACGTTAAGTAGCTTCAATGCGTCGGGGTTGATCTGCCCGGTGCACTGGACGTGCGGTCCGCGGCACAGATCCGTGAAGGTATCGCTGGTGTAGATGGAAATCACCGGCGGGGCGGTGAGCGGGTTGCCGTCCTCGTCGGTCGCGCCGTGCTCGAGACCTTCGATCAACTCGAGCTTGTAGGGCTGATCGGCGAACAGCTGCTTGGCTTCCGCGGCGGAGAGCTCGCGGCGGACGAACGGGTGGTCGCCGCGGATGATCTCGCGCATCCGGCTTTCGATCTTGGCCAGGTCCTCCGGGGTGAGCGGGCGCGGCAGATCGAAATCATAATAGAAACCGTCCTCGATCGGCGGTCCGATGGTGATCTTGGCCTGGCCGGGGAACATCTCCATCACCGCCTGCGCCATCACATGCGATGCGGAGTGGCGAAGCCGGTAAAGTGGCGTCTCGGAATATTTTTCGGTTTTGCGGATCGGCATGGCTACCTCCTTGGCTGACCTAACCTCCTCACCCGGCCTGTGGCCACCCTCTCCCCCTTCCCTTAAGGGAAGGGGGAGAGGGAAGGGGAGTGGGGGTTAGATCGGTTAAAAAAAATTTCGCCCCATCACAGGGGCGAGAGAGCTCGCGGTTCCACCCAAATTCCCCCGGAAGATAACGCTCCGAGGCTCTTGCAGCCGCTAACGGGGCTGAGCCGTTCTCCATACTCGGCGGTGGTCCGCCTTTCCGGTTCAAGCCGCCGGGGGGTTTTCGGTTGACTTGGATTGCGGGGCTTTCATCGCGTCTCCGCTCGCTGGAATCCGCTGCCAACCTACTCGTCCCGACGATTGCTTTGGGTATGAACCCCGGATGAGATCCGAACCGGGGAGGTGGGCGGTATAGGGCTCGAACCTACGACCTCACGGATGTCAACCGTGTGCTCTAACCAACTGAGCTAACCGCCCGAGCGACGGGAATTTTACCGGATTTTGACCCTCCCCGCCAGAGGAATTCGAGGCTGCCGATTCCAGAAGGAACCCGCAGCCTCACCCATGAATATATCTTTCTGCAGATAAACCAATCTTTTGCAGGGGATCCGGATCATCCGTCCCCGTAATACTCCAGTCTTTCTTACGGTGTGATTGTGATGCTCTTGATCAGGGCGTTCAACTTCACGATCGACGGAACGAAACTTTTCGGCAGTACGCCGTTCAATTGGCTGGTCATTTGCGCGTAATATGGGTCGGGGTTGTTGTAGAGATCCGCGGGCGGATTGTCCCCGTTCTCCGGGAGACTGGGGTGCGAGATGGGCAGGATAACGGAAATCCAATACTTTCCATCGGACGTGATGCCCTGGTAGGAGAAGAACATCTCGTGATTGTTTATCGGGTAATATGCTTGGGCGTACTCGGTCACGATGTGGTAACCGCTTCCGTTGGTAAACGCAACAATGTTGTACTGCGCGAAGAACAGTTGGCGCGCATATTGGATCGGCAGCAGCGGAAGATCGTTGCTGCCGGGAGCCCCGCCCGCGATCATGGCTTGCAGGGCGGTCACATCCGCGTTGATGGCGTCCGGCAGAAGCTGGCTGAACTTGTCGAGGGGGAAGACCGAGATGACCGGTTTCATAAACCGGTCGGAAAGGATGTACCCCTCAAGCGAAACTTTCGTGTACTGCGGGTTGGTGCCGATACCCGTCGGACTGATGGCCTGGGGTATGGTTTCGCACTGAATGCTCGACGCCAGAGTGGGATCCAGATAAAAAGACAGCTCATTACAGGAGACGTTCGTCGCCGGCATCGGAGTATCGGTTTCGGTCACGGATACGGTCTCAGTCGCAATCTTGGTCGGCTTATGGGAAGTACTCTTTGTATCCGTCACTCCCGGTTGGGGGGTTACACCCGAAATTGTCGGAGTGGAAATGTTACATGCCAATAAGACGATTGCCAGAATTGTTAAGCAGGCTAGAAATCGTTTCATGGATCCTCCTCAGAAACGGTGTCATTATACTTGGATTTGCAGGCGCCGATGGGGAGGAGGCGTCCGTCCGGCGATGATATACTCGTTGCTTAAAGAGGCCGGTGTTGAAAACTCGGATTGGTTTATTGTTGGCCCTGCCCCTCCTCTGGCTCGCTCCGCTATTCGGTGGATTCGGGCAAATTCATAACGCGCCCGGCGTGGAGTATTCGGATCTGACCATCGCTCATTGGCCCAGCGCCGAATTCCTGCGGCAATCGATCGTCCAATATGGCGAGATCCCGATGTGGAATCCACACGTGCTGGGTGGGACGCCCTTCGCGGCCGATCCGCTGTCGGGGATCTATTACCCGCCGCTCTGGCTGGCGCTCGTGATTTCGCCGCCGCTGGCTTTCAACATCCTCTTTGTGTTGCATCTGGCTTTTGCCGGGGTGGGAGCGTTTCTGCTGGCGCGCGACGAAGGCGCTTCGGCCGCCGGCGCATTGCTGGCGGGGATCGCCTTTGGCGGGTTGCCGAAGCTTGTCGCGCACGTCGCCGCCGGACATCTGACCTTGGTCCTCGCCGTATCCTGGACTCCGTGGCTGTTGCTCGCCGCGCGCAGGGCTGCGCGGACCGGGAGCTTGCGCCTTTGGTCACTCGCCGGTGTTCTGACCGGCGCTATTTTCCTGGCCGATCCACGCTGGGCGATTCCATCCGCTTTAGCAGCCCTCGGATATGCGATCTTCTCCGCCGGAGGCAACCTGGCGCAGGAACCGACACGGATCCGGATCATTGCCTGGGCGAAGAACTTTTTATTATTCGGCGCGTTCGCCGCGGCGGTATCGGCTGTGCTTGCGTTGCCGATGGCCCAGTTCGTCGCGCTCTCCACGCGGGCGAATCTCTCGGGGACGGAAGCCGCCGCTCAATCGCTGCCTTTCCTTTCGCTGCTTGGCTTGGTATTCGGCGGAATAGGATCTTCGGTGGAATGGGTAGTGTACCCGGCAGTCGTCGTGCTTGCGCTGGCGCTGTTCGCTTGCTTCCATATAATTTTCCGCTCCCCTTCTTCCGATAAAGGACTGGAACAAGTTAGGGGCGACGCAGGCGTCTTCTGGATCATTCTGCTACTGCTTGCGATTCTCCTCTCCCTGGGTTCAAACATTCCGGGCTTTTCGGCCGTGATCGGCGCGATTCCCGGCGCGGGCCTGCTGCGCGTTCCGCCGCGTTGGATGTTTCTGGCCGGCCTGGCGCTGGCGATGCTCGCCGCGCGCGGGATGACCGCGCTGGAATCGAAAACGGATCAAGGCGGTTTCCTGAAGAAGATCGGGTTCGCGATGGTGTCGGGCGGCGCGGTTCTCGCGATCGCGTCCTGGGTGGTGAGATTGCCTCCGGTACTGTGGCAGGACGGATTGATCTGGGGCGCGGCGGGAGTCATTCTCTTCGCTGGGTTCCTCTCGAGACATTGGGCGCGGCGCGCGGGCACCGCGTTGATTTGTCTGGCGGTCCTGGATCTTGCGGTTGCCGATTTCCGTTTGATCGACCAGCACCCGGCTGTGGTCGAACCGCCCGGCGTCGAGGCGGCTTTGTCTTTCCTGAAAAAAAATACCGCAGGATACCGCGTCTACTCTCCCTCTTACAGTATCCCGGCTTTGGACTTCGTGAACGGCGATATGCGTTCGCTGGATGGCGTCGATCCGCTGATGCTTTTCTCCACGGCGAGGGTGGTTTCGACAGCAGCGGGCGTTTTGCAGGTGGGATATTCCGTCACGCTGCCCGCGTTTGCCACCGGCAGCCCGGCGATCGACAATCAGGGCGCCATTCCCGACGCACGCCTTCTGGGCCTTCTGAACGTCCGCTATATCGTTTCGGCGTTTGCGATCCCTAACGCCATACTGAACCTTCGTGAAAAAGCAGGCGGAATTTTCATATATGAAAACCCGATGGCGATGCCGCGCGCATGGGTTGCGGAAACTCTCGATGGTTGGGATCGGCCGGTCGAGAACCGCGAGGCGCGGGTGGAATCCGAAAGCCCGAACCGATTGCGTCTGACCGCCGAAGGGCCCGGATGGCTGATCCTCGCCGAGGCGGCCTATCCCGCCTGGCGCGCGACGGTGGACGGGAAGCGCGCGGAGGTGCGCACCGCCGGCGGGTGGTGGCGGGCGGTCGAGCTCGGACCGGGAACGCACGAGGTGCAGATGAGCTATGATCCTGGATTGCCGATGATCGGGGCGGTCGTGACGTTCTTCGCGCTGCTCGTGTTTTTCGGAGTGTGGCGATGGGCAAGGTGACGCGCGCCGAGTGGCGCTGGGTGCTGGCTTTTGCGGTCGTCGTGATGGCGCTGCTTACGCTGCCCTATCTGATCGCCTACCAATCGCAGGGAAGCGGACGGCGCTTTAGCGGCTCCCTGTTCGCCGTCGAAGACGGCAACTCCTACATCGCCGACATGCGCCAGGGCGCGGACGGCGCGTGGTTGTTCCGGGATCCCTACACCAGCGAAGCGCAAAGCGGCACGCTGGTCTACCTGCCGTATCTGCTGCTGGGCAAACTGGCGGGCGGGGCGGAATTGCACGCACAACTGGTTGTGCTTTTCCGACTGGCGAACATATTGGCGGGGATCGGGATGCTTCTGGCGGTCTATCGCTTCCTGGCGTGCTTTCTCGAAAGCGTCCCGCTGCGCCGCTGGGGAATGGCGGCGGTGGCCTTCGGAGGAGGTTTTGGTTGGCTCCTCGCTCTGCGTGGAGCCTATCCGCTGGAATTCACCTCTCCCGAGGCGTTCGGCTTTCTTTCGATTTTTGGAATCCCGCATCTCGCCGCAGCCCGCGCACTGCTGCTGCTCGCGCTGGCGTGGTTCCTTACGCCGCGTCCCGCAGCGGAGGCCGGCCGGCAGGGGGTGAAAATAGGCGCGGCGCTCATCGGGTTATGGTTGTTCCAACCGCTCACCGTCCTCGTCGCTTGGGTGGTGATGGCGGCGGCGGTCGCGCTTTCGTTCCTGAAAAAGCGGATCCGGCGGACGGGGGATAGCGGGCCCGTCCGGGAAGGATTGATGCGCGCTTCGATTGCAGCGGCGGTTACGATTCCGTTCGTCCTGTATTCCGCGCTGTCCTTCGCGCTTGATCCGATCCTGCGGCAATGGAACGCACAGAACGTGCTTCCCTCGCCTCCCTTTTGGCAGTACCTTCTTTCCTACGCCGTCCCGCTTCTGCCGGCGCTGGCGGGCGCGTACCTCGCCCTGCGCGAGGATGACCGCTGGCTGCTGCTGATCGGGTGGGCGCTGATCTTTCCGGTCATGGTGTATCTGCCGGTGGGTGTTCAACGCCGGCTGGCGGAAGGGTTCTGGATTGTGCCCCTCGTCCTGGCGCTCTTCTTTGTCGAAAGGAAAATGGCCGGCCTGGTCCGCAGAGCGGCGCTTTCCATCGCGATGGCGCTCATGCTTCCGGCGGCCGCGCTTTTTCTGGGCTGGGCTTTGGAACAATCCGCGTCTCCCCATGCGCCGACGTTCCTGCCGGCGGAGGAGGTACGCGCCTTCGAATGGCTGGATACAAACGCCCAGCCGGGCGCGGTGGTACTCAGCGACTTCAACGCGGGGAATGCGCTTCCGGCCTATGCCGGTCTGGTGTCCTACATCGGCCACGGTCCCGAGACGATCAATGGCGCGCAAAAAAAATCCATCGTCCAGGTTGTCTTCGACGGTGCGCGTTCCGGCGGGGAGCGTTTGGCCGCGCTCCGGCAATCCGGCGCGCGCTATGTGTTGGTCGGTCCGGAGGAGGGCGCACAATTGGGTACGGGCATTCCCGGTTGCCGAAGCGTGTACACCGCAGGCGGATGGGAAGTCTGGGAAATCTTGCCGGCGGATTAAATCCAACCACGGATTACCCCGATCGTGCTACGCACTTTCGGAGCAGGCACAAAAGGATTAAAAAAAAATTCCAATCCGTGAAATCCGTGGTAAAAAGTTTTCGTCAAAATAGGAGGCCGCAATGCAATATCGGGAATTGGGACGAACCGGATGGAAAGTCTCCGCGGTCAGTTTCGGCGCGTGGGCGATCGGCGGCACCTGGGGGTCGGTCCAGGATTCCGAATCCCTCGCCGCGCTGAACCGCGCGCTCGACCTGGGGGTCAACTTCTTCGACACCGCCGACGTGTACGGCGACGGCCACAGCGAAAAACTGATGGCCCGATTGCGCCGCCAGCGGCGCGAACCTTTCTACGTGGCCACCAAAGCCGGCCGCCGGCTGGACCCGCATACCGCCGACGGTTACAACCGGAAAAATTTGACCGCGTTCGTCGACCGCAGCCTGAAAAACCTGGAAACGGAATCGATCGACCTGCTGCAACTGCATTGCCCGCCGACGGAAGTCTATTACCGGCCGGAGGTGTTCGGCGTGCTGGACGACCTCGTGCGGGCGGGGAAGCTGCGGTATTACGGCGTGAGCGTGGAAAAGGTGGAGGAAGCGCTGAAGGCGATCGAGTTCCCCGGCGTGCAATCGGTGCAGATCATCTACAACATCTTCCGCCAGCGCCCGGCGGATCTCTTCTTCGAGCAGGCGCAACGACGCAAGGTGGGGATCCTGGCGCGGGTGCCGCTCGCCTCGGGTATGCTCACCGGAAAATTCACGGCCTCCAGCACTTTCGAATCCGACGACCACCGCGCATTCAACCGCCACGGCGAGGCGTTCGACCGCGGAGAGACCTTCTCCGGCCTGGATTACAACCTGGGGTTGCAGGCGGTCGCTAACCTGAAACCGATTGTGCCCGCCGGGATGACCATGACGCAAATGGCGTTGCGTTGGATTCTGATGTCTCCCGCCGTCACCTGCGCCATTCCCGGGGCCAAACGGCCCGCGCAGGTGGAGGAAAACGCCGCGGCGGCCGATCTACCGGCGCTGACGGCGGACGCGATGAAACGGATCGAAGCCGTGTATGACGGACAAGTGAAGCCTTCGGTGCATCCTTACTGGTAAACGTCTTCTACGTCGAACCGCGCACCCCGCGTATTGGGGAAGCCCTGTTTTTCCTAATCTTAAAAAAATCCGCCGGATCCGATGAATGGATTCGGCGGAATGCGGGGTTCAATGAGGCGATGGCCCGTTGGCAATACGCCGGTTATTTCACCGCCGACAAATTCTTTTCCTTCAATACCTGATTCAACACCGTCAGGTCGTTAATCCCGCTCAGGTCGGGCTGGGTTTTGATGAACCCCGCCTCATAGGCCGATTGCGTGCATTTGGTCAGGGAGGCGCTGATGGGATCCCAAGTCGGTTTCATCCGGCTCCAGGCCATCACCATTACGTCGGAGGTAAGCGCTTTGCCGGTGAGCTTTTGAATCTGGGCGTTCATCAAGGTCTGGGCGTCGCCGGGGTTTTCCAATTCCCATTGCGTGATCTCCACGTGCGCGCGCAGCCAGGCCTTGACTGCATCCGGATGGGATGCGAGGAATTTTGTATCGACGATGATCAGCGCTGTGGTGAACTGGCCGCCGGTCTCCGTCCATAGATCCCGTTCGTCGATAAAGACCGTACCGCCGCCGTCAATCACCAGCCGGCTGGCCCAGGGCTCGGGAATCCACGCGCCGTCGATCTGCCCGAGGCGAAACAAGTCCAGGATCTGCGCGTTGTCGGTCGGCACGACTTCGACGTTGCCGCCTTGTTCTTTGGTTTTCAGTCCGTGCTCGGCCAGGTAGCCGCGCAGGGCCACGTCCTGGGTATTCCCCAGTTGGGGAGTGGCCAGTTTCTTGCCCGCCAGATCCGCGGCGGATTTGATGTTCGCCGCGGGACGCACCACGAACGCCGCCCCACCGCTAGTGGCTCCGGCTACGACGCGCAGTGCTTTGCCCTCGGATTGGGTGTATCCGTTGATGGCCGGATTGGGGCCGATGTACGAAAGATCGATCTGCCCGGCGAACAAAGCCTCGATCACGGAAGGCCCGGCGTTAAATACTGTGGCTTGGATTGTGACGTTGTCGCCCAGTGCTTTTTGAAAATCCCCGCGGGCAATGCCGATGAGCGCCTGCGAGTGGGTGATGTTGGGGAAATATCCCACGCGCATGGTGAATTTTTCAGCCGGAGTGGACGGGGCGCTTTTACAACCCGCCAGGAATAGGACAACCGCCAGCAGAAGGCTCCGGATGAGTATTTTCTTGTTCATGCTTTGTTCCCTCTCATTCCTCAATACACGACAAACACAGTCGGGTTTTCTCTTAAAAAATTATATCCCCATTCGTTTGTTTGAAGACTGTCAAGAAACTCAGTTGTTTATTACCGAGGAAGCAGACGCTACGCTCACCAGCAGGGTTCATATTGCTCTTTAAAACGCAGTTGATCGACGCGAGCAGACAGTCGAAATGCCTGACCGACTCAAAAAAACCGACGATGATAAAACTTGGCTTGTCGAGGAATTGATGCACCGAATGGTCAAGATTAAGCCAATAAAAATAAAAGCCCGGAGCTAAAACTCCGGGCCGATATCTTTTCCAGCGACCCCATCTTATTTTAACTTCACCCAATCGATGACCTGCGAATCGGCGGGCAATGTGACCTGGAACGGATTCCATTCGCCGACTTTTACCGCAAACACGCCGGACGTTGCACGGAAAATCAACGCTTCGCCGTCCGGACTCCAAACGGGGCGGTCACCGTTGCCGATATGATGTTCCTCGCTGCCGTCGGGGCGCATCACCCACAAGGAAACGGTACCATCCTGCGCGAGCTCGGCTTGGTTGGCCACGGCCAGCCACGTTCCGTCCGGGCTCCATGCGAGGTGGTAGTTGCCGATGGTGCTTCCGCCGGGGATTGGGTAACGATGCAGCAGCATTACCTCCAGCGCGTCCAGATCGAGCACGGCTACGCCGCTCCAACCGTCGCTGCCGGTTTGGTCGCCGAAAAGCTGCCAGGCGATCTTGCGGCTGTCGGGAGACCAGGCGGGGTTGGCTGCGGTCTGAAATTTTTCCTGGAACGACTTCGGGAAGATCGGCATCATGCCGCCGGTGAAATTGTAAACCCAGGGGATTCCGCCGCGGTCGTAAGCGATCGACTGGCCGTCGGGCGAAAGCGCGGCCGGAGAATTCGATCCGATCTCATCGTTGATCAGGATGTAGTTCGTTCCGTCCGTTTTCACCGTCGCCAGGTAGCCGGCCGTGGGTTGAATGTCGGTTTTATATTGGTAATGAAATACGATGATTCCCGGCTGGGCGGGCCACCACTGGTAATCGGTTTCGACTTTATCGTTCGTCCTGGTTAGGTTGATATTTTTCCCCGTTCCGAGATCGGTCAGCCAAATATCCCCGTTTTCACTGTACAACAACTGCTTCTGGTCGGGGGATAGCCTTGGATTGGCCTTGGTGCTGAGTTGTTTTGATTGACCATCGGCCTGCACGATCCATAATCCCAGGGATGCAGCGTCGTTGCCTGCCTTCATAAATACAAGCCCGGGCATGGGAGCAGCGGGGGGAAGCGTCACCGCGGTGGTAGGAGTGGCCGTTGGAAGAGCAGGTTGAGTGGGGGACGGTGTATTGGTGGAGGCGGCCGCTGGAACGGTTGATACGAGAAGTTCCGGCTTGGAGGTCGGCGTTCCCCCGCACGCGGAAAGCAGGGCCACGGTGACTGGAAGGACAAGAAATAGACACGGATTACGGGACATGGAAATCTCCTTCCCGGTCAGCGACGTCGGAAAATTTCTTCCCGGTTTCTCCCCAGCGCCGCATGCCGGGAACTTGGAAAGATTATATAACCAAAGCCAGCCGGGGAGGAATCGGAATGTGATTCCGGGCGCTTGCCTGCCCCTTGGAAACAGGGTATACCAGACCGTATGACGCCATCCGCCGTTTGGGTGCGCACGAAGAACTTTTTTTCGCGCGTGGATCCTGCTTATGGGGTCCTGATCGGCGCGTTGCTTGTTCTTTTATGGCCGGTCCTGGCCGGCATCCGATATATCTTTTGGGGGCTGCCGCTGTTGCAGTTTTACCCCTGGCACGAGATAGCCAAGCAAATCCTCTTCAGCGGTCACTTGCCGCTCTGGAATCCTTTGTTTGGAATGGGGGCGCCGCTGTTGGCCAACGCCCAGTCGGCGCTGCTGTATCCGCCGAACTGGCTGCTCCTCATTCTCCCGGTCGATTACGGACAGGGCCTGCTGCTGGCGGGGCATCTCCTCTGGGCCGGGATCGGCATGGTAAAGCTCAGCCGCAAACTCGGAATCGGCTTCCTGGGGCGGACGGTGGCCGGGCTGGCGTTCATGCTCTCCGGATACCTCGCGGCGCGGGCGTGGTTCCTGACCATCAATGTCTCGGTCGCCTGGCTGCCGTGGATTATCCTGGCCGGGGAGGAAGCCGTCCGTCAGCGGAAGGGAATCTTCGCATGGCCGCTCACCGCGGCGCTTTGCCTGCAGTGGCTGGCCGGCCACTGGCAGACGGCCTGGTATACCTGGCTGATCCTCCTGGGTTGGATGGCCGTGCGCGCCGTTTCCATGCGCCCGGCCGGAAGACGGATGCTGCTGGCCGGAGTGCGGCTTTTTGCCGCCAGCGGGCTGGCCTTCGCGTTCGGAGCGGCGCAATTCCTCCCGACGGTCGAATACTGGTGGACTTCGCAGCGCGCGGCGGGGGCGGAGATCGCCTCGGCCATGACGTACTCTTTCTGGCCCTGGCATTGGCTCACACTGATCGTCCCGAATTTTTTCGGCAACCCGGCCCACGGCGATTACTGGGGATATGCCAATTATTGGGAAGACGCGATCTATATCGGGCTTTTGCCGCTGAGCCTGTCTGTGGCGGCCGTGATCGGCAGAATCCGCCGCAGGGGGATTCCGGATTTCCCGTACGGGTATCTGCTGGCGTTGCTGGGATTGACAGCGATCCTTGGGATGGGCAATTGGACCGCGGTCTTTCCGTTTTTCTTCCAACACGTTCCCACGTTCAATTTATTCCAAGCACCGGCCCGGATCATGGTCGGGTTGGTGTTTACACTTTGCCTGCTGGCTGCGGCCGGCGCCGAGGGTTGGGTCCGGGCGCAGGAGACGTCCCGCCGCGGGCCGGCGACCCTCGGGGTGATCGCGGCTGCGGTGACGATCGGCGGAATCGGCGCGGCTTCACTGAAGTTAACCCACTCGACGTTTCCGCTTCCCATCATCGTCGCCGGAACGCTGGGAATCCTTATCGCCTGTGTGTGGTGGCTTAAAATCGAATCCCAAAACCGGCCGGGGATGGTGCGAATCTGGCCGGCGACAGCCGTCGCGCTCGTCGCGCTCGATTTGCTCTTTGCCGACGCCGGATTGCTTCCCGTCACTTCGCCGGATCTGTATCGGGCGGCCAACCCGGCGGGCGCGGAGATCGCCGCGAATTTAAGTGGAAGCCGCCTCTTAATGCCGGAGGATATTCGCTACCGGCTGATGTACAACCGGGCGTTTTTGTTCCGCACGTTTTCGGGGATCGCGGATTGGATGGATGTCCGGCGCTGGGAACTGCCCAACACGGCCTGGATGGACGGTATTTCGTCAGCGAACAATTTTGATTCATTCGTTCCCGGTCGATACGCCGCGTTGATCGAAGCCGCGGAAACGCTTCCGGATTCGCAACGCGCGCGGATTCTCGGGATGATGGACGTCGGCGCAGTCTGGGAGTGGCCCGCCAGCGCAGATTCCCCTTCGCTGCGATATTTTGGGGAAGGCGCGGGGCGCGCATGGGGCGTGTGCCGCGCGCGCTGGATGATCGGCCCGGAAGACGCCCGGGCTGCGGTGATCGATCCGGCGTTTGACCCGCGACAGGACGTGATCGTCGAAACCGGGCGGGGCGAGGAAGGTGCGGCATGCCTCTCGGAACCCAAGGTTGCCCTGGAACCGTCGAACGATCCCAACCTCGTGCGCGTCGACGCGAATTTTATGCAGGATGGGTTTCTGGTTCTGGCGGATGTGAATTATCCTGGCTGGAGTGCGTTCCTCGACGGCGGACGCGTCCCGCTGCTGCAGGCGGATTACGCTTTCCGTGCGGTCCGCGTGCCCGCCGGGGAGCATATCGTGGAATTCCGATTTGCGCCGCTTTCTTTCTCGGGCGGATTGATTCTCTCGGCCGGAATGTTATTGGTACTGATTGCCGTCGGATTGTATGGCCGGTTGCGAAAATTCGGTAACCGCAGCCCGGATAACGAACCGGTAATCCCGGATAAGTGAGGCGGACGAAAATACGATCAACGCGAGCTGGGGTCGGATTTCCAACAGGCATTCACTACTGGCGATCGACATCGCTGAGGCGGGCATGAAAACAAAAACATTGGCATACGACGTCCTGGCAACCGACCTGGGCCCGGTTTACGTGGCGTGCACCGAATATGGGCTGGCGATGGTGCAAATCGGAGGAAGCGCCGCGGCCTGGAAGCGTCAATTGCGGAAGTTTTTTTCAACCGCCGCCGAAAAACAGCCGGCCGCAGTCCGCAAGGCGTCGTCACAAATCCGCGAATATCTCCGGGGCAAGCGACGACTTTTCCACACCCGGATCGATTGGCGCGTCATGAGCCCTTTCCAGCGCCGCGTGTTGCGCGCCGCACTGCGCATTCCGTACGGCCGGGTGTCCACCTACGGCCTGATCGCGGCCGAGATCGGCAATCCGCGCGCGGCGCGCGCGGTGGGTCGGGCGCTGGGCGCCAATCCCATCCCGTTGGTTGTGCCTTGCCACCGCGTGATCGCGAGCAGCGGCGCGCTCGGCGGGTATAGCGCGGCGGGCGGTGTCAGCGTAAAACGGAAACTCCTGCGAATGGAAGGCGCGCGGAAGGCGCGAGGATTGGCCTAGGAAATTTCCGTTCCAAACCCAGCCGGAGCATAATCAACGGATCCGATATCCGCGCCATGAAAAGGAAGGAATACTATGCGTATCCGGTTCGTCCTTGCATTCGTGATCCTTGGTTTAGCCGGCTGCCAAGCGTCCCAGTCCGCTCCTTCGGCCGATCCGACGGCATCCTTGGAACCGCGGGTGGGGGCTCCGGCATCGTCCACCCCTTCCAACCCTGTCCAAGCAACGTCGACGGCGTCGACTCCGGCAACACCCAGTCCGTCGGCGGAGGTTCTTCCCCCCTTCACCGTGGATTTCTCCCGGCCGTTTTCCGATGTCGCCCTGACCGAATGGCACCCGACGACCTATGGCGGAATGGCGTATACCCTTCCCGTTTCATCCTTGACCATTGCCAACCCGCATGTCGTCGACGGGCTGACCGGCGCCGAGCGCACCTACCTTTGGAAAAACGGTTTCGTCATCATCCACAGCCAGGAGAATCAATTTTCCGCGCTCCGCGGAAGCGTCGGCGGCGGGCAGTCGTATTTCCTGACGGTCGATGCGGCCTATCACGCCCTGCACCAGAATTTCGACGACACCTTGAAGGCGCTGGAACGGGAATACATCCGTCAGCGGATGCAGGCTGTGCTGCAGGCGACACTGGCCGAGCTCTTTGCCAACTCCGCCCAGTGGCAGGGCACGTCGATCGATGCGGAAGGAACACAATCCATCGCCTATCTGAGCGTTGCGCTCAAGTTGTTTGATCCCACCTCTGTCGTCGATCCGTCGGTCCGCGAGGTTGTCGACCGCCAGATCGCCCAGATCATGGCGGGAAACGGAAAGGATTACTCGGCGCTCTTCCCGGATTTTCAGGACGATTACGGGGCCTACAAGCCCGTCGGCCATTATGCGGGCGATCCGGATCTGGAGAGTTATTTCCGGGGAATGACCTGGCTGGGCAGGATGCATTTTATGCTTTCCGGAAAATCCCGCGTGCCGCTGATCATCACCCTGGCGCTGCGGCGCGGGACGATCCGCGGCGAATCCGCTTCCCTGGCCTGGGGGGAAATCCAACGGATTTTGGATTTCATCGTCGGCCCGTCGGACGATGCGGGTCCGTTGGAATACGCGGCGCTGATGGACCAAGTCTATGGCAACCGCCAAACCTATGCGATGCTGGCGGACGATTCCCAATGGCAGGAGTTTCTTTCCCATGGCGATGAGCTGCCCGCGCCGCAGATCAATTCGCTGTTTTTAAAATCCACAACCGATCTGACCCCCGAGAGGGGATGGCGGTTCATGGGGCAGCGGTTCACGATCGACGCCTTCATTTTCCAGAACCTGATCGACGATCGGGTGAAAAAGCGGCATTTTCCCAGCGGCCTGGACGTGATGGCCGTTTTCGGCTCATCCACCGCGCGATCTACGTTGACGGATCTCAAGATGGATGCGTATGAAAACTACGGCACACAATTCTCCAAGCTCGTCCAGGGTGTGCAGGCCCAGCCGGCATCCCAGTGGACGGGCCGGTTTTATGATTCCTGGCTGTATTCGTTCTTCCCGCTGCTGGGGGCAAAGGGCGCGGGCTATCCCCCGTTCATGAATACAGCGGCATGGGGATACAAGGAGATGAATTCGGGTTTGGGCAGCTGGGCGGAACTCAAACACGATACCGTTCTATATTCGAAAATGCCGGAAGGGCTCGGAGGCGGCGGTCCACCTGGCTCCGGACCCGCGCCGGCCTACGTGGAACCGGATCCGAACGCTTTCTATCGGATGGCGTTCGCCGCCCAAGCCCTTTCCCAAGGGCTGATGGGAATGGATGGTCTGCAGTCGCTCGGCCAAACGGGGGATGAACCGCTCGGCATCCTCTTGCAACAAATGGCGGACTTGGGAGATCGATTCCAGAAATTCGGGGATATTGCGGCGAAGGAAATCCGTGGCGACCCGCTTACCGGAGATGATTACGCGCCAATTTGGTACTGTCTGGGTTGGGTGGAGTGCTCCATGAATTCAGTGAAAGACGCGCCCCCGGTTCCGGTCGTGGCCGCCGTTTCCGGGTATTCGGATGAGGTACTGGAGGCGGCCGTCGGTTTTGTGGACCGGATTTACGTCGTGGTGCCTTTGGAGGGCAAACTGCAGGTTGCCCAGGGGGGTGTCTTCACCTATTATGAATTCACGCAGCCGCGTTCCAACCGGCTGACCGACCAGCAATGGCGCGACCAGCTGGTGTCGACAAGTCCGCCCGCCTTGCCGGCGTGGGCTCCGACCTTCGTGCTTTCCGGCGGAAAAGCCACGCTTTGGACCGTGTTCCGAATCAATGATTGGTACATCGTTACCAATGCAGGCGACAAGGTCCGGGTGCACGAGCAGCCGTCCACTTCGAGCCGTGTTTTAAATCAAATGGATAGCGAGACCTATTTCCAAATTTTAGACGGCCCGGTGAATGCCGACGGATACTCCTGGTGGAAAATCGAGGAATTTGGAGGCGGTGTCACGGGATGGATCGTGGAAAACCAGGCATGGTATGAAAGAGCGTAAATCAATTATTTTCGGATGGACCAATCGGGTTCATAAAAAAAGGATTACGCGGAGTATCCCGTGTAACCCTTTTTTATCCGTGAGATCCATGGTCCCCTAAAACCGCGTCGTTGCTCCTCAATACTTGCATTAAATCTCCGTCTGCCCATGCAAAATCGGTGCGGTAAAAGCATCGCCGCACGAAGAGCACTTGGTTGGTGCGGACCGCAGCCGCTGCTTTTCCGCTTCCGAGACCGGCTCCACCCGGCTCTTCTCGATCTCGCCGTCTTTTCCCCGGCCGATGGTCGCCTGCCACAGGTTGCAATCCCGACCGTCGATGTGAAAGTGTGCTTTTCCTAAATGTGGTTTTCAATTATTCCACCCGGCAGTGGACATCTTCCATCGGGCTGGGTATGCGAGCGCAAGGATGACGGTCTTTTCGGGGAGATGCAGGACCCTTGGGGTTTATAAAACCCCAAAGGTCTTTGGATGCCTCAGTTTCTCAGGTTTAGATAGCCATGCGGATCGACACGCACGCCGTTATAGATCATTTCGAAATGCAGGTGAGGTCCGGTGGAATTGCCGGTCGATCCGCCCAGCCCGATTAAGCCTCCGCGTTGTACGATGTAGCCGCAGCCCACATCGACCTCACTGAGGTGGCCATAGACGGTCTGCCAGCCGTTGCCGTGGTCGATTACCACCAGGTTCCCATAGCCCCAAGTGTTCCATCCTGCATAGACCACCACCCCGCGGTCCGCGGCGTGAAGGGGTTCGCCCATAGTGAGGTATAAATCGACCCCATGATGAAAGGCGCTGTAATTGTTCCCGACTATCCAGTTGCTTGCGGTGGGCAGGACCCACATTCCTGTCCCAGCCGGTCCGCTGAATGGCCCGTGGCATGCGCCCGCGCCGCCAATGGACCACAAAGAGTTCACGGTATTCCGGATCACCGGCATTTCCCATTCTTTAAATGCCCGGTGGCCGCCCGGAACAACCAGCCATGTTCCGGGGGGGATGTCGGGATTTTGGATGTCGATGGTCGGAGAGAGATAGTTGCCAGGCCAAAGGATGATATCTTCCGGCGTCACGCCGTAAGTGCCGGCCACCGTGTCCAGCCGATCTCCGGCCTGCCATTGATAATATAATCCGTCAACCGGCAGGATATTTAACACCTGGCCGGCAAAGATCAACTCCGGATTGTCTTTCAATACGGCGTAGTTGGACCAAAGGATGGTTTCCGGTCTGATCTTGAACTTATCGGCGATTGCGAAGAGGTAGTCGCCCGATTGCACGGTATACGTAATCACATCCGCCCGGAAATCGGCGGGTTCGGTGGAACCGGCGGTGATCAACCGGGAGAGGTAAGGATTCAGACTCGAGCGGTTTACTTGCGGGAGGGGTTGGCCCGCTTCCTCGGAAGCGGAGGGTGTTTGTACCGCGGCATGATTCCCGGTGGAAGCGGACAACCACGAACTCACCGCGGGTCTGGCCAGCACGATTACCGCAACCAGAACCGCGAGGAGCATGAAAAAGCCGAACCATCGCAGCCAGGGTTGCCGTAGTATTGCCAACCAAGGATTATTATTCACCGCCGAGTCGCTATGTCCGCCCGGCTCAAGCTGGGAGGATGTCGGCGATTTCGCGGCTTCAGACCCAATTTCGGGTTTTATTTTTGTGTTTGGATCCATGGAATTATTCTAGCACATCCGCCGATTAACCTTGGTTTTTGCTTGAATTTTTGTAGCATTATGCCCGGAAAATTGCATATCCGAGATATTTTCTTATCAAATTGTTAATAGAAAAATCCGGACCACGGATTACCCCGTTCGCACGAAGCACGATCGGGATAATCCAGTTTTATTCCGTGAAATCCGTGAACCGCCTTATTCCGCCGGAGACGGGTGATCGTTTTCGGTTCTGTTTCGCCCGCGATTATCCCGCTTTCGCGGAATGAGAAATATTCCGCCGCTTGAGGCGCTAAATCTTGGGTGTTGCCCTCTGGAATCCCGCGCGGCTTGCCTCGCGGTGGTTCATTTTTTATTTCCGATCCGGGAGCGGAGAAAAGCTTCGATGAAACCGTCGATCTCGCCGTTGAGCACCGCCGCGGTGTTCCCGGTCTCGTATTCGGTGCGATGGTCTTTGACCATCTGGTAGGGATGCAATACGTAGGAGCGGATCTGGCTGCCCCATTCGGCTTTGACGTGCTCGCCCTTGAGCGCGGACAACTCTTTTTCCTGCTCCTCGCTCTGGAGGGCAAGCAGGCGGGCGCGCAACACTTTCATTGCGTTTTCACGGTTCTGGGTTTGTGAGCGCTCGTTCTGGCACGTGACGACAATGCCGGTGGGCAGGTGGGTGATGCGGATGGCGGTTTCGTTCTTCTGCACGTTCTGCCCGCCCGCGCCCGAGGAACGATAGGTTTCGATCTTAATGTCCGCCGGCGGGATATCGATCTCCCCGGCCTGCTCGAGCTGCGGGTAGACTTCCACCAGCGCGAAGGAGGTGTGGCGGCGGTTGGCCGAATCGAAGGGCGAGAGCCGCACCAGCCGGTGGACTCCCTTCTCGGCCTTGAGGTATCCGAACACGTGGGTCCCCTTGAAGGAAATCGTGACGCTCTTGATTCCGGCCTCTTCGCCGGGCATGCGGTCCAGAATTTCGGTCGAAAACCCGCGGCGCTCGGCCCAGCGCAGGAACATGCGTTCGAGCATCTCCGCCCAATCCTGGCTGTCGGTTCCCCCTGCGCCGGCGTGGATCGAGAGGAATGCATCGGCGTCATCATAGGGTTCGGAGAGCAGCGCTTCCAGGTCGAGCCTTGAGAGGTCGGATTCGATGCCGGCGGTTTCTTTTTCCAGTTCCGGCAGAAGGGATTCGTCCCCGAGCGCGGCCAGTTCGAGCGCGTCGCGCACGCGGTGCTCCATGCCGCGCCATTCGGCCACCCGGCCGCGTAAGCCGGTGAGTTCGCGCATGAGTTTTTTGGCGTTATCGGGGGAGTTCCAAAGCGCGGGATCCGCTGCCTGGGTTTCGAGCTGCTTCAGGCGGGTTTCTTGGGACGCGAGGTCAAAGACTCTCCAGGAGGTGGCGGAGTTTATCGTTAGCGGTTGTCAGACGTTGGGTAATCTCATCAAAGGCGGACATTATGGCTTCCTCTCGGATGATTATAAGGGATTACCTACGGATTCGTATCCGCGGGAACCATGGAAGCATTGGAAAAGGTAGACAGAATCAGAAAAAAATCCTGAAAATCCCGTCAATTTGTTCTTATATTCAATAAAAATACCCTGGTGAAGGAGGGGCGGTTTTACCGACCCCTCCCGGCCTTCGCCCCGGAAAATCACAGAGGCTCCGGCCATCCTCCCTATTATGGGGAGGGTTTGGGAGGGGTCAGCGGTTCCAACAATCCGTCGAGAAATTTCTCGCGGTTGAACGGCGCCAGATCCTGAGAGTTCTCGCCAAGACCCACGAAGACAATCGGCAACCCCAGCTCGGACCGGATGCGGAAGACGATCCCGCCCTTGGCGGAGCCGTCGAGCTTGGCCAGGATCACGCCGTCGGCCGCGACCGCCTCGCGGAATCCGGCCGCCTGGGCCAGCGCGTTTTGGCCGGTGGTGGCATCCAGCACCAGCCAGGTGTGGTGCGGCGCGCCGGGAATAACCTTGCCCAGCACGCGGCGGACTTTCTTCAGCTCCTCCATCAGATTGAATCGCGTGTGCAGCCTCCCGGCCGTATCCACGATGAGCAGATCGGCCTTGCGGGAGAGCGCGGCCTGGGCGGCGTCGAATGCCACCGCGCCCGGATCGGAACCGGGGGCGCCGGCGATCAATTCCACCTTGAGCCGCTGAGCCCAGACCTCGAGTTGCTCGGAAGCCGCGGCCCGGTAGGTATCCGCCGCGGCCAGCAGCACGCGTTTGCCCTCGCGCTGATAACGATCCGCCAGTTTGGCGATGCTGGTGGTCTTGCCGGAACCGTTCACTCCCACGATCAACACGATCGCGGGTTTGGCGGTGAATTCAACTGCGGCGGGGGATTCCAAAAAAGAGCCGAGGAATTCGCGCAGGGCCCGGTCCAATTCAGACCGCTGCAGCAAACCCTGTTCCTTTACCTTGCGTTGGAGAAAAGCGATCGTTTCCTGAGTCAACCGCGGGCCCAGATCCGCCTGCAGCAAAAGCGATTCCATTTCCTCCCAGGCGGCGGGGGTGATATCCGTCGCCCCGAGGAGCGAAGCCACCCGGCCGAAAGCCGCGCGGCGTGTGCGGGAGAGCGCCTGTTTCCAATCTCCGGATGCGGTCATTCCGGGGATTATACCCGAGCCTCGAGTCGGAATTCCGATCGAAGAGGCGGTTTACGGCGTGATACAATCCCGCGCATGAAGAACAATATCAATCTTCCTTCGAACGCTTCCCCGCGTTCCTGGCCGATCCGGCAGATCGTCCTGGGTCTGATCCTGCTCGGATCCGGGATCGCGCTCGGGTACACCGTGCGGGATTTAGTTTCCATCGGCGGAGGTTCCGCATCCAACTCTGAATTGGACGCCAGCAGCAAGGACGATCCATCCTGGGGACCAGCGGACGCCAAAGTCACCATGGTCGAATTCGGCGATTTTCAATGCCCGTATTGCCGGCAATGGTATTCGACGGTATATGAAAAACTTCAGGCGAATTACGGAAACAAGATCCGCTTTGTCTTCCGCGATTTTCCACTTATCTCGATCCACCCTGACGCAAATCCAGCGGCGGTGGCCGCAAACTGCGCCGGCGAGCAGGGGCGCTATTGGGATTACTTCAAATTGCTCTATGGCGATCCGCGCGGATTGGGCAGCGCAATGTATTCGACCTATGCCCAGGAAGTCGGGCTGAACCTTTCTTCTTTTAATAGTTGCCTGAAAAGTGGCCGCTTTACCAAGGAAATCACGCTGGATATGCAGGACGGTACTCGCAAAGGCGTTGACGGGGTGCCGGCCTTTTTCATCAACGAAAAATTGATTTCCGGTCTGCAGCCGTACGAGGCCTTCCAACAAGCGATCGACGAGGAATTAAACAAGTGATGATGTGTATTTCGTGTTGGATTGGGGTACACGGAAAACACCGAAGGAACCGAATACACGGAAGGATAAAAAATTATTCCCAATGTAAATGATTTCCATATCTTAATCGGTGACTTCGGCACTTTATCGGTGAAATCCGTGTACTTCTTCATTCTCCCGCTTTCATTAGAATCTCTCTATCCATTTGTCCCCTTTTGCCTGTTGGCCCGATATTATTCATAGATTATGAAGGCTGATCCCGTCCATCAACCGGAGGATTCGAACAGAATGCTAAAATCCCAGCCGGCCGAACCGGTCGAGCCCGCGGCGCAGGATGATGCCGCCCTGATCCTCGCGGCGCGCCGGAATCCGAAAGCGTTCGCCGCGTTATACGACCGGTACGTGCAATCCGTGTACCGCTACCTCTATGTCCGGGTCGGTTCGGCGCAGGAAGCCGAAGAACTGACGGCGCAGACTTTCCTGGCCGCGATCGAATCGCTGCCGCGCTATGACCACCGCGGATATTTTTCCGCCTGGCTGTTTTCCATCGCGCGCCGCAAGGCGGCGGATTTCTTCCGCCGGCGGGAGCCGTTGCGGCTCGAGGAGGCCGGGGATTTTGCGTCCGACGCGGATCTCCCCGGCGAGGTCGCCCGCGGCGAGCAGATCCGGAAACTCGCGCGGTTGATCCGGTCGCTGGAGGATAGCGAACGCGAGCTGATCCAACTGCATTTCACGGCCGGGCTGACGTTTGCCGAGATGGCTTCCCTGCTGGGGAAGAAGGAAGATGCGGTGAAGAAAGCGGTCTACCGGCTGCTCGAGCGGCTGTACGGACAAATGGAGTAGGCCATGATCGAATTTTTTCCTTCCCCCGAATGGTTGCAACAAATGCAATCCGCCGCGGCGGCTCCTTCCCCGCGGGATGAGTTCGTACGAGGATTGCGCGAGCGATTGGTGGCCCGCGGACTCATGTTCCAATCCCGACGCAGAATGCGCGCCCGTTTGGCGTGGGCGTTTGCCGTTGCTGCGATTTTGCTGGCCGCGGGTGTGCTGATCGCCGGTCCGCAGAACGTCGTCTCCGCCCTGCAAAAGATACTCGGCTATATCCCCGGCATCGGAATCGTCCAGCCCGGCTCGATCCGCGTGCTGTCCGAACCGGTGACCGTCACGCGCGAGGGGATCACGCTGACCTTGGAACAAGTAGTGGCGGATCCGACGCAGACGATTGTCGTCTATTCGGCGGAAGGGCTATCCGTGGCGGCGGCCAATTCCAACGGCGAAGGCGGCCCGCTTTGCTGGAAGCCCGAGGCAGTGCGGCTCCCCGACGGAACGGAACTCGCCCGCGCCGGAGGAGGGGGCGGCGGCGGTTGGGGGTCGGGATATCGCAGCCGGCTCATCTACGGAGCCATGCCACCGGCGGTAAATGAAGGAACGTTTGTTGTTCCCTGCATCATGGACATGCCCCCGGGCAAAGCGCCGGAGGATTGGAGCCTTCCCTTCCGCCTCAAGCCCGCGCCGCCGGATTTGACCGTGATGCCGGTGGTCGACCTGCCGACGCCGACCGTCGAACCCTTGCCGCTCGCGGCGAGCGCCAGCCCGACGAAGGCCGAGACTTACGGGATCACGCTTTCGCTGGACCGGGTGATCACCTTGGACGACGGGTATGCGCTGGCACGACGATCGATTAGCAAGCGCAGACGGACCCATGCAGGCGATCATCACGGATGCGGACGGGATGCCGATTCCCGTCGAACGAGATTACGATGATTATGGAATGGCGCAGACCGTGGAACCTGGTGCCACCCGGTGGGCTTATCGACTCCAGGGTAAAGCATTTCACGGCCCGTTGAGGTTGACGTTTCCCGACATCGAAGGGTTCCTTCAGAAACCGGTACCGATCCAATTCGATACCGGAGCAAACCCCCGCGAAGTGCAGCGTTGGGAGCTGAACCAATCGTTTCAGATCCTCGGTATTCCGGTTACGCTGCTCTCGGCCAAAATGATCACGCAAGGAGATATGCAGGGGTTCGAGTTTACGGTTCAGGCGCCGTTGGCTTTGCGCGCGATGCAGCTCAACTTCGAAAAAAGCGGGGGCCTGGTTCAAACGCAGGACAGGTGCTGCTCGAGCGGCGGCGGCAGCACCCCGAACCAGACAGGCACTTTTAAAACCTACGCCCTCACCGACTTCGCTCTGATCGGAGGTCAAATCAACCTCTCGGTCGTTAATGTGACTTTGGCCGGTGACTGGAACGTCACATGGAATCCGCCGGTTGTAGAAGGAGCGCCGATGGCGACGGCGCTCCCGCAGGTTTGCTTGACGGAGGCCAAGTGGAACCAACTTGCCGAAGGACCGGCGCTGCCTCTACCGGCGGGGCTGGGCGGAAAGATCCTCACCATGCGCGAAGCCGTGGCACCCGATCCCTCGCTGTTTCTCTCCGGAGTGGACGGCAGCGGCGAAAAGGGATTGGTCTTCGGCGATGGAATACTTTCGCCCGATGGGAGCAAATTGCTTTTTGCGCAGGACCAACGGATGTATATCCTCGATCTGGAGAGCGGCGTGAAAACCGCGCTCACGCCGCCCGGTGTGGATGGCATGCGCCCGGTGTGGTCCCCCGATGGCAAACATATTGCGATGACTCAGTTCCTGGAAAATGATCACGTGGTGGTTATGAATGCGGACGGGTCGGATCTGCACCGTGTAACCCGCGGGGTATCCATCGAGGAATCGGCCGGCTGGTCGCCGGACGGAAAACAAGTGCTGTATACCGTCCTTGGCGATGGCGGCAAACAATACCTGAAGCTGGTGGATATCGATACGGGAGCGATTACAGATCTGTTCTCGATCACCTTTAAGAATCCGTCGTTCGCGCTCTCACCCGACGGGCTATGGGTGGCGTATCTGGACCAGGGATTCGGTTTGTTCGCGGCGAGTGTGTATGTTGCGCGCCTGGACGGAACGGACCGGCGCCTGATGGCGCAATTGGACGCCCAGCCGTTCTTCGCCTATGGTCCGTTTTGGAGTCCGGACGGCAAATGGCTGGCGGTGAACATCCAGGATGCGAACGCATTCCAACCCGGTGACCCGTCGATTGCGTTGATCCAGCCGGATACGTGCGAGGTTGTACCGCTGACGAATATCAAAGGGGAGATTCGATCGTGGGTGCCGTAGGGGCATACGGCCGTATGCCCTTACTCCGTTTTCGCTTCCTCCCGTACCTTCGACATCGAAAGCCCTTCGCGCACCCAGAATATTCCGCCCAAGATCGTAATCGGCAGCCACAGCGCGGCGTGCAGGACGACGGTGTAGGCCGAGGCGACGGCCTGGTCCACGCCGTACGCTTCCAGTACGGCGACACCGGCCGCCTCGAATGGCCCGACGTACCCCGGCGCGGAAGGAATGATCGTAATAAGATTGGCTATCCCGTTCATCAGCATCAGCGCGAAGAAGGAGACAGTGAAGGTGAAGGCGTGCATCAGGAACCAGTATTTGCCGGTTTCGAACAGCCAGATCAGGATGGACGTAAACAGGATCATCACCACGTCGCGCGGCGAGCGCAGGGAGCTTAAGCCTTCGAGAAGATGGTCGGTTATGCCCTGCACCTTCGGGCGGAAGCGGGAAGGGATGAAATGGGCGATCAGCCAGGCAACCACCCGCGCCGTGATCGCGGGAAACATCGCCGCGAGAACGAAAACGACGAGCGCGCCGAAGAACAGGATCGTGCCATAGACTGCCAACCGCTCGATGGTACCGGCGACGTTCGACCCTCCGGCGCCAAGCCTGGCGAGTTCCGGCAGGTTAACGAAGATGAAGAGCATCATCACCACCGCATCGAAGGTGCGTTCGACGAACACAATCGCGAGCGACGCGCTGAAGGCGACGCCTTCCTTCATTCGAATCAGGTATGGCCGCAGTAGAAATTCGCCCGCGCGGGCCGGGAAGATGTTGTTGCCCATGTAGGCGATGCACACGATCGGGAAGAGGGTCCTCACCGGCACTTTTTTGATCGGACGCATCAGGTAATGCAGCCGCCAGGCGCGAACCGCCACGCCCACGAAATATATGGAGATGGCGGGGATCAGCCAAAGGTACTGGGCGGTGCGCAGGGATTTCCATAGTTCAGCCCAATTCTGTTTAAGGATCAGGAAATAGTATAAACAGACCAGGCTGATCAGCAATCCGACCCAAAACTGCCAACGTTTCATCGGCGGTCTCCGAAGTAAAATACTCATTGGATTTTACCATCCGTTGGAGGATTCCCAATGCCTTCGAAACCGCGGTTGCTCGTCGCCACCACCAACGCCGGCAAGCAGCGCGAGTATCGCGAGCTCTTGCGCGAGGTCCCCGCCGAGATCGTATTTCCCAACGACCTGGGGATAACGCTGGAGGTTGAGGAAGACGGCGCCACTTTCCGCGAGAATGCGGCCAAGAAGGCGCTCGCGCTGGCGCGCGCATCGGGCCTGCTCTCCCTGGCAGACGATTCCGGCCTGGAGGTGGACGCGCTCGGCGGGGAGCCGGGCGTGCGCTCCTCGCGCTACGCAGGTCCGGGCGCTGACGATTCCCGCCGCCGGGCGTTTCTTCTCGAGAAGCTCCGCGGCATACCGGCGCCGCGCATGGCGCGCTTCGTATGCGTGATCGCGATCGCCGTTCCGGGTGGCGACACATCTTTCGCCGAGGGCGAGTGCCGCGGGGAGATCACATTGGCCCAGCGCGGTTCGAACGGATTTGGGTACGATCCGATCTTTCAACCGGAAGGCCGGCAGGTGACGATGGCGGAACTGTCGCCGGAAGAAAAAAACCGGATCAGCCACCGGGCCCGCGCCGCGGAGGCGGCCATACCCATCCTGCGCAGGTTGCTTGATTCAGATTCTGCCCGGAGGGAACACCCATGAACGTCGTCACCGGTTCCTTCGGTTTCATCGGACGCCATATCACCCAGCGGCTCCTCGCGCGCGGACAAACCGTGCGTACCATAACCACGCATCCCGACAAACCGAATCCGTTTGGAGGCGAGGTCGAAGCATTCCCATATGCTTTCGACTACCCGAAGGAATTGGAGGCCTCACTGCGCGGCGCGGACGTGCTTTACAACACCTATTGGATCCGGTTCGAATACGGGGGAACGACGTACGCGCGCGCGCTGCACAACACGGCCACGCTCTTCGAATGCGCCCGGAAGGCGGGCGTGAAGAGAATCGTCCACCTCGGCGTCACCGGCAGTTCGGAAAGTTCTCCCCTGCCGTATTACCGCGGCAAGGCCGCACAGGAACGGCTGCTGCGCGAGGCGGGCGTTCCCTATGGCATCGTCCGGCCCACTTTGGTCTTCGGCGAAGGAGACGTCCTGGTCAATAACATCGCCCGGTTGATGCGAGTCTTCCCCGTGTTTCCGGTCTTCGGGGACGGACGATACGGGGTGCAGCCGGTGCATGTTGATGATGTGGCGGACCTCGCGCTGATCTGCGCGCAGGCTCCGGTGCCGGGGACGGTCGATGCAATCGGACCGGAGAGATTCGCTTTCAAAGATTTCCTCCGCCAGATCGCCAAAAACATCCGGCCATGGATCTTCTTCGTTCCGATGCCGCCCGCGGTCGCAATCGCCTTCGGCCGGATGATCGGCCGGGCGCTGGGCGACGTCCTGCTCACCACGGACGAACTGCGCGGCCTGATGCAGGGATTGCTGACCTCGCGGCAAACGCCTTTGGGGAAGATCGTTTTTTCGGAGTGGCTGCAGGCGAACCGGGCGAAGATCGGAAGATCATACGCATCGGAGATCAAGCGGCATTATGAATGGAAGAAAACGGGATAATCCGTTACCTCCCTCATCCCCTTCCCTTCTCCCAACATTAGTTGGGAGAAGGGAGGCATCTATCTTTTTTTTCCCTCTCCCAGCATTAGCTGGGAGAGGGTAGGGTGAGGGCGTTCTATCGGATCTTTATTCGTAAATTTGTTATCCGGGCGTGCACACCTCCGATCCACGCGGGAAATTCCGGTTTGGACGCGGCGAAAGCGATGACATAATACAGCATCGCCAGGAAGAAATTATGCGCCAGCAGAAACAGCGCGCTCGATCCCAAGGTTCGAACCAGGAATGGAATTACCGTCGCACGGGAAAAACCTGCGGCTCCCTTCCCTTTTCCCGGGGCAAATTCGATCAGCGACGCAAGCATACCGGCAATCACCGCGTACGAAAGAAAATTCACCAGCGGCCAGGCTGCGGCCCGATAGAGTGACCAGCATGCTTCGTCGCGCACGTCCCCCCATCCGCGCGGATTCGAAAAACGGATGGATGCCCAAGCGAGGATCAATCCCAGGAGAATTGCCGCCGCCACGCCGAGCGCCCATTCCAAACCCGTCTGACCCGTCAGGCCGTAATCCCGCGAGGAGATCCATCCCAGGAGCAGGCCGACGTAAGGCAGCCCGAGGCTGTAAATCCAATGTGCCAGATCGGATATCCCTGGGAACCGATTGGTCAGCGGTGAAATTACCCGCGCAGGCAGGTAGCGGACAAACAGGGGGAGGATCCAGACCGTCAGGGCGAGGACCAAGCCGGGGAGGAAGGGCGAATTTTCCATTGTGCGTCAGGCGGGGGATTCGGCGACGGCGTCGGTCTGCAGGGGAATCCGCACTTGGACCCGCGTGCCTTTGCCGGGCGTGGAAAGGATTTGCAGGC
>JBEKLP010000032.1:0-26050 GCA_050010135.1 Anaerolineales bacterium
CGCAATAGATGGCGTGCCCAAAGCCTTCCTGTGCCTTCTGGGTTATAAACGTCACCCGCTTGCCGATATCGAGGATGCGGCCGGCAAATTCCTGGAATTGCCGCGGCAGTTTGTTGAAGTTCTCAACCGATACCGGATCGTTGAAGAAGGAACGGAACTCGTCCAGATCGTCCGGCTGGACGACAATGACGATCTCTTCAATCCCGGCATCCAGCGCTTCCTCGACGATATACAGGATGGCGGGTTTGGCGATCCCGTCCCGGTCCACCACCGGGAACAGTTCCTTCTTGGTGGCTTTCGAGGCGGGGAACAGGCGGGTTCCGAATCCGGCGGCCGGAATGAGGGCTCGGCGGATTCGTTGCGAGGGGCGGATCGTGAGCGCCAGCGTGGACAGATGCAGGTCCTTTTCCAGGATTCCGATGACAGCCTGCTGGTCCTCCGCGCTGCGGGCCATGAATTGCGCCGTGCCGTCGCCCTGCGAACCGACGCCTTTTCCGCCCCAAATATGCGGCGCAAGCGGCGGATACGAAAGGATCTTATGCAGCACGGGAGCGGTCAACTCTTCCGGACAGGCGGGAATGCCGTATCGATCGAAGAGCGCTTGCGCTTCGGTCATCAGCGCGCCGAGCCGCCGGGCGTCGCCTTCGCGCAACGCCTCCGCCGCCTGCCCGACGATGCGCTTGTTGACTGGGCCCAGGAGTTCGTGCACGCCCCGTTCGATTTCGGTTTCGGCGATCGGGTAGCTGCGGTTCAGGCGGTTAAGGATTTCCATCGTATCTTTGCGCGATTGCAGATCGACGATGACAAAAAACAGCTCGCCCGCGACGGTCAGCGTGGAAGTGTCCAGACGGTCGCCGTCGAATGTCATCAGCACCGGGTGATTGCCGAAGGCGCAGCCCTGGTCCATCCGACCGCAGCGGGAGGGCGTGGTGATTTCGCCCATGTAGGCCAGTTCCATTTCGCCGCGCACGGTGAGTTTCAGGTCGTAGACGCGGTTGAAGGCGCGCGCCGCCAGCACGCTGATCGCCGCGCTGGAGGAGAGGCCTTTCTGTATCGGCAGGTCGGTTCGGTCGTTATGGATAACCAATCCGCGCACATGATGATTGGTCAATACCTGATAGGCCACGCCGGCAATATAACTCCAGAAGCCGCCCTTCTCCGCTTCTTCCAGCAGTGTCTTGGGGTGCATCGGGATTTCGTAGGGGCCATGCAGTTTTCCATCCCGGGTGGTGGAGGACAAAACAAGCGAGGTGGGATGGGGTTCCACCTCGGCATAAATCCCCTGATCCGTGCCGCAGATGAGCGTATAGCCCTTCTCGATCTCGGCGTTAATCCGGCGGTACCCGCCGGCCCAATCGGAATGTTCGCCAAAAAGACAAATCCGTCCTGGAACGAAGAGCCTCATCAGACCTCGCAAGATGGAAGGATTGACCTACCGGATCGGAGCGGATGTTGCGATCGTAAAGTAGTTGGCTCCTTTTCTCAATCGGGAAGTCGCCCTTGCGGTTCTTCCCGCCATCGAATTACCCCCCGGTGTCCGCGACCACGGTAATCTTCACCAAGAGCGGATCGCTATATTCGGGCCCGATTCCGAACTGAACAAAATTCGGGTCCCGGAGATACCACCGGCCGGTATATGTCCCCGGATCACTCGGTGCGACCAGCGTGACAAAAAGGAACAGGGTCCCATTCGGCGGAATGATTTGGGGGAAGTCTACGATATCCGGTCCCAGCATGTGCGCGCCGGAATAATAGAAAAGGAAATAACTCGGATACCAGGTGCAGGTGCCGGCGTTCCGGATCACCCAGGTTTGGACAAAGGTTGATCCCGCTTTGACCTCGCTATTATCCGGCGGGATGGGGCCCACATAATAAGCCGCATTGCATCGTTTGGTGAGCGTCTGTGTGAGTAACGATGTGCTGTCGGTGGTCGGCGTGGCGCCGGGAAAGGTTGCCCGGAGCGGGTGCCGGGTTGGGGTGGTCAAAAGAACGGTGGGAATGACGCTGCGGGTGCCCTTGGAAAGGGCGGTGCGGGTTGGCGTAATGCTGGGGGTTGCGCGGGACGTGGGAGAAGGGGTGAGGCCCGATTCCGTGGGACCGCCCATTTGCGTTATCAGCATGGCCAGTGTTTGTGCGGAATGCGTGGAAGCGGCGGAGGATGTATCCGGTGCGGCCGATCCGCAGGAGGACACTATCCAGGCAATAACTCCGGCCGTTGCCAGGTGCCGGAGTACGCGAACCATGCGGACGATGATCGGTCGATGGCGTAGCGAAACGGATGTGGGTGTGCCAACACGCATCATATTTCTATTCCCGGTGATTCTATAAATCTCTGGCAGTGATTATACCCTTTGGAGAAGAACAACGGAATCGATTGGAAACCGCGTGGTCGGGGCGAGAAAATTCCCGGTCACACCATATCGGTGGAAGAGGGGGAATAAAAATACGCACAAAGAGGAACCAAGACATTGCTCTGGAGGATTTGCGAAGATTAGCGTTCGATGATCGTTTTTCATTTGATTGCATCGGAGTGTGCTTTCCATTACAATGCCGAAGATGCGATCCAGGACGATGGCCACGAGATGGGGCCGCTTTCATGAGAGACATCCCATACCCGGAGGTCGCAGAACATTCGTGTTAAGTGAAGAATAGGGATGGAATAACAAAGGAGAAACGAACTTGAAAACGATATTCCGATCGATGGCGATTGCAGGATTTATTTTATTGGCGGGATGCGCGGGGCTGCGGTCTTCTGTAAAGGACCTCGGCCAGGCATCACCAACGCCAAACACGTCCACCCAAGCTCCTCCGGTCGAGGTTGTCCGGGCCGACGGCACCAGCGTGACCATGGTCTATTTGACAATTGCGAAACTTCCGCGCCAAATGCTGTTAATCAACGGCAAGACAGAGCAAGGACCGACCATACCGGATTTCCTTGCCGCAGCCGGCGTGACAGACTTTTCCCAGGTTACGTTCACCGGTTTGGAGAACAGAACGCTTACCTTCACCCGCGACCAACTGAACGACGGGATTATCCTCGCCCTGCGCGAACATCCTCATGCAGTCAATCTCATGAGTCCGAATATTCCGGATTCGCAGTGGGTACTGCATGTGTTCCGGGTACAAGTCCAATAAGTGAAGATTGAAAAAGAGGATGAAACGATAAAAAGAAGCCCTGCGACAGGATAGCTGCAGGGCGGGCGATGCCGGTTTAAAAATAATAAAAAATTGGAAGCCGGCTGCAGGTAGGGGAGATTCCTTGTTTCTCGAGCCGCCGTCACCGCGGAGGCTGGGCGACGAAAGAAAGTGTTACGAGGACGGCCGTTGCGCGGCCGATATTCCACCCTGCGCAATCGCCCGGAGGGCGGCAATATTTTGCTTCACCGTGCCGCGGCGGTTGTAAATCGCCGAGCCGGCGACCAGGACGGTCGCCCCGGCGGCGACGGCCAGCGGCGCGGTCTTTTCGTCGATTCCGCCGTCCACCGCGATACGGGCTGTCAATCCCCGTTCCAACAGCATGGTTCGTATGCGACTTATTTTTTCCAATTGCGAGAGTATGAATTCCTGGCCGCCAAATCCCGGGTTTACCGTCATCACCTGGATGATATCCGCCCGGCCCAGGACTTCCTCCAGGACGCTAACGTCCGTAGCCGGATTGATGGCGACACCGGCATCCACTCCCAGATCACAAATCGCCTGCAGGGTCAGATCCAGATTTGGACAAGCCTCTTGGTGGACGATCAGGCGGTCGGCTCCGGCTTGGGCGAAAATTCGGATGAACGAATCCGGATTATCGACCATCAGATGTACATCCAGTTTAAGCCCGACCAGCGGACGCAAGGCTCGCACGATCCCGGGCCCGAAGGTCAGATTGGGGACGAAATGCCCGTCCATTACGTCGATCTGGATCGCGTCGGCTCCGGCGGATTCAGCCTCACGCACCTGGTCTCCGAGTCGGGCGTAATCCGCGGAAAGGATGGATAGCTCGATGATTATATTTTCCCTGGTTATCATGGCATCGTCACCTTATGGACAGCCGCCGGCGGAGGCCCCGGCCTTCGGAGTGGTATTAAACCACAAGCCAGGCCGTTTCGTTCCCGCCAGAATCCCAATATGACAATTCAGCGGTTGCGTCGTCTTGGGATCCCTTAAGGAAACACCGGAAGAGCAGCCGATGTTTATTGGCCTTTTAACGTGATCTCTGGGGGCAAGGGTTTCCGGCGGAAAATCCAAAGCGGGGTTGTGTAGGGCTATATTTCGGTTTGTTTGGTTGAAAAGATATGTTAAGAAGGGGCTGTATAACTTTCAAGAACAATGCTTACTTCCAGGCTTGGACGAAATTAGCCAGGATCCATTCGTTGGCGGACGGACGAATTATTCCGTTCTTATCAAAATATCCGTTTTTTAATCACGCAAGACCTATTTTACCCGAAGAATTCTAATTATTTTATAAAACAAAAGTTGCTACAATAGATGAAGATAGATGAAATTCCGGTCGGTCAGGTTCGTGGAAAAGGAGAGGATTATGGCTAAGAAACCGCTTCAAATCGGCGATTTGGCTCCGGATTTCGAATTGTTCAGCGACGGCGGATCTAAAGTGAAGCTATCTAATTTTCGCGGAAAACGGGTTGTCGTCTATTTTTATCCAAAAGATGACACGCCGGGCTGCACGACGCAAGCTTGCGGCTTCCGGGATAAATATCACGTGATCGAGGAAAAACATGCGTTAGTTCTGGGGATCAGCCCCGACGGTGTTGATTCGCATATTCAGTTCAAGAACAAATATAACCTTCCCTTCCGGCTGTTGGCGGATACCGATCACCGGGTGGCGGAAACCTACGGTGTGTGGGTAGCCGGCTCTATTGTCCGAAGCCATTTTGTCGTCGACGAAAATGGCCGACTTGCGGATATCCAGATCAAGGTGAGTCCAGAGGACAGCGTAAAAAAAGCTCTCGAAACATTAAGCGTCAATACTCCCGCAAAGGGATAAGCGCGGAGGATCAATCCGGGGCAGGGAACGGAGAAGCGGGCTTGGTGGCGGAACTCGCGGGAAATGGTATGGAGAACCGCAGTCATTTATAGAAGGAGGCATGCATGGCACTGAAAAATAATCCCGAACAGGCGAACGCCGAACACCCACGATTCCCAATCCGTTTTATAACCGATAAGCGCTGGGCCTGGTTCTGGTTGATCGTACGCCTGTACGCGGCCTGGGAATGGCTCACTGCCGGGTGGGCGAAGCTGATCGACCCGGCCTGGGTCGGAAGCAAAGCGGGCGTTTCCCTGGCCGGTTTCTTAAATCATTCCCTTACCCTGGCCACGGGAGCGCATCCGAACGTCCAATCCTGGTACGCCTGGTTTGTGCAAAACGTCGTTTTGCCGCAAGTGGCCGCGTGGAGTTATGTCGTTTCGTTTGGAGAGTTCCTGGTCGGAGTCGGCCTCCTGCTGGGAATTTTTACAGGCCTTGCGGCTTTCTTCGGAGGGTTGATGAATTTCAACTATCTTCTGGCGGGTTCGGTCAGCATCAATCCGTCTTTGCTTGTGATGGAGATCGGATTGGCGCTTGCCTGGCGGATTGCCGGCTGGTGGGGAGGGGATCGCTGGCTACTGCCCGCCTTGAGCAGGATCCGGATCCGGCGCTGACAATCGTGACCGGACCGGCTGTGCTTCCCCCGACTATCGGAAAGGCGGACACATGCTTCATGGGAGGAAAGCGGAAGGGGGATCTTCGCAATCTCGATTGGAATCATCCTCCGGGAAAATAGAAGAGCGACTGAACGCCGATCCCCAGGACCGGCTGCACGTTGCGGAAGGCCGGAGACTGGTTGCCGGATTAAGCGACCCGAACTCGCGCAAGCGGGCCGAGGCCAGGGAGAAATTGCTGGCTTTGGGACATGCCGCCATTCCTGCGCTCCTGGCTGCGCTGACGGATTCCAACGGCAACGCACGTTGGCAGGCGGCAAAGGCGCTCAGCCAGATTCATGATCCTGACACGGCCAACGATTTGATGAATGCAATGGAGGACGACGATTTTGGAGTGCGCTGGCTGGCCGCAGAAGGATTGATCGCAATGGGGCCGGCAAGTTTGGCGGCTGTGCTGCAGGGATTGATCTCGTGCTTCGGATCCATCCGGATGCGCGAGGGAGCCCGCCACGTATTGCACGCCTTGGCGGATGGCGGGTTCCACGACGAAACGATCGAAAAGTTGCTGCGCACGCTGCAGGGCCTGGCTCCGGACGAGGATGTGGCTTGGGCCGCGGAACAAGCCTGGGAGAAGTTGATCGTGGGAAGCCTTGTCCGCAGGGGCGACGATCGCGAAAGACCGGAGGGGCAGGGCTAGGCAGACACATCGCGACATCGGAAGTAATCTTCCGGCCCCGAATTTCCGCTTCGTCGCGCGTTTGGAATATAAAGGAGCGTGCATGCGGTCACAAACGGTCTCTCTCGGAAAAATTTTTAATATTCCCGTCCGGCTGGATTATTCCTGGTTCCTCATTTTTATTCTGTTAACCTGGTTGCTGGCCGGTTCCTATTACCCCGCCGCATACCCCAATTGGCCCGTCCCCGAATATTGGATTTTAGGCGCCGCTACGGCCATGATGTTCTTCGTCTGCGTACTGCTGCACGAGTTGGGACATTCGGTGGTGGCTCAGCGCAACGGCATCACGGTAAGTTCGATCACGCTGTTTGTCTTCGGAGGGGTCTCTCAAATTACGGAGGAAGCCACCAAACCGCTCACGGATTTCCTCGTCGCCTCGGCAGGATTGACGGTCAGCCTCTTGCTGGCGCTCCTCTTCGCCGCACTGCAACTGGTGGTGGCGGGGGTTCCACCGCTCCTGGCGCTGGCCCAGTATCTCACCTATATCAACGGATTGCTGCTGCTCTTCAACATCATCCCGGGTTTCCCGCTCGACGGCGGCCGCGTGTTCCGCGCCATCGTCTGGGGGGTCGTGAAGAATTTCGACCGCGCCACGCTGATCGCCGCCATGCTGGGACGCATCGTGGCTTTTCTCTTCATTCTGCTGGGCGTGTGGCTGATTTTTTTCGGCTCCTTCCTGAACGGCTTGTGGATCGTCTTCATTGGATGGTTCCTGGAAAATGCATCCACCCAAGAAGTGCGGCAGCAAACTCTGCGCACGCTGCTCGCGGGCCACAAGGTATCGCAGATTATGGGCCGGAATTATGTTACCATCCCGGCCGATATTTCCCTCCAGCGGCTGGCCGACGATCATATTCTCGGGGCGGGGAGGCGGTTCTTCGTCGTCGAGAACGCCGGGGTCGTGGCTGGAATCATGACCCTGCACAGGGTTCGCGAGATTCCGCGCGAGGAATGGTCCCGCACGCTGGTCTCGCAGGCGATGATCCCGGCCGAAAAAATGGTCTGGGTCGGCCCCGACGCGGAATTGTGGGACGCCCTGCAGAAAATGAACCAGGACGGGGTCAACCAGCTTCCGGTGATGGCGGAGGCGCGGATCCAGGGCGTTCTCAGCCGGGAAAACGTCATCAACTACCTGCAGACGATGCGGGATTTGCGTTGAGCGGACGGTTGGGACGGCGGGGAAGGACGGCGCAGCATGGACGTTCCGATAAACGCCAAAGTGGTTTGCAAAGACGGAGACTGCGGTCGCTCGATTTGCGCGGTGCTCAATCCGGTCAACGACCGGATCACCCACGTGGTGGTGAGGGAGCGGAACGACTCCATTCTCTCCCGTCTGGTGCCGGTCGAGCGGATCCAGGGAAGCGATCCGGACCTCATCCGGCTCTCCTGCACCAGAGGGGAACTTGAACAGATGGAAATATTTTCAGAATCCGAATTCATTCCCAACGACCTGAGCGGAACCATGTTCCTGCAGCCGTACGCGGTCCCCGCCGTCGCGGGAATTTTCCTCGAGCATGAGAAAATCCCGCCGGGCGAATTGGCCGTCCGCAGGGGTTCGCCGGTGGAAGGGTGCGACGGTTACGTCGGGACGGTGGACGAGTTCATCGTCGAACCGGAGCAGTATCACATCACGCATCTGGTCCTGCGCAAGGGACATCTGTGGGATCCGCGGGACGTCACGATCCCGGTCCGGCAGATCGACCGGATTGCCGAACGCACGGTATATTTAAAATTGGACAAGGCCCAAATCGGAGCTTTGCCGGCAATCAAGGTGAAACGGCGCTGGTCGTAGACTATCGAACCGGCGCGCAGGGGCCGGGTTTAAGATCGGCAGGAGAGGAGCATTTAAAATGCAAACACCCGTCACGGAAATCGTCTGGCCGCTGGGAGTGTATGCCCTCGCGGTTCTCATCCTGGTGACGGCGACGCTCGCGATCTCCACCGTGCTGGGGGAACGCCACACGGGGAAAGCGACCGGGGAGCCGTATGAATCGGGGATCGTGCCCACCGGATCCTCGGGCATTCGATTCTCCGTCCGGTTCTATCTAGTGGCGATGTTCTTCGTCCTGTTCGATCTGGAGGCGGTTTTCATCTACGCATGGGCTGTTTCGCTGCGGGAAGCGGGTTGGGCCGGGTATGCGGAGATGGTATTCTTCATCGGAGTTCTACTGACGGCGCTGGCGTATCTGTGGAGGATCGGCGCTTTGGACTGGGGATCCATCGGTCGCAAATCGTTGGATCGTCGCAAGGAGGAAACCCGCCGTGACGCGGACGATCGATAGCATTCCAAATCTCACCCCGGCTTCCTCGCGAGAGACTTTGGAAGAGGCGGTTAAGCGGTCGGTCCTGCTAACGCGGCTGGAAGATTTGCTCGCATGGGGACGGAGTAATTCGATCTGGCCGTTCGGATTTGGACTCTCGTGCTGCTTCGTGGAAATGGCCACCAGCCTGACGAGCAAGTACGACCTCGCCCGGTTCGGATCGGAGATCATCCGCGGGACGCCCCGCGAGTCCGACATGATCATCATCGCTGGCACGATGTTCATCAAGATGGCGCCGGTTGTCCAGCGACTGTATGAACAGGTTATGGCGCCGCGCTGGGTGATCTCGATGGGCTCCTGCGCGAATTCCGGCGGGATGTACGACATCTATAGCGTGGTCCAGGGTGTGGATAAATTCCTGCCGGTGGACGTGTACGTCCCAGGTTGTCCCCCCAACCCGTACGCATTCGTCGAAGGACTAAACCTGCTTCAGCGCGCGGTGGGGACCGAGCGCCGTCCGTTGAGTTGGGTGGTCGGTCCGCAGGGTGTGTATCGTGCGCCGCTTCCGGCCCAGCGGGATGCCAAGCGGGATCAACGCAGCCAGGCGGCCGTGTTGCGCGGTCCGGACGAGGTGTAAAGGCGGCATGACTGGCAGCGACGTTTTCCAGGATCTACAACGGGAGTTCGGCCCGGCCTCCGGATTCGCGGCGCAATCGGTCCGTGACGAGGTCCCCACGATTTGGGTGCCGCGCGAAAGCGTGACGCCAGTCCTGAAATTTTTAAAAAACAGCGCGCCGCAGCCTTACCGAATGCTGTACGATCTGACCGCCATCGACGAGCGGAAACGCGTACACCGCGAGGGCCAGCCGGCGAGCGACTTCACGCTGGTGTACCACCTGCTGTCGCTGGAACGAAACGCCGACGTGCGCATCAAGGCGGCGCTGCAGGGAGAATACCCGACCGCCGCGAGCATCACGAACATCTTCCCCGCCGCCAATTGGTACGAGCGCGAAGTGTGGGACATGTTCGGGATCAAATTCGATGGCCATCCCAACCTGCGGCGCATCCTCATGCCGCCCACCTGGGAAGGATACCCCCTGCGCAAGGAACACCCGGCCCGCGCCACCGAGATGGGCCCGTTCCAAATGCCCGCCGAACGCGTGGACCGCGAGCAGGAGGCGCTCCGTTTTCATCCCGAGGAATGGGGGATGAAGCCGCGCGGCGAAAATTCCGAGTACCTCTTCCTCAACCTCGGCCCGAACCATCCGGGCGTGCACGGCGTGATCCGCTTTCTGCTGCAGCTGGACGGCGAGGAAATTCTCGACGTCGTGCCGGAGATCGGATTCCACCACCGCGGCGCGGAAAAGATGGCCGAGCGGCAGACATGGCATACGTATATTCCCTTCACCGACCGCATCGATTATCTGGGCGGGTCGATGAACAACCTCGCCTACGTCCTGGCCGTGGAAAAGCTTGGCGGGGTCGACGTTCCCGACCGGGCCAAGGTGATCCGCATCATGCTCTCCGAATTCTTCCGGCTCGCCAGCCATCTGGTCTGGTACGGAACTTTGGCGCAGGACCTCGGCGCGCTTTCGCCGGTGTTCTTCACCTTCAACGACCGCGAACGGATCTTCGACATCGTCGAAGCCATTACCGGCGGCCGGATGCACCCGAGCTGGTTCCGGATCGGCGGCGTGGCCCAGGATCTGCCGCAGGGGTGGGAGCGGCTGGTGGAGGATTTCCTGCGTTATATGCCGGCGCGCCTGCAGGAATATGACATGCTGGTCCTGCAGAACCGGATTTTCAAAGGCCGCACACAGGGGATCGGCGCCTTCACCCGCGAGGAAGCGATCGAATGGGGAATGACCGGACCGGGATTGCGCTCGACAGGCCTTGGGTGGGACTTCCGCAAGCAGCGTCCGTACGGCGGGTACGACCAGTTCGAATTCGACATTCCCGTCGGCGCCAACGGCGATTGCTACGACCGGGCGAGGGTGCGCGTGGAGGAGATGCGCCAGAGCCTGCGGATCATCGAGCAGTGCCGCAAGAATATGCCCGCCGGTTCGTATAAATCCGATCATCCCCTCACCACGCCGCCGGTCAAAGAACGCACGATGCACGACATCGAAACCCTGATCGCCCATTTCCTGAGCGTCAGTTGGGGGCCGGTTATGCCGGCCGGCGAAGCGTTCGCTGGGATCGAAGCGACCAAGGGCAACAACGGTTATTACCTGATCAGCGACGGCGGAATTCACGCCTACCGCGCGCGCATCCGTACGCCCTCCTTCCCGCATATCCAGATGGTTCCGTTGATCAGCCGCGGCCTGATAATCGCCGACCTGATCGCGATTTTGGGAAGCGTGGATTTCGTGCTGGCGGACGTGGACCGCTGAGGAATTCCGGAGAGCCGAATGCTGACACCCGAAGAGATCCGCGAACTGGAAGCCGATTTGGCGCATTATCCACAGAAGCAATCGGGCTGCGTGGATGCGTTGAAGATCGTCCAGCGCCGTCGCGGATGGATTTCCGACGAGACTCTGCGGGACGTGGCCGAGTATCTCGAGATGACCCCCGAGGAACTCGAAGGGGTGGCGACCTTCTATACGGTCATCTTCCGCAGACCGGTGGGCCGTCATATCATCCGGATCTGCGACAGCGTCAGCTGCTGGATCATGGGATACGAGAAAGTCTGCAATGCTTTGACCGGAACGCTCGGCGTCCGGCTGGGGGAAACCACCATCGACGGCCGCTTCACGTTGCTGCCGTCGGCCTGCCTCGGCGTGTGCGAACACGCGCCGGCGCTGATGATCGACGACGATCTGATCGCCGACTGGAATCCCGGGAACGTCGAAGGGATCCTATCCCGGTATCCATGATAGGCAACGGAATAGAGAATAGTTGTCATTGCGAGCGACCGAAGGGAGCGAAGCAATCTCGTTTTTCTCGTCGGAAACACCAGATTGCTTCGTCGCTTCGCTCCTCGCAATGACAAAGCCCGACTTTTTCAGTGCCTAGTTAGCGCATTCTGGCGGCGGATAGATTTTCCCCGCCGCATGAAGAGGAAAAGACTTGATGGAACGTCCGCTGACCAGCAACATCAAGCCCGGGCAGCCTGCGCCGGACCTGGCGGAGTACGAACGCTCCGGAGGATACGAGGCCGTCCGCAAGGCGCTGCGCGAGCTGACCCCGGCGCAACTCACCGGGATCGTGAAGGATTCCAATCTGCGCGGGCGGGGCGGAGCGGGCTTCCCGACCGGATCCAAGTGGAGCTTCGTTCCGATGGGGGAGACGGCGTTGCGTCCCAAATACCTGGTGGCCAACGCGGACGAAATGGAACCGGGCACCTTCAAGGATCGCGTGCTCCTGGAAGGCGATCCGCATCAACTCATCGAGGGTATGATCCTCGCCGCGTACGCAATCCAAGCCGAGGCGGCCTACATTTTTCTGCGGGAGGAATACAAACCAGCCGAGCGCATTCTGCGCAAAGCGGTTGCCGAAACCTATCAGGCAGGCTACCTGGGGAAGAATATTCTTGGATCGTCCTACCACCTCGAGCTATATGTGCACGTCAGCGCCGGGCGGTACATTTGCGGCGAGGAATCCGGATTGCTCAACGCCTTGGAGGGAAAGCGGGCCATCCCGCGCTCCCGGCCGCCGTTCCCGCAAACCAGCGGCCTGTGGGGGAAAGGCACGATCGTCAACAACGTCGAGACGCTGTGCAACGTCCCGCACATCGTCCGCAACGGCGCCGATTGGTTCCGCAAGCTCAGCCTCACCGACGACGGCGGAACCAAACTTTACGGGGCGAGCGGCAAGGTGAAGCGGCCGGGGTTGTGGGAGCTGCCGATGGGGACGCCGGTCCGGGAGATCCTGGAGGAGCACGCGGGCGGAATGCGGGACGGTGTGCGTTTCCGCGCTCTGCTGCCCGGCGGCGCGTCCACCGACTTCCTCACCGAGGAGCATCTCGACGTGCGCATGGATTTTTCGTCGGTGGAAAAAGCCGGCAGCCGGCTGGGAACCGGAACCATGATCATCCTCGACGATAAAACCTGCCCGGTCGGGATGGTGCACAACCTCGAGCTCTTCTTCGCGCGTGAATCCTGCGGATGGTGCACTCCCTGCCGCGAGGGGTTGCCTTGGACGGAGAAAATCCTACGGGAAATCGAGGGCGGGCGCGGTCTACCTTCCCATCTCGACCGGTTGACGCTGTACACCAGGCTGCTCGGGCCGGGGCGCACCTTCTGCGCGCTGGCGCCGGGCGCGATGGAACCGCTGCAAAGCGCGTTGAAATATTTTCGCGAGGATTTTGAACGCCACATCCGGGAAAAGCAGTGCCCTTGGAGTTGAATCCATGGCGGTGATCTACATCGACAACCGGCCATACACGGTGAAGGACGGGCAGAACCTGCTGCAGGCCTGCCTCGGCCTCGGATTCGACGTGCCGTATTTCTGCTGGCACCCGGCGCTGGGTTCGGTCGGCGCGTGCCGCCAATGCGCCGTCAAACAGTTCAAGGACGAGCACGACACGCGCGGGAAGATCGTGATGTCCTGCATGACCCCGGCCGCGGACGGAGTGCGCATCTCCATAGACGATCCGGAGGCGAAGGAATTCCGCGCCTCCGTCATCGAATGGATGATGATCAACCATCCGCACGATTGCCCGGTTTGCGACGAGGGCGGCGAATGCCACCTGCAGGACATGACCGTAATGACCGGGCACGTCCATCGCGAATATGATTTTCCCAAGCGGACTTTCCGCAACCAGAACCTCGGGCCGCTGGTCAATCACGAGATGAACCGCTGCATCCATTGCTACCGCTGCGTGCGTTTCTACCGCCAGTACGCAGGCGGCCGCGATTTCGACGCGCTGGGCGCGCACGATCACGTTTATTTTGGGCGGTCCGAAGACGGGGCGCTGGAAAACGAGTTCAGCGGCAACCTGGTGGAAGTGTGCCCGACGGGAGTATTCACCGATAAAACCATCAAGCGCCACTATTCCCGCAAATGGGACTTGCAGACCGCCCCGTCGGTCTGCGTGCATTGCGGCCTTGGCTGCAACACAATCGCGGGATCGCGCTACGGCGAATTGCGCCGCATCCGCAACCGCTACAACGGCGAGGTGAACGGGTATTTCCTGTGCGACCGAGGACGATACGGGTATGAATTCGTCACCGGCGATTCCCGGACGAGCGAGCCGCTTGCGCGTCCGGAGAGAAACGCCCCGCTCGAACAAGTGGCGCGCGGGGAAGCGCTGCAGCGGGCGGCCACGCACCTTCGCGACCGGGGGCGCGTGATCGGGATCGGTTCGCCGCGCGCCTCGTTGGAAGCAAACTACGCATTGCGCCGGCTGGTGGGCCCGGACCGCTTTTACCTCGGGGTATCGGCCGAGGATTACCGGATGACGGCCGCCGCCATAAAGATCTTCCAGGTTGGGCCGGCCCGGTCTTCTTCTTTAAAGGAAGTGCGCGCGTCGGATGCGGCGCTTGTGCTGGGCGAGGACGTCACCAATACGGCGCCCGTTCTTGCGCTCGCCTTGCGGCAGTTGGTCCATCCCAAGGCCGATGCGGCCGCGAAAACGTTTGACTTACCTTCCTGGGGCGATGCCGCCATCCGGGAGTTGGTGCAGGATGAGAAGGAATCTCTCTTCCTGGCGACGCCGGCCCAAACCAAACTCGAGGATGCGGCATGCCGGACGTATCATGCCGCGCCGGATGACCTGGCCAGGCTCGGATTTGCCGTAGAGCACCGGATCGATCCAGCCTCGCCGATTGTTCCGAATCTTGCGGAAGAAGTCGACCGGTTGGCGGAGGAAATCGCCGCCGCATTGGTTTCCGCCAAGCGGCCGCTGGTTGTGTCCGGTTCCGGATGCTGCAACGAGGCATTGCTACAGGCGGCCGCGAACGTGGCTTGGGCCTTGTGCCGCCGGGGAAATCCCGCCATGCTTTCGTTGGTGCAGCCCGAAGCCAACAGCTTCGGCCTCGGTCTGATGGGCGGCGGCGATTTGCGGTCCGCCTTTCAAGCACTGCGGGAGGGGCGGGCGGATACGATTGTCGTTCTCGAAAACGACCTCTATCGCCGGGAAAGCTCCGCGGCCGTCGATGCCGCGCTGGAGTCCGCCAAACATGTCATCCTGATCGACCATACCCGGCATGCCACGGCCGAAAAAGCGGATCTGATTCTCCCCGCCACGTCATTTGCCGAAGAGTCCGGCACGCTGGTGAGCAGCGAAGGACGCGCCCAGCGCTACTACCAGGTGCTCCTTCCGAAAGCCGGCGTCCAGTCAAGTTGGCGTTGGCTGGAGTTGTTGAATGACCCCGCGTCCGGAACCGCCGATGAAGAATTGCATAAGCTAGATGGCATCCAGGCGGATCTCGCCGGGGAGCTGCCGCAGTTCCGGCCGATATTGGAAATCGCCCCGCCTTCCGGTTTCCGGATGATGGGCCAGAAGATTCCGCGCCAATCGCCCCGCTACAGCGGACGGACCGCCATCGACGCCGATGAAAACGTGAGCGAACCCAAACCGCCGGACGATCCGGATTCGCCGCTGGCGTTTTCCATGGAAGGCGACGAAGGGCTCCCGCCGCCGGCGCTGATCCCGCGTTTCTGGGCGCCCGGATGGAATTCCGACCAGGCGGTCAACAAGTTCCAGTCGGAGATCGGCGGAGCGCTGCGGGGCGGAGATCCGGGGAAACGGCTGATCGAGCCGCATGTCGGCGCGCAACCGGATTTCTTCCGAACCGTTCCAATGGCCTTCGAACCGCGCGACGGGCGGCTGTTGCTCGTTCCCTTGTATCACATCTTCGGATCGGAGCCGTTGAGCGCGTTGAGCCGCGGGATCGCGGAATTAACTCCGAGCCGATACGTGGCGCTCCATCCTGCGGATGCCGCTGATCATAAGATTGCCGAAGGAGACACCGTGCAGCTCGAGACGGACGGCATTTCGATCGAGTTGCCAGTGAAAATCGCGGCTTCCCTGCCGCGGGGTGTGGCCGGGTTCCCGTCCGGACTGGCGGGAATGGAACGGTTCGGGCTGCCAGCCTGGTGCACGGTGACTACAATTCTTCAAACCCCTCCCCTAGCCTCTCCCCATTCTGGGGATGGGAAGGGGAGGGGTACTTCACCCGAAGGAGCTCAATCGTGAGCGATGTCGTCCTACACCTGCTGACTATCGTCGGCGTCCTGGCCGCGGCCTTGACGATTGCGGCCGGATTGATCTGGGTCGAACGCCGGCTGCTGGCGCTGTGGCAGGATCGCTACGGGCCCAACCGGGTGGGACCCTTCGGGCTGCTGCAGGTGGTGGCCGACATCATCAAGATTTTCACCAAGGAGGATTGGATCCCGCCGTTCGCCGACCGGGCGGTGTTCGTCCTCGCGCCGGGCATCGTGTTCGCCGCCGGGCTGATGGTCTTCGCCATCCTGCCGGTAACTTCGGGCATTGCGGTTGTCCGTCTCAACGTCGGTGTATTGTATTTTCTGGCTGTCACTTCGCTCGGCGCGTACGGCGTGGTGCTGGCCGGCTGGTCGTCCAGTAGCAAGTATTCGCTGCTGGGCGGGATGCGCGCCGCGGCGCAGGTGCTCACTTACGAAGTATTCATGGGACTCTCGCTGATGGGGGTTGTGATGATCGCCGGAAGCTTCGACCTGGGACGGATCGTGGAAGCTCAAAAGAACCTCTGGTTTTGTGTTCCGCAATTTTTCGGCTTGCTTGTGTTTTTCATGGCCGGCTTGGCCGAGGCGCATCGTTCGCCGTTCGATCTGCCGGAATCCGACAGCGAACTGGTGGCCGGCTACCATTCGGAATACTCCGGCATGAAGTTCGGGATGTTCTTCGTCGGCGAGTATCTCTCGATCACGGTGATCTCGGCGCTGATCGCCACGCTGTTCTTCGGCGGCTGGCTGGGGCCGGTGCTTCCGCCCGTCGTCTGGTTCCTGCTCAAAACGTTTGTTTTCATCGGCGGCTTCATCCTTATGCGCGCCACGTTGCCCCGCCCGCGGTACGATCAGCTGATGGCGCTGGGATGGAAGCTGCTGCTGCCGCTGACCTTGCTGAATTTGCTCTTTACCGGCGCGGTCCTGCTTTGGACGCGTTGAGGAGACGGAAATGGTAAGCATCCTCAAAGGGTTATGGGTCATGCTGAGCCACACGTTCCGGCGCCGGGTGACGGTGCAGTATCCGGATGTGCAGCCCGTCATGCCGCCCCGTTACCGGGGCCGGATCGTGCTGACGCGGGATCCGTCCGGCGCGGAACGTTGCGTGGCCTGCTACCTGTGTTCGGCGGTCTGTCCGGTGGAGTGCATTGCCTTGCAGGCGGCGGAGGACGAACACGGCCGGCGCTATCCGGAATTCTTCCGGATCAATTTCTCGCGCTGCATTTTTTGCGGGTTCTGCGAGGATGCCTGCCCGACCTACGCGATCCAGCTCACGCCGGATTTCGAGATGGGCGAGTATGTGCGCCAGAACCTGGTGTACGAGAAGGAACACCTTCTCATCAACGGACCGGGAAAGTATCCCGGATACGATTTTTACCGGGTGGCTGGTCTGGCCATCCGCGGGAAAGACAAGGGCGAGGCGGAGAACGAGGAGCCTCCCGTCGACGTTCGCAGCCTGATGCCCTAGAAGCAGGCAGAGGGAAAAAAGTGACTGTCATTGCGAGCGACCGAAGGGAGCGAAGCCCCGGCCTCGCCCCGGCAATTGGAACTGGCTCAAAGTGCGGGCCGGGGGCGGGGCAATCTGGTTTTCCATTTCGGGAACCCCAGATTGCTTCGCCCGCCCCGGTGGGGTGAGCCGGGGCCGCTCCGCTCCCCCGGCCCCGCCCGGCGGAGCCGGGGCGGGGCTCGCAATAACAAACTCTGATTTTTTCCGCACCCTGCTCAGAACAGGCGAAGGGAGCCGAAAGATGAATTTGATTTTTTACATTTCGGGCGCAGTGGCGGTGCTTACCACGGCGATCGCGATCACCCGGCGGAATGCGGCGCACGCGCTCCTGTATCTGGTAGTGTCGCTGCTTTCCGTCGCCCTGGTTTTTTTCACGCTGGGGGCGCCCTTTGCCGCGGCGCTGGAGGTGATCATCTACGCCGGCGCGATCATGGTGCTGTTTATCTTTGTGATCATGATGCTGAACCCCTCCGCGGGCAATCCGGCCGGCGGGGAAAGAGCCGGGGATGCGCCGCTGCGGGATTGGAAGCTCTGGATCGGACCGTCGATTCTTTCCGCCATCCTCGGGCTGGAACTTGTTTACCTCTTTGCCGGGAATGTGGCGGGAAGCACCGGCGCCGGTGAAGTGGTCCCGGAACAGGTGGGGGTCACTCTGCTCGGCCCATACGTGCTGGGAGTGGAATTGGCGTCGGTCTTGCTTCTGGCTGCGCTCGTGAGTGCGTCTCATCTCGGCCGGCGCGGGTTGCCCGGCGAGCAGGAAAATCCGGAAGGGGAAGGAGAATCCTGATGGCTCAGGTTCCCGTTGAACACGGATTGATTCTGGCCGCGGCCTTGTTCGCGTTGGGTCTGGTCGGAGTCCTCGCGAGGCGCAACCTCCTTTTCATCCTGCTCTCCCTGGAGGTGATGCTCAACTCCGCCGGGCTGGCGTTCGTGGTGGCCGGTTCGCACTGGCAGCAGCCGGACGGACAGATCCTGTTCCTGTTCATCCTGACGGTGGCCGCCGCGGAAGTATCGATCGGTCTGGCGCTCGTGCTGCTGTTCCAGCGCCGGCATCAATCGCTCAACGTCGACGACGCCTCCGGAATGCGAGGGTAGGTTGCTGTCCTTCCTCTGGCTCGTTCCCGCATTTCCGCTCGCCGGTTTTATTGTCCTGACGCTCATGGGCAGCCGGCGGATTTCGCATGCCGCCGCATCCTTAATCGGCGTCGGCTCGGTCGGGTTATCGGCGCTTGTAACGGTGCTGATCGGCGTGGAGTTCCTCGCCGCGCCCCCGGCCGGATCGGCGTTCGTGCAAACGCTCTGGACCTGGATGAACTCCGGCGGGTTGAATCTCGCCGTCGCCTTCCGGCTCGATTCGCTTTCGCTGACGATGATCTTCGTGGTTACCTTGGTCGGATTCCTGATCCACCTGTATTCCGTGGAGCACATGGCCGCCGACGAAGGCTACAACCGGTTCTTCGCCTGCATGAACCTGTTCGTCGCCGCGATGCTTGTCCTGGTGCTGGCCGACAACCTTTTGCTCCTGTACCTGGGCTGGGAGGGTGTGGGGCTGGCCAGCTACCTGCTGATCGGATTCTGGTACCGCGAGGAAGCCAACGACCGCGCGGCGCGGAAGGCGTTCCTGGTGACGCGCGTGGGAGATACCGCCCTCGCCGTCGGCTTGTTCCTTCTATACAGCGACCTGGGGACGCTGCAGATCCAGCCTTTGATGCAGGGCGCGGCTGCCAAATGGGCGCCGGGTTCGGCGATTGCGATCGCCGCGGCGGCGCTGCTGCTTGCGGGCGCGCTGGGCAAATCCGCGCAGCTTCCGTTGCAGGTGTGGCTCCCGGATGCGATGGCCGGTCCGACCCCGGTCAGCGCGCTGATCCATGCCGCCACGATGGTCACGGCAGGCGTCTACCTTATCGCCCGGACCAACGTCCTCTTCTCCCTCGCGCCGCCGGTCATGCTTCTTACCGCTGTCATTGGCGCGGCGACGCTGCTCCTGGCGGGGATGAGCGCGCTGGTGCAGCGGGACATCAAACGCGTGCTGGCCTATTCCACCATGAGCCAGATCGGTTACATGTTCCTGGCGCTTGGCGCAGGCGCCTGGTCGGCGGCGATCTTCCACTTTTGGACTCACGCCTTCTTCAAGGCGCTGCTGTTCCTCGGCGCGGGCGTAATTATCGCGGGGCTCGAGGAGGATCACGATATATTCCACATGGGCGGTCTGCGAACTAGGCAGCCGTTGGCGTTTTGGACCTTCCTGATAGGCGCCGCCTCGCTCTCCGCCCTTCCGCTCTTGACGGCCGGGTTTTACAGCAAGGACAAAATTCTCTGGGACGTCTGGTCCTCGCCCGGGGGCGGACCGGTGTTGTGGGCGGCGGGTTTGGCCGGGGCGTTGCTCACCGCGCTGTATGCCTTCCGGGTTGTCTTCCGGGTTTTCTTCGGCGCGCCGTCTCCCAAAGTTGTGGAAGCCTCACCGATGAAACAACCCGGCATCCGCATTTCGATTCCGCTGATGGTGTTGGCCGTTTTTTCGATCGGCGCGGGTTTTGTGGAGCTGCCGGAGACTTTGGGAAATTTTCCGGCTTTTTCTAACTTCATAATGAGCAGCCTTCCCCCGATGATTGCGCACGGAGGGCAGGGCGCCGAGGCGCTGTTGCAGCTTATTTCCGCGATCGCTGTGCTGCTTGGGATTGCGCTCGCCTATGTATTTTTCATGCGACGGCCGGAATGGAGTGCGAGGCTGGCGCTCTCACCCGCGGGGAATGCGCTGAGTAGATTCTGGTTTTCCGGGTGGGGTTTCGATTGGCTGTACGAGCGGTTGATCATCCGGCCGTACATTTTCTTGGCAAGAGTGAATAAGCATGACGTCTTCGATTGGCTGGCCGAAGTACTGGTCGCGCGGCCGTATGCCGCACTGGCCAGGTTCAGCAAGGGCGATTTCTTCGACCGGATATTTGGCTGGATTGCGGAATTCAATGCGGCGATCGCGCGCGCTCTGCGCATGTTGCAGAGCGGATACGTGCGGTGGTACGCGGCGGGAATCGTGATGGGCGCAATTATTTTGATCGCAACGGCGGTGCTGCGATGATACTTTTCTTCCTCGTTCTCTGGCTCGTTCCGGGCGCCTTTCTGGCGTGGTGGGCCGGCCGCGCTCGGCCGGATCTTTCGCGGTGGATCTCGCTGTTCTTCCTCGCCGTGCAGACGATCGTGCTGGTCGTCCTGTGGGTGGAGAATTCCGGAATGGCGGGTCCGGTGCCGCAGGGCCGGTGGTGGTTGGAAGCGAGCCAGCCGTGGATTCCGCAACTCGGCGCCGCATTCCACTTCGGCCTGGACGGGCTGAGCCTCGTCCTCTGCCTCCTTACCAGCCTTTTGGGAATATTCTCCGTAGCCGCTTCCTGGAAGGGAATCCAGGAGCGGGTCGGTTTCTTCCACTTCAATGTGCTTTGGGTGCTGGCCGCGCTGACCGGTATTTTCCTGGCGCTCGATCTCCTGCTATTCTATTTCTTCTGGGAGTTGATCCTCATCCCGCTCTATCTTCTGATCGGAATTTGGGGCCATGAAAACCGCAGCTACGCCGCGCTGAAATTCTTCATCTTCACCCAAGCCGGCGGATTGTTCCTGCTGCTTGCAACGGTCGGGTTGTATCTGGTTCACGGCAACGGTACGGGCGTGTATACCTTCGATTACATGCAGCTCCTTGGAACAGCGATGCCCCTTCAAACCGCGTTTTGGCTGATGCTCGGTTTTGGGCTGGCATTCGCCGTGAAACTGCCGGTCGTGCCGATCCACACCTGGCTTCCGGATGCGCACGCGGAGGCTCCGACCGCGGGCAGCGTGATTCTCGCCGGGTTGGTTCTGAAGGCGGGCGCCTACGGATTCCTACGTTTCCTTATTCCGCTTTTTCCCGGCCCGGCGCATACCATCGCACCGGTGGCCATGGCGTTGGGCGTGGTTGGAATTCTCTACGGCGCGCTGCTGGCCTTCGCCCAGACCGACCTCAAACGAATGATCGCCTACACCAGCGTCAGCCATATGGGGTTTGTTTTACTGGGCGCGTTCGCCGGAAACGCGTTCGCGCTGCAGGGCGCGGTGATCGTCATCCTCTCGCACGGGCTGAGCACCGGTGCGCTGTTCATCATGGCCGGCGGCTTGCAGGACCGCCTGCACACGCGCGATCTTTCGAAAATGGGCGGGCTGTGGAGCGTCATGCCAAAGATGGGAGGCTTCGGCCTGTTCTTCGCATTGGCTTCGCTCGGACTTCCGGGCCTGGGGAACTTCGTCGGTGAGCTGTTCGTGCTGCTGGGAACCTACCAGGTGAGCGTGGTTGCCGCGGTCTTCGCGACTCTCGGCTTCATCACCGCCATGGTCTACTCGCTGTGGATGGTCCAGCGCGTCTTTACCGGCAATTACGCGGGGGGGGACGGCAAGGTGACCGACTTGGACGGCCGGGAGTTCGTCCTGTTCGCGGTGCAGGCATTGGCGCTGATCATTCTGGGCCTCTATCCGCAACCGGTGCTCGATACCGTACGTCCCGCACTCGCCAATATCCAATCCGATGCTTCCGTCTCCTTCCGGCAACCTGTATCGACTCCATCTTCGGTCGTCGGCCTCGTCCCGCTGGATAACGTCGATGCCGCGCCTATTCCATTCGATCCGGAGGACCGGCCATGACGCCCGCCGATTTCACGGCGCTGCTACCTTTACTGATTCTCACCGGCGCGGTCGTGGCCGTGCTGCTGGCAATAACCGTCGTCCGGAACCATCGCCTGACGGCCGGTCTGACGCTGGCCGGGTTTGTGCTGGCATTCGCCGCTCTGCCCGTCGCTTTAAGCGCGGCACCGCGAGCCGTCACCCCGCTCGTGGAAGTGGACGGGTTCACGATCTTCTTTGACGGTCTGCTCATCGCCGCGGCCTTTGCGGCGGCGGGTTTCTCCTTTGGGTATCTTGAGCGGCGGCGCATCCGGCGCGAGGAGTTCTACTTGCTGCTCCTGACCGCCACTTTGGGCGCGTGCATCCTTCCGGCGAGCGTGCATTTCGCCTCGCTGTTCCTCGCGCTGGAACTATTGACGGTTTCGCTTTACGGGATGATCGCCTACCTGCGCACGGAGCCGTTCGGAATCGAGGCGGCGATTAAATATCTGATTCTGGCGTCGATCTCTTCCGCGTTTCTGCTGTTCGGGGCGGCGCTGATTTACACCGACCGCGGAACGCTCTCTCTCAGCCGCATCCTGCTCCCGGAATCCGCAGCCGCCGGCACACTGCACCCGGTGCTGATGGTTGCCGGTTTGGGGATGGTGCTGGTCGGGATTGGATTCAAACTCGCGGTGGTTCCATTCCATATGTGGATCCCCGATATTTACCAAGGCGCGCCGGCGTCCGTGTCGGGATTCATGGCGACGGTTTCCAAGGGCGCGGTCTTTGCCGTGCTGATCCGGATCTTCTCTCTCTACGCCATTTCTTCCGAAAGTGGAGTGTACGCGGCTCTGGTTGTCATCGCCGCCGTTTCGATGTTCGCCGGCAACTGGCTCGCGCTGCAGCAGGCCAACGTCAAAAGGCTGCTGGCCTATTCTTCGATCGCGCATTTCGGCTATCTGCTGGTGGCGCTCCTGGCTGCCGGTCCGAACTCGGTGACGGCGGCTGCGCTCTACCTGGCTGCGTACTTCGTAGCCATCCTGGCCGCGTTCGGCGTAATCGCCGCGCTTTCGGGGAGCGGCGGCGAGATGCAGGAGCTGGATGATTACCGCGGTTTGTTCTGGCGCCGGCCCTGGGCGGCCTTCGTTCTCACCGCAGCCATGCTTTCGCTCATTGGCATACCGCTCACGGCGGGTTTCATCGGCAAGGCGTACCTGCTTCTGGCCGGCCTTGGATCGGCGGTCTGGCTGCTCGCGGTTGTGCTGATCGTCACCAGCGCCATCGGCCTCTACTATTATCTGCGGGTGATTCTGATGATGGCCCAGCAACCGGCGGCGGAAAATCGGCCCGGCCAGTCGGCGGTTCCCGATTCCCGGCTGGGGAATATCGTGCTGGGGGCGCTGGCACTGGGTATCCTATGGCTGGGCGTGTATCCGGCGCCCGTGCTCGAGATCATCCAGAAGACGGCTTCGAGCGTGCTGCCGTTTTAGGGCAAAAAGTAATAGCGGTCAAAGCAGATAATTCCCTGGATTGGATGGTCTGGGTCGAGCCGCAGATCGAGATGCTGTCTGTGAACCGTTTCAATGCATCGGCATCCGGAAAGGTTGCCCGGCGCAAAAATGGATTTACCGCCGAAGCCGGATATCGGCGTGCGATCGAAATTATTCTTCGAAACCGAAAGGATCATGCATGAACCGGAACCCAACCTCGGCAACACCCGCGCCGAACCCTTCCGCAACGCGCGACCGGGTGGAGTACAAGTGGATCGCCTTAAGCGTCACGACAATCGGCGCCCTGATGGCCGCGATCGATTCGACCATCGTGATCCTGGCACTCCCGGATATGATGGTCGAGTTGCATGCGGACCTGATCGAAATGATCTGGGTCATCATCGGCTACCTGCTGATCAGCACCGTGTTCCTGCTGACGTTCGGGCGGGTGGCGGATTTGATCGGGCGGGTGAGGATGTACAACCTGGGGTTTGTCGTCTTCACCGCCGGTTCATTGCTTTGCGGCCTTTCGGGGAGTGCCATGGTGTTGATCGTCTCGCGCCTGATCCAGGGTTCCGGAGCGGCAATGATGGTGGTCAACAGCGTTGCCATTCTCACCGAAGTGTTCCCGCCTAATGAGCGCGGACGCGCGCTTGGCATAAACGGGATCACCTGGGCCACCGGCGGCGTGCTCGGGCCGGTGCTCGGCGGGCTGATTCTCAACGCTGCTTCCTGGCGCTGGATCTTCTTTATCAACATTCCGATAGGTATTTTCGGCGCGGTATGGGGATACGTCGCCCTGCACGAGATATCCACCCGCGGCGCGAATGAAAAATTCGATCCAATCGGCGCTTTGGCATTCAGCCTGAGCCTGGTTTCGATCCTGCTCGCGCTCACGCTTGGGATCGAGTTCAGCTGGACTTCGGCGCCGATCCTGCTGCTGTTTGCAAGCTTTGTCGTATTTCTTGTCCTGTTCTACCTTTGGGAACGGCGTTCGAAGAATCCGGTGCTGGATTTAACGCTCTTTGCCAACCGCGTCTACAATTTTTCGGTATTGGCGGCGATGATGCAATCGCTCGGGCTGTTCTCGGTGAATTTTCTGATCATTTTTTACCTGCAGGGAGTGCGCGGGTTCGATCCGCTGACCGCCGCGTTGCTGCTTATCCCGCTGCCGCTGGTCAGCGCCATCGTGGCTCCGATAGGCGGGATCGTGGCCGACCGGATCGGGGCGCGCGTCCCCGCCACGCTCGGGCTCTTGTTGCAGGCCGCCGCCTTGTTTTGGTTGAGCTTCCTGGCGGTGGATACGCCGTACCCGGTGCTCGCCGCGGGCCTGGCGGTGATGGGATTGGGCGGCGGTTTGTTCTTCTCGCCCAACACCAGCGCCGCGATGACTGCGGCGCCGAAAAACAGGTTGGGGGTCGCCTCGGCGACGCTCGCAACCCTGCGCCAGACCGGGATGGTCGTCAGTTTCGCCCTGTCCCTGGCCGTTGCCGCCGGCAGCCTGCCGCACGATGTGATGATGCAGATATTCGTCGGCACGAGCGTCACCCTGGGATCGCAAGTGATGCAGAATTTCGTCCTCGGCATCCGCAACGCGTTCCTCTTCTCGATCGTCCTGTGTCTTATCGCGGCGGCCATCTCGCTCTCCCGCGGCAAGGAAAGCCGGAAGGCGGTTCCAACTTCGGAGCCACGTCCGCAATAAAGGAGGTATCGGCATGAACGACAATCCGTTGAAAAAACTGGAGTTCCTGGGCCAGAGTCTATGGATGGATTTTCTCCGTCGCGGGATGCTGAAAGATGGCGAGCTTGCGCGCCTGATCGCGGACGACGGCGTTATAGGGATCACTTCCAATCCCTCGATCTTTGAGAAGGCGATTGCCGGAAGCCACGATTACGACGAATCGATCCGCGTCCTGGCGCTGGAACACCGGAAAGAGTCGGAGATCTACCAGACGTTGACCGTGGACGACGTACGCGAAGCGGCGGATTGCTTCCACGCGGTGTACGAAAAAACCGCGGGCGGCGACGGGTTTGTTTCCCTGGAGGTTTCCCCGCATCTGGCCCGCGATACCGAAGGCACGATTGCCGAAGCCCGCCGCCTATGGGCTGCCGTCGACCGACCCAATCTGATGATCAAGGTGCCGGGAACGCGGGAAGGGCTGCCCGCCATCCGCCGGCTGATCGGCGAGGGCATCAACGTCAACATCACGCTGCTGTTCGGGCTTCCCCGGTATCGCGAGGTGGCCGAGGCCTACATCGGCGGGTTGGAGGACCGGGCGGCGCAGGGCGGGACGCTCGGAGGGCTCGCTTCGGTGGCCAGTTTCTTCCTGAGCCGCATCGACGTGCTGCTGGATCCGGAGCTGGAAAAAATGATCGCCGCGGGCGGCGAACAAGGTAACCTTGCCGGTTCGGTGCACGGACAGACGGCGATCGCCAGCGCCAAGCTCGCCTATACGATCTACCACGAGATTTTCTCCGCACCGCGATTCCAAGCGCTGGCCGGCCGCGGGGCGCGGACCCAGCGCCTGCTGTGGGCCAGCACCAGCACGAAGAACCCGGCCTACAGCGACGTGAAGTACGTCGAACCGCTGATCGGACCGGAGACGATCAACACCATGCCGATCGAAACGATCACCGCCTACCG
>JBEKLP010000033.1:0-25564 GCA_050010135.1 Anaerolineales bacterium
CCGCCCGGATACATCGGCTTCGAGGAAGCCGGCCAGTTGACCGAGGCGCTGCGGCGCCGCCCCTATTCCATCGTGGTGTTCGACGAAATCGAAAAAGCCCACGCCGAGGCGCTCAATATCCTCCTGCAGATCATGGAGGAAGGGCGCCTGTCGGACGCGCGCGGCCACAAGGTGGATTTCCGCAACGCGATGATCGTGATGACTTCGAATATCGGCGCGGAAACCATCCGCCGCCAGGCGGCGATCGGGTTCGGACGGCGCGGGGAAAAGACCAAGGGCGAGGTGGAGCCGTACGAGGAAATGCGCAAAAAGCTTCTGGAAGAGCTGCGCCGCGCCTTCCGGCCGGAATTCCTCAACCGGGTGGACGCCATCATCGTCTTCCGGGCGCTCGAAAAGCCCGACATCACCAGGATTGTGGAACTGGAGCTGGCGAAAGTCGCGGCCCGACTGACCGACCACCATATCACCCTGCACGCCGTTCCCGAAGCGCAGGCGTATCTGGCCGACCAGGGCTACAATCCGGAAATGGGCGCGCGCCCGTTGCGGCGTGTGATCCAGACGGAAGTGGAAGACAAACTTTCGGAAGCGCTGCTCTCGGGCCAGGTGCACGACGGCGACGCCGTGACGATCCAACTTCGGGAAGATACCATCGTAATCGAATCGTCGCTCCCCGGCGGGGAGGAGAGCGCGGCGGAACCCAGCGCAGAGGCCTTGCCCGCGCGGTAATTCCGTTCATCCACCGCTTATTATTTTCATCCCATCCATGTTCATTCCCTCGAGGTCAAAGATCATGATTCGCAAAATATCCCTTTTAGCAGGATGCGGACTTCTGGTTGCGTTTTTCAGTGCTTGTTCGCCGACGGCGCAGCCAGTCGACGTTTCCGCAACGGCCGCCGCTCGGACGGCGCAAGCCATCCTTACCGAAATCTCGGCTCAGATTGCGGAATCGCAAACCGCGGCTCCCAGCCCGACTCCTTCCGCCACGGCGACTCCGGCGATCACCGATACCCCCACCACCATCCCGACCGTGGATCTGAGTTTATCCACCGGCACCTACCCGTCCGGGCTCACGCCGATTCATTCCACGCCCACCGGGCCCACCCCAACCACCGATCCGAACTCGCTGCTCACCCGGACGCTGATCGGAAAATGCCCCGCGGCGTTTTTTGTCGGCGACGTAGGCCCTGTTCAGGATAGTTCCGAAGTCAAAGCGGGACAAAAATTCAACAAGATCTGGGACGTGCGCAACATCGGCAATTGCACTTGGGACCGAAGTTACCGGCTGGTCTTTTATACCGGGCAGCATATGTTTGGACCGGATGCAATATACTTCCCGGAAATCGTCCCGCCGAACAAGGAAACGTTTCTTTCGGTTACCCTGACTGCGCCCGACAGCACGGGTCTCCATTCCGGCCAATGGTATATGGAGGATAGCAGCGGATACCGGTTTGGCGTGGGAGTGAATGGGGACGAACCGCTCATCGTTAGGATAAAAGTAGTACCCTGAAATAATCCTCCGGCGGATTCGAACGTCGGACGTTTTCCACCGCCATGGAGAGATCTTCACCATGGCGGTTTTTATTTATAATTTTATTCTCCCCTTTCCAGGCTTTCGTTGGATCCGGAAGATTCGCGGCGCCTTTTCGGGACGCCCGGAGGGTATAATCGGGCCGGGAGCGCAAGGTGACCACCGTCGAGGATATCAAAGCGCGAGTCGACATTGTCGATTTGGTCGGCGAGACAGTCCGGCTGCGCCGTTCGGGGAAGAACTACACCGGCTTCTGCCCGTTCCACGCCAACGTCCATACCCCGTCCTTCGCCGTGTTTCCGGACAGCGGAACCTGGCGCTGCTTCGGTGCGTGCAACGAAGGCGGCGATATTTTCCGATTCGTGATGAAAAAGGAAGGCTGCGATTTTCCCGAGGCGCTGCGGATCTTAGCCGAGCGCGCGGGGATCGAGTTGCATCCGCGCACGCAGGAGGACGTGCGCGCCGAGGAAGAACACGCCCGGCTGCGCACCCTGTTGGAATTGGCGGAAACGTTTTTCCGCAACGCCCTGATCGCAACCCCTGAGGGCGCACCCGTCCTCGAGTATCTCCATCACCGGGGTTTATCGGATTCCACGCTGGAGGCATTCGGAGTCGGTTTGGCTCCCGCCGGATGGGAGGGCGGCACCGCTTTTTTCCGGTCCAAAGGGTACACCGATGCGGAACTGCAGGAGGCGGGATTGGCGCAGGAACGCGAGAGCGGAGGCTTGCGCGACCGGTTCCACAACCGGATCACGATCCCCATTCGCGACGCTTCCGGCAAGCTTTGCGGATTCGGCGCGCGTATCGTCGACCCAAACGATCAGCCGAAATTCATCAATTCCCCCCAGTCGCCGCTGTTCGACAAAGGTCGAATGCTCTACGGACTCGACCATGCCTCGCGCGCCATCCGCGCCGCCTCCGAGGCGGTTCTGGTCGAAGGCTACCTGGACGTCATGGCCGCCCACCAAGCGGGTTTTGAAAATGTGATTTCCCCCATGGGAACTTCGATCACCGAAGGACAGTTGCGTCTCCTGAAGCGGTTCGCCAAACGGATTGTGCTCGCCCTCGATCCGGATTCCGCCGGCAACGCGGCCACTCTGCGCGGGCTGGAACTCGCCCGCGAAGCGATGGACCGCGCTGGCGAACCGGTCTTCGACGCGCGCGGACTGATCCGCTATGAGAGCCGGTTGCAGGCGGACTTGCGCGTGGCGACGCTCCCGCCGGGAAAAGATCCGGACGAGGTGGTGCTGGAGTCGGCGGAGGAATGGCGCACCCGCATCGCCGGGGCGCAACCGGTGGTTCTTCATGTCCTGCAAACGCTGACGGAAGGACAGAACCTCGCCGATCCGAAAGTGAAAGCGATGATCGCCGCGCGCATGACGCCCTTGCTGGAGGATGTCGAAAATAAAGTGGAGCGCGATGCGTACGCGCAACACATCGCGCGGGTGTTGCACCTGGACGACCGCATGTTCATGCCGGGCTTGTTGCCGAAAACCTCCCGGCGCCCGGTGCGCTCGAGGGCAGGCGCACCGACGCGCGCGGAGAGCCGGGTCCCGAGCCCCGCTCCCGCAGCCGGACGGCCGGAAATACAGGAATCCTATAATCTTGGTTTGCTGTTCCGGCAGCCGGATCAACTCTTCCGCATCGACCGCTCGTTTGCGGAAATGAAATTGGATAGAATTGGGGCGGAGGATTTTACCGAGCCGGCCTTCGCCGCGTTGATCGATCTGGTCCGCGGCTCCCTGTTGGAAGAGGACGCGGAGGAGTATTTCGCTTCGCACATTCCGGAGGACTTGCGCGACGCACTGGCGTCGGCAACGGATACCTTCCGGAAGTACCACGGAGAGGAAGCGGCTTCCGCCGAGGAGGCGCTGGAGGCGATGCTTCGCCTTCGCCAGCGGACCCTCGAACGCCAGATGGCCGATTTGCGTTTTTACCTTCTGGAAGTGGAACAGCCTGCCTCCGGGATGACCGGGGACGATGATCTTCACGAGGCCCGGCACTACGCGCTGGAACGGGTCAACCGGATCCGCGATTCGATGCGTGGCATCGACCGGGCGCTGCTGGAACGATTCCGGAATGGAGTCTCCCGTCTTCCCATGCCCCGTCCGCCGAGAATAGAGGTTCCCTGATGCCGAAGAAAAAAGACGCTACTTCCCCCCAGAACATGGACGATCTGGACACGACGGAAATCGAAGCCGAGGACCTTTCCGTCGAAGACGAAGTTGAAGGCGATGATTTGTCCGATGGTGATGAGGATTCCCCGTCGGACGGCGCCGAAGGCGACGTCGGCGAAGAGGAATTGGATTCGCTGGAAGAGGACGGACTGGGGGAGGATCTGGAAGGCGAAGAGATTCTTGAAGGCCTCGAATTAACCGACGATCCGGTGCGAATGTATTTGCGGGAGATCGGCCAGGTCAGCCTGCTCCGATCGGACCAGGAAACCTGGCTGGCGGTGCAGATCCTGGCCCATCGCCACGTTGCGGCGGTTCAGGAGCGGGTAACCGCCATCCGTCAGGGAGGATCGCGCCTGTCCCCGGCCACTCTGCTCTATCTGGAACTATTCCACGATCTGCTCGATGATTGGAAGCACTTGCGTGAGACGGTCCAGCGGCTCGGTCAACCGATGCCGGACCTGGGCAAGCTTGCGGTGGAGGCGAGGGCGCTGCGCGGTTCCTGGCAGGAAGCCGGTCCGTCGTATTTGCGGACGTGGCTGGAACGCGGTCCGTGGGGGCACGATCCGGCCTGGAACAAAGTGGCGCGAAACGCCTTCGACGTGTTCGTGGTCATTTACACGCTTCCCGCTCAGACCCAGGCCAAATTCGCATCCCATCTTCGCAGCCGGAAAACTCCGCCCGCGCGCCGCGTGTTTCAAACCTGGCTGCCTTCTTCGGCGGCGCTGGAAGCGGAACTGAAATCCATCGACGACCGCATGCATGAGGCGCACAAGGCGCTGATCCGCGCGAATTTGCGGCTGGTGGTGAGTGTCGCCAAACGGTACATCGGCCGTGGGATCGCCTTTTTAGATCTGGTGCAGGAGGGCAACCTCGGTTTGTTGCGCGCGGTGGAAAAATTCGATCCGATCCTGGGCTATAAATTCAGCACGTACGCCACCTGGTGGATCCGCCAGGCGATCAGCCGGGCGATCGCCGACCAGGCAAGGACGATCCGCATCCCGGTCCACATGGTGGAGACTATCAACCGGCTCACCCGAGCTCAGCGGCATATGATGCAGGAGCTGGAACGGGAGCCGACCAGCGAAGAGCTGGCGGTGGAGATGGATCTGCTGGAACCGGCGGACTCGGCCGAGGTGACCCGACTCCGGGCGGCGCAGGAACCGCTTCCCGCCGCGCTGGAGCAAAAGGTCCAGCACGCCGTCGAGCGCGTGGACCGCATCCTCCGGCTGGCGCAGGAACCGATGTCGCTGGAGACGCCCGTCGGCTCGGAGGACAGCAGCATCCTGGGGGATTTCATCGAGGATGAAAACGTGGTCACGCCGCTAGACGCCGCCTCGCGCGAACTCCTGCGCGACCAGATCCGCAATGCGCTGTTGTACCTCAATGAACGTGAACGACAGGTCCTGGAATTGCGCTTCGGGCTACTGGATGGACGGGACCATACGCTGGAGGAAGTGGGGCAACGGCTGGGGGTCACCCGCGAACGGGTGCGCCAGATCGAAGCCAAGGCACTGAGAAAACTGCGCCATCCACGCAGCAGCCGCTCGCTGCGTGATTACCTGGGATAACTCACCGCCCAAGGAGATACTCATGCCCGAGGCCGTGGAAATCACACCCGGAATTTATTGGATTGGAGTCAACGATCGGACAACGGATTTGTTCGAGGGGATGTGGCCGATTGCGGGCGAGGGGGTCAGCTACAACGCGTATCTGATCCGGGACGAGAAGCTGGCGCTGATTGACCTGGCCAAGGCGACGAAGGGGGAGGATCTGCTGCGCCAGATCGACGCGCTGGCGGACACCGCCGCGCTGGACTACGTCGTGATTAACCACATGGAACCCGACCATACCGGAGTCCTGCGGTTGGTGCAGCGCTTGGCGCCGCATGCGACATTCATTTGTTCCGAGAAGGCTCGGGAAATGCTGGGTACGTTTTACGGCATAACCGAACGCATTCGCGTCGTGCACGATGGCGAGACGATCTCCCTGGGAAACCACGAATTGAAATTCTTCGAAACGCCCTTCGTCCATTGGCCGGAAACGATGATGACCTGGGTGACGCCGGGCGGTGTGCTCTTTTCCTGCGACGGCTTCGGGGGATTCGGCGCATTGGAAGGCGCGATCTTCGACGACCAGCACGATTCGGTGGAGTATTACGAGCAGGAAGCGCTCCGCTACTACTCGAATATCGTCGCCCGTTACGGGCGCATGGTGCTCAAGGCGATCGACAAACTCTCCTCCCTGCCGATCGCCGTCGTCGCCCCCGCGCACGGACTGGTCTGGAGAGGGCATCCGGAACGGATCGTCGAACTCTACAAGCAGTGGGCGGGCTACTCCCTGGGGGCGGACAAACCGGAAATCACACTGCTGTACGCTAGCATGTACGGCGCCACGGAGACCATGATGAACGCCGTGGCGCGCGGCATAACAACCGTCGGCGTGCCGATGCAGATTTTCGATGTGACCCACACGCACGTCAGTTATATCCTCCCTTCGCTGTACACCCGCAAGGGCGTCGTCGTGGGCGCACCAACTTATGAAGGGCATCTCTTCCCGGTCATGGCCTCCGTCCTCGCGATGGCCGAAGCCAAGCACCTGACCGGTAAAAAAGCCGCGTATTTCGGAAGTTTCGCCTGGAGCGGCGGAGGGCAGGGGACGTTCCAGAAATTGGTCGAACCCCTGCAATGGGAAATACTGGAACAACTTGTTTTTCCCGGCAGCCCGACTGCTGAGGATCTGAAAAAAGGGGAGGCCTTCGGAGCAGATGTTGCCCGGGCGATCCAAAAATCCGGCGCGGGAGGAAAAACCGATGGATAAATGGGAATGCACTGCCTGCGGATATGTCTACGATCCCCAGAAAGGGGACCCGGAGCACGGTGTCCCACCGGGGACGCCTTTTGGGAAATTGCCCGACGGTTGGGTTTGCCCGGAATGCGGCGCCGAGAAGAGTCTGTTCGAAAAAATAAAATAACGGTGGTGTTTGCTCTCCGCGGAAATACCCGGGCGCGGAACAGGTTAACCCCCCGCGTCTGCCGATGGATCAAACGTTATCTTTGGCTTCCTCGGAACCTACTTCCCATACTTTGGATGCCCGATCCACGAATAAAACCCCGTTGATATGATCGATTTCGTGTTGGAAAATGCGCGCCAGCCAGCCTTTGGCGTGGATCCGCACCGGGGATCCTTTCGCGTTGAATCCTTTAACGACGACTTCCCAGTTCCGCTCCACCTCGCCGGCGAACCCGGGCACAGAGAGGCAGGCTTCGATGCCGGTCACTTTTTCCCGCGAAGCGCGCGTGATTTCCGGATTGATCAGGGTGTATAAAACCAGTGGGAGAGGCGGGGAGCCTTCCGGCGGGTCTTGGTCGGGCTCGTCGGAGTATTCCACGACGATCACCCGCTGGCCGATACCGACCTGGTTGGCGGCCAGGCCCACGCCGGGCGCCGCGTGCATGGTCTCCACCATATCGTCGATGAGCCGGCGGGTTTCCGGGGAAACCACCGCGACCTTTTTTGCTTTTTTCTTCAGCACCGGATCCGGAAGGGTCCGGATTTCCCGAAGCGCCATGCCTACTCCTTCTCCTGATCGCTGTCGGTTTCCCCTCGGGTCATGTGGTGATACGTTTCGATCCAATCGGCGATTTCCTGGCTGCGCTGGTGGTGCTGGATCTGCGCAACCCTCCTCTTCTTCGCCTCCATCCGCCGGAAGATATCCTCCTGCACATGAATCGGATCGTTCACCTCGTCGAAGGTGAAACTCACCTGCCCGACGGTCGCCTTCACGGTGCCGAAGTCCATCATCCGCGCCAGGAAGGAGGGCCGGTCGTATTCCAGGCTGAGGATGTTTTCCAGTGCGGCTGACCTCCGCTCTTCATCCCCCAGCGGTTTGCGATGCAACGCCAGGATTTGCTCCGGCGTCACCTGGTACAGATCGTTGGCCCAATCCACATATTCGTAGATGGCCCATAACAAGCCCGCCAACAACACCCCCGCGCCGATCGCCGTCCCCGAAGGTCGGTCGATCGGAAACATTCCCGCAGTATTTAAAATCCCGAGCATCAACCCGAAGACCGCCAACAGACCGGGGAGGAACAGGTCTCGAAAGAGGAAGAAACGGTGTTTGCGATAGGTGATGGTTTCGCCGTTCACCAGACGGGTCTGCATCGCCCCCAGGGGTTCGGTCTGGGGAGGAGCAGCCTCCGAAGAAGAAGCGGTTTCTTCTATGCGGATTTCGGCAGTCTCTACGCCGCTTAATCGCTGGGCAAGCACCTGGTTGATCTCTTCGCGTTGGTTCCGTTCCTCGGTCTGCTGCCGGTCTTTCCAGATTCTCTCGAGCAATCGGGCGACCGTGGTCGGATGGGGGACGGATTCAAAGACGATTGGCCGGGTGAAGGTATTCACCACGACATCCCCGTATCCCAACGGCCGCTGCCGCAGGGTGCTGGAAACCGATACGGATTGGATCATGCTCAGCGGCGCCTCCTGACGGTCATCGTAAACCAGGGGAACCCTGCGGATCGCCACCACACGGCGATTGGTGATCAAATAATAGTCGTTCCCCCAATCCAACGCCGACCAGATCCCATATGCCAGCGAGAAGATAATCCCCGCCGCCGAAAGAGCGTACGCCCATTGCGGCCAGAGCCGAAAATGGATGACGGGGATCGAAGCCAGACTGATCAATCCCAGCAAGACCGGAACCGCCAGGCTGGGAAAGAGCAGCATGCTGGATTTGCGGGTTGCCAGGAACACCGCTTCGTCGGGCTCCAGGAAGGGAAAAGCCACGGAACGTACTAACCGCCTGCCGCGGGCGATGGTGCGAAGAATTTCGTCCGCCGTCGGCAGGAAACGCAACCGGGCGCGCAAGCTTTCCGTGGAGGCGCGCAGCACAGCCGCTTCGCTTTCCACATAGGCCGTGGCGTGCCGTCGCGGGAGCCCGAGCAGGGCCTCCTCCCCAAACACTTCTCCGGGATTGAGCAGGCGGACTTGTTCCTCCTTCGACCCGCGCCGGTGCCATAAACTGATCGTGCCGGAAAGCAGAAAATAGAAATAACGGGCGCTCTCATCCTCACGGTAGACGTCCTTGCCTTGGACGAGCTGTTTTTCTTCAAACAGCGTCTCCAGAGCGGCGGCTTCCTCCGGTGGGAGGTCGGCCAGCAGAGGAAAGGAGGAAATTCCTGGACGAGGAAGATCGGATGAACTCATGATAGGGTGCTGATCACCTCAAACCCAATTTTAGCACTGGAAGTATCCAAATTGGAAAAAAGTGCCTGATTGATCGTCTACCCACGGATAAATCGCGTCATGGTCGATATGATTAACCGGGACCGGCTAAAGGAGGCCACACGGGAAAACAATATCGAGCGCGTTCAGTGGATGATGGGTCGAAGAATCGTCGCGGAAGCTACGCGTCCCGGTATTTCGAATCGTCCAATTCCTTTTTGAGTTTTTCTTCCGCAGATGTCTCCGGTACCTGGCCTTGCGCGGTTTCTACCTCTGCCTGTTCGGCGGCGCGCAATTCGCCCAACGAGACTCCGTGGACGAAGCTCCATCTTCCGCAATAAGGGCATCGCTCCAGGCGTGCAACCACCAGCCGCAATCCGAAAATGCTGAACGCAAACGGCCGGCCGCATTTGGGGCAGACGGTTCCCCCCAGGATGTATTGGCGCGGCGTACCGGGAGGAAGGTTGACGGTTTTCCGTCCCATGAGAAGCGGGACAACCGCAGCTAGAAGCAACGCTCCAAAGACCAAGATCAAAATCGGGATGACAATCCGCAGTGCCGCGCCGGTTCCTGCGGAAGCCGAAACAAAAGACCGATTGATTTTCGGGGATTGGAGTTGCCTACCGTCGGAGGTGTACCCGACGGCGGAGAGGGAATGTGCGCCCAGAGGATAATTGTCGGTTACGAATTGAAGGTTGAACGGCGCTTGGTCGACTTCGCCGATCTTCGTCTCGTCGATGAAGAATTCCACGCGCGTCAGCGTCGAAGGGCCGCTGGCATGCAAACTGAACGTGCCTTGAATGTCGCCGCCGAATCCCCCGTAACCGAAATCACGGGAAAGGCTCAGGTTCAGCGTTTCACCCTGCGCCAGTGCGGCGGAGACGAATACCAGGCTCAGGAACAAAGCCAGGAGGAGACCAAATTTAATTTTTTTCATGGTTTCACTTCCATCGGGTGAGAATCGATTCGCGTTGGAACAACCGCGTAGCCAGGTAGAACATCAACACGTCGAATGCCGCTAGGATCGCCGCCGTAACGGAGATGATCCCCGTATTCAGAACGAATACCCCGGCAATTTGACCGAAGAATCCGGCCAGCACCGGTACGATGACGACCGTCGAGACTTGCTCGGCGACCCGCGGGTCGTTGACTCGGGATGAAACCATCAAGGAGAATGTCACCGCCATCAACGCCAGCAGCGGGCCGACGACGATGATTGCCATCAGCCAGCGCGCTTCGAACAGGAATCCCAGCATCACAGGATTGGCCAGGATGATCCAGGCGCCCAGGACGAAAATTCCGTAGGAGGCGTAGGTGGCGATCACCGCCGGGATGACCGCCGCCAGGCATTTGCCGATCAGCAGCTCCAGCGTGGTGATCGGAGTGGCCAGGAGCGGCTCCAGGCTGTGGGTGGTTTTTTCGCCGACGACTGAATAGGCGGCGATCGCACCCGGGATGGCCACGGGAATAATCATGAACAGCACCAGGAACTGGCTGAGAATATACGCGCGCAGGCAGTCAGCCCCGGTCATCGAGCTCGAACAGACGGCGGCCATTTGCGCGGGAATTTCGCCGGAAATGGAATTCCCACCCGCCGCGGTTGCGGTACCCCGCATGCTGTAAAGAATGGCCAGTGGGATGGCAGTCATCAGCAGCGGCAGGAAGACCACCGTGAAGATCACGAGGCGATTTTGAAACACTTCCACCCATTCTTTTCGGATGATCGTCAGGATCTTTTTCATCTTCGCCTCACGCGTTCTTCATCAGCTGCAGATAGACGTCCTCCAGCGAATGGCGCAATTCGCCGACGAACATCACGTCCGCCCCGGCCCGGACAAGTTCCCGGATCAGGTCGGGGTTATGTGCCTCGGGATCCTCGAGGTTGACCACCAACTTGTTTTCCACCACGCTGACCTCGCGGACGAACGCCAAACGGCGCAACGCGTCGGCAAGTTTTTCGTCCGCCGCCCGCAGATGGATTACCACCCTCCGGCCAAAGACCGAATTGCGCAATCTCGCCGGCGTATCCACCACCAAAAGGCGGGTCTTGAACACACCGACCCGATCGCACAAGCGGTCGGCTTCATCCAGGTTGTGGGTGCAGAGAAAGATCGTCCGCCCTTCCTTCTTAAGCTCGGCGATGAACTCGCGGACGAGATGCGAAGCTTCGGGGTCCAGTCCCGCCGTTGGCTCGTCGAGGAATAGGATCCGCGGCTCGTGGAGCAGTGCCCGGGCGATGGCCAATTTTTGTTTCATGCCTTTGGAGAAGGTTCCGGCGCCGTCCATGCGCCGGTCCCACAATCCGAGCATTTTCAAATACTTCTCGACCTGGCCCCGGACGTCCGCCACCTCGTATAGCTCGGCGTAGATCTTCAGGTTGTATTCGGCGGAGAGATTGTCATACATGCCCGGCGTCTCGGTCAGCAAACCAACCGTGCGGCGAATGTCGGTATCCTGGCGGCCGATCGCAAATCCGCCCACCGTCGCCGAACCGAGAGTCGGGCTGATGAGGCTGGTGAGCATCCGCACGGTCGTCGTCTTTCCGGCTCCGTTGGGGCCGAGGAAACCGAACACCTCGCCTTCCGGCACATCCAGACTGAGGTTGTCCACCGCCAGGACGCTGCCAAATTTTTTGGTGAGGCTTTCCGTATGAATCATAGGCACCTATGCGTAACGCGTTTGATCCAATTTGTCCGGTGTTGCTTCGAGCGGTTTGGGTACGAAGACCGGCGCGGGCGGGGCGGGAGACGGAGGATTTTCCTCCGCGGGTTCGGGCCGGCGCAGGAGGAAGATCAGCAGCAGGCTGATCAGCGCGAACGCGCCCGCGAGCACTTCGGTCGGAAGGGAGCCACCGTGGACCGAGAGCCAAACGGCTCCGGCATCCAACGCGGCATGATAAAGCACCGCCAACCACACCCAGAACCATTGTTTGCGCGTGAAGGTTTGCAGGACGAGCACGGCCAGGGCGATCTGAGTCGGGATGGTGAAAAGCCGCTCGAGGGCGCCCAGCAGCGAGGCATACCAGGACATCGACCAGTACGCGGAAACCTGTTGCTGGGCGAGCGCCACCTGGCCAGCCGGGACGACCTTTGAAATATCCGCGTTGCGCAAATAGACCACTTGCACGAATGCATATAGTACGATGGCCCCGAGGATAATCGCCTCCGCGCCGCCGTGGCCGGCTCCGGCGAGCACGCCCTTTCGCCAGGAGCGCGCGTCCTTGGCCCACCAACGGAACATGCCATAGCGGAAGAACTCCTCAAACAGGCCGGCGCTCAGGCCGAGGAATACTGCGTTGAAAATCAATTGCGCGTCCGGAGTCATCTTCGCAAGCCCGGTGCGGCCGAGCACGATGCCCGCCAGCGCGTTGAATGGGATGTGCCCGACTTGCGAGAGGATGAACGTCGCCGCGCCAATCAGCCAGAGCCGCGCGCCGAGCTTCCAGCGCGCGGTCAAGAAGATCGCCAGCCCGACGGGCATGGCGATCATCAGTAATCCGTTCAGAAGATGTGCGAAAAAGAGAATATCCATTAAATCCGCCGTCTGAGTTTGGATTTCCCGGCCGGATCATACTCAATCCGGTCGAAAAAGGTCATTCCTTCTTGGCCAAATTCTGTCCGAGGGAAACAAGACCGGTCAGCCCGCCCAAATTCATGGTATCCACTGCGCTGGAGGGCACGATCACGAGCGCGCCCTTCTGTTTGAGTCCTTCGAAGAGCATGTTCATTGCCCGCAGATGGAGCGCGGTGGGATTATCGATATACGCCTTCGATGCTTCCGAGAAGGAAGCGGCGATCTGCCGTTCGGATTCCCCAAGGATCACCCGCGCCTGCCGCTCGCGTTCGGCCTGCGCCTGGCGGGACATCGCGTCCTCCAGGTCCTTCGGGATCACCACGTCGCGGATCTCCACCGATTGCACGGTGACGCCCCAGGGGGTTGTGCGCTCGTCGATGATTTTCTGCAGGTCGGCATCCATTTTATGCCGCCCGATAAGGATATCGGCCAACGCCATCTGGCCGATGATCTCCCGCAACGCAGTCTGGGCGGCCCAGGTAATGGCGGAGCGGTAATTCTCCACCTCAAGCGCGGCCTTCTGCGCGTCCCAGACCATCCAGAACAGCACGGCGTCCACGTCCACCGGCACGGTGTCCTTGGTCAGGGTCTTCTCGGCGTTGAACGGCGTGACCATCACGCGGTGGTCGATCCACGAAGTGACGGAATCCATGATCGGGATGATCCAGAACATGCCGGGGCCGGAAAGGGTCTGGAATTTACCCATGCGCAGCACAACCGCCTTTTCCCATTGGCTGGCCATTTTCAACGCGAAGAGGATGTAGAGAGCCAGCAGCGTCACGGAAACGGCGACGGCAGTGATGATCGTATCAGAGACGTGATAGGAATCCATCTCGGCCGTCGCAATCACCATGAGGATCATGATCACGACGAAGATGAAAAGACCGATCGGACTGACCTGATGCAGCGCGATCGGATCGTATTTTCCGGATTTGGTGGGGGATGCAATATTCGGAATCATGGCTTGTCTCCTTGTCCTAAAGGTGCATTCAGCTTGTCGTAATTACCGCGGTCATTCCCGCGTCCATCGGTGAAAAAAATCCTGCCAGACTTTGTCCACTTCCTCGGGAGTGAAGCCGAACCGTTTGGCTTCATCCAGCCAGCCTTCGACCAAGATTTGCAGGCGGTCTCGTTTTTGACGCTTTGACTCCGTAGCAGAGGGTGCCTCTAATACATACGTCCCGCGTCCTTGTTGGGTTGAGATCACCCCTTCATCGTGTAACAGCCGGTAGGCACGCGCGGTGGTGTTGAAATTGATGCGCAAATCCGCCGCCACCTCGCGCACCGTGGGAAGCTGGTCGCCCGGTTTCAATACCCCCGAGGCGACCATGCTTTTCACCTGCTCGACGATTTGCAGGTAGATCGGTTCGCGTTCGTGGAAATCCAATCGGAGCTGCACTCATGCCTCTTGTAATAAATGTATCACAGAACTAATTGTATACCCCGAAGGGCTTTTGTCAAGCGAGCGAAGGCCCATCGGAAATGTGGGTTCTCGGCGAATTCAAGACAACTTGTCATGTCCGGAAATCGGGTTTACACTCTGAAACACCCGAGCAACCGCGGGAATCTATATGAGGGAGGGCTTCATGGAACAATTTGTTTCCACATGGCAACAATTGGCCTACGTCATTGGAACTCTAATTCGTCCGATCGGCGGTTTGTTATTGGGTGTTGCAACCGGTTGGCTAACAGCGACAACCTTCCTGGATGAGGACAAGGAATGGCAGTTGAAAATCGCCATTTTCCTCGGACTGTTGGGCGCCTTCGTCACCCTGAACATTTATTCCGGCGCGGGAACGACGGGTTGTTTCGCGATTGGAGCTGGGGTAGCCGTTATTGTGTTCGGTGTACGAAGCATGCAACCGAAGAAGAAATAATTCCACAGCGAAAAAAACGCCCGCCGGTAATCCGGCGGGCGTTTTTTTTATCTCCAACCCTTGCTATACCACAGGAGATAATCCTCCAGATGTTCGCTCCAATATTCGTCGCTGTGATCGCCAGGAGGGATGTGTTTTTCGTATGGGCGTTTCAGAATATCAAAGAGTTGCAGGATCGCCATCATTTGCGGCAATTGGGGATCGGAATATCCGGCATCGAAGTAAACCCGAGGCCACATGTTCGCAGGGACCGCTTCGGCCCACTGAAAAATGTCCACCGTCGCGTTCTGGCTGGGCGATAGGCTGTGCAGGCCGACGGCGCCGAATAGATCCGCACGTCGCAATGCCAGACGAAGCGCCCATTCCGCGCCGCGGGAAATCCCTCCCACCGCCCTGTGATTTCGATCGGTTTGCGTGCGGTACCCCTGGTCGATCGCAGGGAGCATGTCCGCCAGCATGACCGCATCGTCCGAATCCTCGCCCGCAATATAGGGCAGCACGATCATCAGGGAAGGTATTTGTCCGGATAGAATTAAACGGTTGGCCTCATTCACCAGCCCAAGATCGAGCCATTGTTCGGGGGTTCTTCCCAATCCGTGGAAAAGGAATAGGACCGGATATCGGATTTGGCTGTCGGACTCGTAGCAGGGCGGAAGGTAAATGAAGTAGCCAAGCGTTTGTCCGGATACTGTGTTGGAAAGGCTCTCGGGTTTTACTATTCCCCCGTCTTCGGAGCAAACCGGGGTGGAAACCGGAACGGGTGTCCCGTCCGGCGGGGAGGGCAGGATCCCGGTGGAGCGGAAAGGCGCCGACAAAGGAGTGATCGTCGGGCTGGGAACGGCCGTGGCCATGCGCGCCCGTTTCAGTGGATGGCCGGCGATGGCGCAGGATGCCAGCCATAGGCAGGATGCGGCCAGGAATAGTCTGCGACCGAAAAACCGCGCCAGATGATTCATTGATTCCTTTATCGAACTCCGTGAAACAGCATTCCGAATCTCCGCAAATCGCCCGGTTTGAAAAACCCCGCCCGCCCGGGAGGAACACACCTCGCGGACAGACGGGGGCGCCTGTTGGGGCAAGTGTAGACCGGGAAAATCAAGACGTCAAGGCCGGGATATAATGGGGGCCATTCCGCCCGGGCTGCCCCACGGAATAATATGGAGGGAAGAAAAAATGACGCTGCCAAATTTTGCCTACTTCCGCGGACGGATCGTCCCCTACGATCAAGCGAAAGTCGGCGTACTAACGCATACGTTAAATTATGGAACCGGAGTCTTCGGCGGGCTGAGAGCGTATTGGAATGAGGTGGACAAGCAACTATACCTCTTTCGTCCGCTGGACCATTTCCAGCGCTTTCTTAATTCCGCCCGGCTGCTGTGCATGGAGCTTCCGCATACGCCCGAGCAATTAACCGAAGTCACCGTCGAATTGCTGCGAAAGGAAGCGCGCAGCGAGGATACCTACGTCCGGCCGTTGGCATTCGTGCCGGACGAACAGATCGGGGTACGGCTTCACGATCTGCATTCGGACGTCTCGATCGTATCGATTCCCATGGGCCGGTACATCGAAAGCGAGGAGGGGTCTTCGGCGACGTTTTCCTCCTGGCGCCGGATCGACGACAACAGCATTCCTGCCCGGGGAAAGATCATCGGTTCTTACGTCAATTCGGCCTTCATTAAAACCGACGCGATTCGCGCCGGTTATGAGGAGGCAATCGTGCTCAATGCCGACGGGCACATCTCCGAAGGCAGCGCGGAGAACTTCTTCATGGTGCGCGGGGGCGTGCTGGTCACCCCGCCGGTCACCGACAACATCCTGGAAGGCATCACCCGTCGGACAGTAATCCAATTGGCTCGCGAGGAATTGGGAATGACGGTTGTGGAACGCCCAATCGATCGGACGGAAGTCTACCTGGCGGAAGAGGCGTTCTTCTGTGGAACCGGTGTGCAGATTTGCGCCATTACCAATGTCGATAAGCGGCCTGTTGCCGACGGCAAGATGGGCCCGTTTGTCGGAAAATTACGCGACCTGTATTTCCGCATCGTCCGCGGGATGGAACCCAAGTTCCGCGCCTGGAACGTTCCGATCTATCCGGGTCCTTTAAAAGGTTGATCGAACGACGCGCATTGCCTTACTCTCGTCGATCCAGTCTTTTACCGAAATCCGGACGGAGAATGGTTTCCCCGGCCGGCCGTAGCCTCGTACATTCCCGTTTGCTGCCCATTCCCTGATGCTGCGTTTTCCGGTTGTCCGCGTTCGTTTGTTGATCGGACATCTTCTGCTGGCCGGCCTTTGCATTCTCCTCGGGGGAATCTCCGTTTATCTCCTGCTGGCGTTTCCTTCTGGAATGCTTTCCGCCTTGGGGCTGACAATCCTGGCAGCCGTATCAATCCTGGTGCCGGCGGTTGCGTATCGAATCTATCTGCTTCTGACCGCATATTATGGAATCACCACGGCGGGAGCGTTCAGTATCCGGTTTGGATCGCGGAGGGAAGTGATTCCGCTCGAAGAGATAGAGGAAATACGTTCCGGTGGAAGAATCTCCGACGCCCTACGGAAAGCCGGTCCGGGTTGGCTGGAAACCTGGCAGGGACATGCGGTTGTTGAAGGGGAGGAAAGCGCGGAATGGATCGCCACCGACCGGGGAGGATCATTGCTGCTGTTGATCTCGAAACACCGCCGATGGGCGATCTCCCCCGCGGATCCGGCCGGCTTTGCTCAGAAAGTGGCCGACCTTTCGGCTCGGGGAAGCCTCGAGAAGGTCGAGCCGATATCTTATCAGCCTCCCCCATTCATTCTGGATATTCTAAAAACGAGATCCGCGCTTGCACCACTGATTGGCGGATGGATCCTTATCATTTCGCTCGGCGTTCTCCTATTGGCCTTCCAATCCAGCTTGCCGCCGGATCAGCCGTTTCGATTCGCTCCTTCCGGCCTGCCGTCCAGCCCGGGAAATCCGACCAGGTTGCTGATTTTGCCCCTTACCGGGGGAGCTGTGTGGATTTTTAACGCGATTCTGGGATGGCGGGCTTGGAGAATCGACCAGCGGCTGGCCTCCTATGCGCTTTGGATTACGGCGTGCGCCGTGGCCGCAGGATTATGGGCAGCAATTATTTTTTTAATTCGGGCAGGATAATCCACAATCTATCCAGTATTTCTCCACTAAAAAGACTTATTTTTCCAAAGGTTTATCCACAAAAAAGCCACCTTTTTCTACAAAAATCGGCTGTTTTTCCCGGGTTTTCCACATTTTTTGGGCAGTTATCCACAACCGGAGGAAGAGCAAATTGATCAATATTGTAAGCAATATTTTTCAGTTTAATCGGAAGAATAAAACGAAATTAACTTCCAGACTAAAAATGAGAATCGGTTTTCATTCCAAAAAAAGGATTGAGTTCAATAAATAATCAAATTGGTTGTTGCCACGGTCAATCTTTTCGAATCGTCAAGCGGTAAATTTGTTCGCCCACCCCGCCCCATTGGAATTTATACGGTTCGCTGCCGCGCATGAAATCGAACGTCTCGCGCCCCTGCTCGATGGCGCGCCGGACCAGCAACGCCAGCAGGATCCAGCCGGGCGAGGAGGCGGCATATCGCGGATCCATACCGGAGTTGTAGACCCAGATTCGGTTGCTGTAATCGAAGTTGAAAAATGCGGCAACGTTGCGCCCTTGTGTTTGCAGAAATGCAAGCTGGAGCAGACCCGCCGCTTCCATCGAGCGGGCGATGGACCGGAATTGATCGCGCATATCCGGCGTGAGGAAACCGGCTTTATTTTTATCGGCTGCCATCAAGGAGAAAAATTCCTCCATCGCGCCGGCGTCGGCGAGTTTTAATTCCATCGGCTCTTCGGCACCCTCGCTGCGACGCAGCTTGCGACGGATTTCATGACGATCCTCTTTATCCAGCGCCGCGAGATATTCCTCCCAGGATTCTGGCAGAGCCAGAACGGGACAGATCTGGAGCGTTTCGCGGTCCACCTTCCACCCCCGGCGCCCTGCGTCGGCTTCCAATACGGATGCGGTGGGCGAGGCGGCGCGCAAATTAAAGAGATCCAATGCGTGAAATTCCGAATCCGGCAGAGATCCGAGCGCGTCGAGCAAAGCCGTGCAAAAAGCGGAATGATATTCGCTTTCCACGATCACATCCAGGTAATCGGATATCTCCACGCTGCCGATAAAATACCATCCCATTTGCCCGCCGCGCGCGCTTCGAAAAAGCGGGGCGATCCCGCGCAGTACGCCGTCTTCTCTCCAGACGCCGATTCGCAGTTCACCCGACGGCCATTCCCCGCCCCCGAGATGTTCCCACCAGGCGCGTTGAAATTCATACCGGAGGAAGGGGTAATTCGCCGCGCTGCGGGAGAGCAAGGCGTTCCATTCCGATTTCAAGCGGCTCCAGGTATTGATATCGCGGAGGAATTCAACCATCATGTTTGTCTCCCGGATGGATCCTGTTTCGCTTTCTCCCCCTTGCCGGGATTCGGCCAATCCGCAAAAGGGAAAACATACCGCAGGGTGCGGCGGTTTATTTTTCTTCCAGTTCCTCAATGCAATGCAGCGCGGCTGCGGCCGCACGGCGCTGACTCGGATGCCAATCGGCTTCACGGGACATGGCCTGCAAATGAAGTTTTACGGCCGCCCGTTCTTCAGCGTTCATTGTCTGCCAGGCGCGCAGGATCAGCGTGGTCTTTTCCGAAAGCAGGTGTTCCCACAGCTCTTCGGGTTCCATCGTTTTCCCCTTATCCATCTCCGCGGATTTCCCCCGGAAGTATAATCGAACCGGAAGGACCGCATGCATCTGATTCTTACCCACGATCAGGCCGATTTCGACGCGATGGCTTCCCTGCTGGCCGCCCGCCTGCTGGAGCCGTCTTCGCGCGCCGTGATTCCGCATCGGGTAAACCGGAACGTGCACGATTACCTGGCGCTCTACGGCGAGGAACTTCCCCTGGACGCCTTGGAGGATCTTCCGCGGGACCGGGTGGACCGGGTGACATTGGTCGATACGCAGACGATGCCGACGGTCCGCGGGGTGGGCGAAGCCACGCGCATCCACGTGGTGGACCACCACCCGCTGCACAAACCGCTTGCGCCGGGATGGACCTCCGCCATCGATATGGTGGGCGCGGCGACGACCCTGCTGGTCGAATCCCTGCAAACTCTTTCCAACCCGCTGACGGTGGAAGCGGCCACCCTGATGCTCCTGGGAATATACGAGGATACGGGTTCGCTCTCCTACGCCGGAACCTCGCCGCGCGATGTCCGGGCGGCGGCTTGGCTTCTGGAGCAAAACGCCAGTCTGGCGCTCACGACGGAATTTCTCAACCGCCCGCTGTCGACCGGGCAGCGCGAACTCTATAACCGGCTGCTGGAAAGCGTGGAGTCACTCGTTATCCAGGGGCAACGGATTGTGCTGGCGCAAGCCGCCGCTGACGCCGGTGTCGAAGAGATTTCCACCATAGCGCATAAATTGCGGGACCTGTTCGAGCCCGACGGCCTGTTCGTTGTTGTGGATCTCGGCACGCATCTCCAGTTGGTGGCGCGTTCCGCCACCGATAATCTGGATGTTTCGGACATCGCCGCGCGTTTCGGCGGTGGCGGGCATAACCGCGCCGCCGCCGCGCTGATCCGGGGCCGCACGCTCGACCAGGTCCGCCGGGAACTCTTGGACGCGCTTCCCGCGAGCATCATCCCGCCGATGCAGGTTTCGCAAATTTATTCGCCGCGGCCAAAGGTCGTGGAAGCCGATCTGATCGTCGCCGAGGCCGCGGAGCGGATGGTCCGCTATGGGTACGAGGGTTTTCCGGTTGTGCGGGACGGCAAAGTCGTCGGATTGCTCACCCGCAGGGCGGTGGATCGGGCGCTGGCGCATGGCATGCAGCACGCCCAAGTGGAAAGCGTCATGGAAGCCGGATCGGTGACGGTTCAGCTGGGAGATTCCGTGAGTCATTTGCAGCGGTTGATGGTGGATCGGGGATGGGGTCAAATCCCGGTGGTCTCCCCCAAAGGAGATCGCGTGGTGGGAATTGTCACCCGGACCGACCTGCTTAAGGCGCTCGCGCCGGGCCCTTCCGCGGGTCGTCTCAATCTGAAGGACCGGCTCGAGCATGGATTCCCCGCGTCGCGGCTCGCCCTGCTCCATGCGGTTGCCGCCGTGGCAGACCGGCAGCACATCCCCCTCTACTTGGTGGGCGGTGTGGTTCGCGATCTTCTACTGAAGATTCCTTCCTTTGATTTGGATCTGGTGGTGGAGGGCGACGCGATCGCGTTGGCGCGAGCCGTGGCTGACGAGTACGGCGGGCGCGTTCGCAGCCACGAACGCTTTGGAACCGCGAAGTGGCTTCTGCGGGAGGTGGATCCAACGGCTCTTGGTCTGCGTTCGGCTGGGGACGCTTCGATGCCCGAATCGCTGGATTTGGTCTCTGCCCGGGCCGAGTTCTATGCGCATCCATCGGCGCTTCCGGAAGTGGAACGAGGCAACCTCAAGCTCGATCTGCACCGGCGCGATTTTACGATCAACACGCTCGCGCTTTCGCTCAACACGACCCACTTCGGCGAGGTATATGACTATTGGGGAGGGTTGCGCGACCTGGAGGAAAAACAGATCCGGGTGATGCATTCGATTTCTTTCATTGATGATCCGACGCGGATCATGCGGGCCGTCCGCCTGGAGCAACGGTTGGGTTTCCGGATCGAACCGCGTACGCGCGATCTGATCGCCTTGGCGTTGCCGCTCCTCCACAGGGTGAGCGGCGACCGAATCCGACACGAATTGGAAGCGATCTTCGACGAGCCTACACCCGGAGATACGCTTGGGCGTCTGCGGGAATTAAACGTCCTCGGTGGAATTTATCCGGGGCTGGAATGGAGTCCATTGCACGCGGAGCACGTCGGTGCGGCACGCGCCTTTATCCCCGATCCGTTTTGGTCCCTTGTCTCCGACGGACGGAGCTTTCCTTCCCCGATGAATGCGTGGCTCCTGGATCACCCGAAACCTGTGCTCGAAGGGGTCCTCGCGCGGCTGAATTTTCCCCGCCGTGATGCCGAACTACTCCTGGTAGCGCGCCAGGCGCTCGATGCGCTCGATAGACTGGCGGGCGATGCGCCTCCCAGCCGGATCGCCGATGCGCTGGAAGACATCCCCGAACCGGCGTTGGTGGGAGCGTACGTCAATTCCACCGGCGTATCGCGCGAGCGGCTGAACGATTACCTTGCACGCTGGAGGACCGTTCAACCTGAAACCGATGGTGAAACGCTGCGACGGCGCGGCCTTCCGCCCGGCCCGCGGTACGGGGAGATTCTTCGCGCCCTGCGAGCCGCGCGGCTCGACGGGCGGATTGGATCCGCACAAGAGGAGACGCGGATGCTCGATGAGCTCCTTTCCGAAATACCAGTCCGGGGGCCGGAAACTGGTCGTGGACAATGACATCCGCACAGAATGGGATGCAGATTCCGCAGCGGATTGCCGACGGCGGAACGGCTGCGGAAAAAGAATTCATCGTCCGACGATTGGAAGAGCGGGACCTCCCGGCCTTGGAATGGAACGGTGAGTTCCTCCATTTCCGCAACCTGTTTCGTCAGGCGTTTGAGGATATGCGCCTAGGGACAAGACTGTTGCTGGTGATGGAACACCGGCCGAGCGGTGAAATCGTCGGGCAGATCTTCATCCAGTGGAACAGCAGCGATCCGCGCTTTGCCGACGGACAGCGGCGCGGTTATCTGTATTCCCTGCGGGTTAAACCCGCATTCCAAAGGCGCGGGCTGGGCACGCGGTTGATGGACGCAGCGGAAGAAATTTTGCGGCAACGCGGAATGGATACGGCGTCGATCGGGGTGGAGAAAGATAACCGCGATGCGCGGTCCCTCTATGAACGGCAAGGTTATCGCATCATTGCGGAAGATCCCGGTTGCTGGTCCTATACCGACCACCTGGGAAAGCGCCGGGAGGTATCGGAACCTGCCTGGCTGATGGAGAAGAAGCTTTCATGAAACTCTTGTCCGGCCGCGGGGTTCGGCGGGTAAAGTGAAATAGAATGTCCCACCCTTTTCCACTTCGCTTTACGCCCAGGCCCTGCCGCCGTGGCGGTGGATGATCCGCTGGACGGTTGCGAGACCGATTCCGTCCCCGGGGAATTCCTGGACCGTATGCAGCCGCTGGAGGGCGTAAAAGAGTTTATCGGCGTGGTCCATGCTGAAGCCGGCGCCGTTATCGAGGATGAACAGAACGGTCTCCTCTTCCGGAGTGGACGCGGTTCCCAATTCGATCCGAGCCTGTTTGCGGCGGAAAGTAAATTTCCAGGCGTTCCCCGGTAAATTCTCCGGTACTGCATATATCAGGCGTTCGTCCCCTCGGGCTTGCAGTTTTTCCAGAAGAATGCATTCCACGAACCAGTCCGGTTCCATGCGGGGTAAATCCTCCAGAACCGTGCGGGCGATTGCGGTCAAATCGAGACTCTGGGGATGAATTTCGCAACGGGTCAGGCGCAGAAGATTACGGCGGAAGGCGTATTTCCGTATTTTGGATTATCCGTCAAACGATGGGGTGATGCAACCAAACGCGCCAGTTGATCCGCGTTACAATAATATTGAGATTCGACCATGTTGGGTGCGATTTTAATATTTTGCTCCACCTTGGTATACGGCGCTGTGCACAGCCTGCTAGCCAGTCTGTGTGCCAAAGCGGTCGCCCGAAAAATGTTTGCCCCTTCGGCTGACCGCTGGTATCGTCTGGGATTTAATTTCGCGGCGGGGATTACGTTGCTCCCGGTGCTTGGGCTGCTGGCGGCGAACGTCGGCCCGGTACTGGTTGCCGTCCCGTGGCCCGGCTGGGCGATCCTGGTAGCGATGGAATTGGCCGCCTTATTGCTCATGGCGTATGTCTTTCGGCATTCCGATCCGGCTTTTTTTATGGGATTCGGACAATTGGGAAATGAGCCGTCCACGGGGGGGCTGGCCACTACCGGAGCCTATGGGATAGTGCGCCATCCGTTGTATTCAACCGGACTGCTGATGTTGTGGTGTTTTCCCATTCTCACGACGGGTACGCTGGCGTTTGATGCTGCGATTACGGTATATATTCTCATCGGCAGCGAACTGGAAGAACGCCGCTTGATCGTCCAATTCGGTGAAGAGTATCTGCGCTACCGGAAAAAAGTCGCCAGGTTGATCCCATTTCTTTTTTAAATTTACCTATTCCAGTTTAGGAAGGTCTCTATTACTTTTAAATTAATTGCGAATTCGGGATCGCTGTTGGTGTTCAATTCCAAATTAATCGACGGTATTCCCTGTAAGTCAGCCCAATCGGTCATATCTCCTGTATATTGGCAGCCGGTATTCACCGGAGGATACCGGTAATCGGGTACCGCGGAATGAATGGCTTTCGCCAGGCGGATAGACTTCGGAGAGGGCGGCTGGCCGGCGGGGAGAATTCCAAGCCCCGCGCTGTGATATGAGATGAGCCCGCTGAAATGATGGGCCAGGATAAAATCCCGGAGTGCGATCGTCTCGGGTTCCGAAAACGGATGCGGACCCGCGGTGACGGTTATGGGGGTACACCCGTCCAAATTCCAATTGAGTTTCCAGTACGCGTCCCAGTTCCGATTCAAATCCACCCCGTTGTCGTTGACTCGCCCCCGCAAACTGTGCCCGCGCGCATCGCCGTCGGGGTTGAGGGAACGCACGACATAGAGCGTCACCTGCGCCGGGATCTTTTCCGGATGAGCGGTAAACTCCGCGATCAACTGGTCGGCCAGGACGATGGTGTTGTATTCGGATCCGCCGTGGATGCCGTGAACCGTAATCCGTTCCACGGGTCCCGTACCGAAACGGTAGACCTCGATCGGACGTCCGCCGACCGATGTGCCGATAACCACCGGGCCGGAAGCGTATGGAAGCGGGGTCTCGGTGGGAGTCAGGGTGACCGTCGGTGTCAAAGAGGGAGTGAAGGTTTTCGAGGGAGTCATCGTGATCGTTGCGGTCGGTGTGAGGGTGATCGTGAAGGTGGAAGTATTAGTGGGTGTAAAGGTGGAGGTGGGCGTCCAGGTGGGGGTGGGCGTATCGGGAATGACAATGGCCAAAGCCGCCTTCGCCAGGCCGCTGCGGTACGCCAAAAAACCGAGAATGAGCACGGCGACCGTTCCCCAGACAACGAATGCTACTCTGGTCAGCAATTTGGTGTCGTTCACTCGGCTACCAGGGATTTTTCGATGGCTTCGCGCAGAGTCCGGCATGGGACGAGTTCGATATCCTTCGGCGGCGGATCCCCGGGGCGGACCGTGCGCGGAACGACCGCGCGCCGGAACCCCAAGGCGGAGGCTTCCCGGAGACGGGCGGCAGTCTGGCTTACAGCCCGCAATTCTCCCGAGAGTCCGATTTCACCGATGAGCACCAAGTCCGCCGACACCGGGCGATCCCGCGCTGCGGAAGCGATAGCGACCGCCATGGCGAGGTCTGCGGCGGGTTCGCTCACATGAAGGCCGCCGACGACGTTGACGAAGATATCCTCCTCGGAAACGCGTAATCCTGCCCGGCGAGAAAGCACCGCCGAGATTAAGAGCAGCCGATAAAGATCCACGCCATTGGGCGTGCGGCGCGGCGTTCCGTAGGTTGCCGGGCTGGTCAGACCCTGCAGCTCCACCAGCAATGGCCGGGTTCCCTCCATGATCACGGCCACCGCCGATCCCGGCGACTGGGAGGCCCGCTCGGCCAGGAATGCTTCCGACGGATTGCGCACTTCCACCATGCCGGTGCTGCGCATTTCAAACACTCCCACCTCGGAGGTTGCGCCGAAGCGGTTCTTCACTGCCCGCAAAAGGCGGTAACTTTGGAAGCGGTCGCCTTCCAGATAGAGCACGGTATCCACGATATGTTCGAGTACCCGCGGACCCGCCAGGACCCCCTCTTTGGTTACGTGGCCGATGAGAAATACCGCCAAGCCGGATGATTTTGCCAGCGCTTGTAATCGGGAGGCGCATTCGCGCACCTGCGAGACCGAACCCGCGGAGGAAGTTAGTTCGGGCAGGTATGCCGTCTGAATGGAATCCACGATCAATATTCTGGGGGAAATCGATTGCACATGCTGCAGGATGGCGTCCAGCCGCGTCTCGGTGACGAGGAATAGATCCTCCGGATATTGCCCCGGTTCGATCCGCCCCTTCCCCGCCGGATCCGCGCCTTCGGCCAACC
>JBEKLP010000034.1:0-25227 GCA_050010135.1 Anaerolineales bacterium
CCAACCGCGGAATCGCGGAAGGCCGGGCGGTGGGGCTGGTCGGCGAGGGCGAGAAGGAACTGATCTGGCTGCCGCCGCGTGAGGGGATGGCCCAGATGTGGGAGATCCTGCGCGCCTTGGCGATGATCAAGCCCGGCCGGCGAACGCTCGAGGAGTTGCTCAGCCGGCTCAACCCGCGCGACAGCGCGCGATCCAGCGTGATCCTCGTCACCCCAAACGTTGAGGGGGGCTGGTTGAACCCGCTCCTGGAACTCGCGCAGCGCGGCATCCGGCCGACGGTGCTGCTCCTGGATCCTGCATCCTACGGCGGAGGGAAAGGTGCCGGAGGAATCTCCGCGCAACTCACCGAACAGGAAATCGCCGGATACATCTTCACCCGCGATATCCTTGACCGGCCAGAACTGCATCCGGGCGCCGTCGCGCAATTTAAATGGAAGACCACGCCCCGCGGGCGCGCGATTATGACCGAAGCGCCCGATCTCACCTGGAAGACGCTGCTATGAACGGAATCGCCGGCCGTCTGTACCGCTGGTCCAATCCCCGCGAGCTTTTTAAATTCCTATTTCTGGGCGTGTTCCTGATCGTCGCGGTTGCCGGGATTTCCCCCTTGATCTTTCGTTCGGACCTTTCCCTGCTTCTGGCGGCGACCTTCTTTGGACTGGCCGCCGGATGGCTGACCGGCCGCATCCGTCTGCCTCCCTGGGCTGCGGGATTTGCCGACGCCGCGCTCGGTACGGAATTTCTCCTATTCCTCACGGGCAGGCTCGATGTCCCCTTGACCGGCGGATTATCCTACTCCGTATCCGCCATCGGGCGATTCCTCGTTGGAGATCCATCCTTCGTAACCGACTTCGGTTCTGCGCTGGCCGGAACAACCCGCCTCCTGCTCGGCGCCGTAACCGAGGCGGTGCGGCTTCAATCCTGGGTGATCATGCAATTCCGCGGAGGCGTGTCCTTCGATCCGGCGGCGTCCGCCCTTGCCTGGGGGGTGGGGTTCTGTCTGCTTGCGTCTTTCGCCGGATGGGCGCTTTCGGTCAAGGCCAAACCGTTCGCGGCAATCGCGCCGGCGGTTATTTTGGTGGGTATCGAGTTTGCCCGCGCCCGGGCCGATTGGCATTATCCGTTCATCGTCGTGGGAATGGTTTTGCTGATGGTGATCATCCTGGAGCAGGGCCTGAAGGAAGAGGAATGGGACCGGAAACGGATAGGGTATTCCACGACCCTGCGCATGGATCTCGTCTTCTCCGCTGCGCCGGTTGTGATCGGCCTGCTTCTGGCGACCTATGTCATCCCGTCCATCAATCTGGAGGATATCGCCCGTTGGATCCGCGAGCAGTCCCAGCCGGCAGCGGGCGGTGGGATTTCCGGAACCCCCATGGCCGGTTCGATCGCGGGCATCGGCACACCCGCCGGATCCGTCATGGCGAATGATTTTCCACGGGATCACATCCTGGGACCGGGCGCCGTCCTTTCGGACGAAGTCGAAATGGTGATCGTAACCGGCGAAACGATGCAAAGCGTCCCCGGGAATCCGAAACCCGTCGCTCCCCGCCATTATTGGAAATCGGAAACCTTCAACTTTTACAACGAGCACGGCTGGTCCTCGGACGTGACGGCGAACGAGGAGCTTCCGGCGCAGGGAACGGTCGACCGGCCATTGCCCGACGGCATCCGGCTGCACCAGTCGGTTGCGATCAACCGACCCGGGTTGGGGCCGATCTATGTAGCCGGCGAACTGGTCACCGTGTATCAACCGTTTTGGCTGGCCATGCGTTCCAATGGGGATCTCGTGGGAGGCATGATCGCCCTCGCGCGTTACGATGCGGATTCCATCGTGCTTTCCCCGGACGAATCCATGCTGCGCGCGGCGGGCACGAACTATCCGGATTGGGTCCGCGTCCGCTACCTTCAGCTTCCGTACGGTTTGCCGCAGCGGGTCTCCTCCCTGGCGCGCGATCTCACCGCGACGGAGCTTACGCCATACGATCAGGCGCTGGCGATCCAGGAATACCTGCGCAGGGAAATGCGCTATGCGGCCACGGTCGACCCGCCGCCGAGGGACCAGGACGTCGTGGATTATTTCCTGTTCGATTCGCAGGTTGGATTTTGCGACTACTTCGCCAGCGCCATGGTTGTGCTGGCGCGCGCGGCGGGCATCCCCGCCCGCTACGCCTTGGGGTACGCTCCCGGAATTTTCGTTCCGGGGCAGGGAACATTCCTGGTGCGGCAGTCCGACTCGCACGCCTGGCCGGAGCTTTACTTCCCGGGCATTGGCTGGGTGGAATTCGAACCCACCTCATCCATCCCGGAAATTCAGCGCTCCACCATTCCCCCCGCCGTCGCGGTTAGTCCGCCATGGCTGAAGGGGTCGAATCCTATTTTTTCGGCGGTTTGGAATTTCCTCGCCGGGATCGTCCGGGGAGCGGGTGTCCCGGCGTTGATCGTGGCGCTGATCGCCCTGCTGGGATATATCGTCTGGGTCCTGCTGACGCCGGTTCGTCTCACGCTTCTGGCTCCTCCGCGCATGCTGCGCGCCATGTACCGGTCACTCGTCGCGCACGGCCGCCGGCTCGGCGTTCCCTTCTCCTCCGCCACCACCCCGGCGGAGTTCGGCTTCCTGCTTGCCGGGAAGGTTCCCGCGAGGGCAGATCCGGTGCAAAGGGTCGCGGGCTTGTATTCCCGGCAGGTATATGGGAGGAAGGGAATTTCCTCCGAGGATCGCCGCGCAATCATCAGAAATTGGACAAGGTTGGACCGCGATTTGTGGGGCGAGTGGCTCCGTAAAAAATTTCGCCGCAAGCCGAGCGGAAAATAACCCAATTATTGTTCGGTCTCCTCGGTCTTCTTTCAGTGTATTCCGTGCATGCTTTTATTGTTTGGAAAACGAAAGGCAGATACCGAGATCAATCGATCCTCGAAGGGGAAAGATACCGCGCCCGGTACCGCAGGATCAACACCAACCATAAAAATTCAATTGCGGCGGGCAAAATGGTGGAGAATTGGTCGAAGTAGAAAGCCAGCAGATTCGCCGCCGCGAGGGAAAGCATCAGGCCGATCGTCGCGAGCGAGACAGCCGGTTTGTCCCTGCGGAGGATCAGCATCCCCGCGGCGAGGATGAGGATAATGCCGACCGACGCCTCGAGCGAGAGCCGCGCGAAAAACCAATCCAGCGCCGCAAAGCTCGAGACGTGGCTGTCGAAAACCCAATCGGCAAGGATCGCTTCGAGTTTGGCCGGAACATGGATCGCCAGGATCAACCGCAGAAGGCCGGCCACTTGCATCGACCCGAGTGTGGCCAAGCCGCCGGCCAGCGCGATCCGCAGACGGTTTCGATCCACCGCCCGGCTTTCCCACCGCGCAAGCCAGACGCGGGCGCGCGAGAGGAGGGTCGGCGGGGAGGCGGTGAGGGTGGCGCTTCCGCTTTCCAGAAAGTGTAAAAGCTCGCCGGCCAACCGGACGAGATCCGGATCCTTGGCCTCCCGGATGATCGATTGCAGACGGTGGACGAGCTCGGCCTGTTCGGACGGTTCGAGGTCGCGGTCGAGCACTTCCTCCAGACCCTCGAGCACCCGGTAGAAGACGGCGCGCGGATCTTGCGAGGGGGGTTTGCGAATTTGGAAGTAGACCCATACCGTCAGGAGGAAAAACACATAGATGATCGGCGCCGCCGGCGGATAGAAATAATCGTTCGTGCTGGTGATGAACTTGCCGACTTCATCGATGAACAGCCCGGTCCCCGCGCCGGCCAGCACGGCGCTGAGGGTAGAGGCCCAGCGGTTGGCCAGCAGGAGCGGCAGGAGCGCGGCCAGAAAGAGCAGCAATCCGCCCCACAGCACGTGGGCGATATGCAGGGAGCCCGAGCCGATCCGCGGATATCCGGTCAGCTGGAGGAAAAGCCGGGTGAGCGTCACCGACGCCGCGAAGGAGATAAGCAGGATGAGGAGGTATTGCGAAGCTCTTTCGCGCCGCACCGGGGAGCGGATTTGCCGGACGGGGGAATTCATTGAATGTTTACCGCTGGGTTCAGAAAACCTTGTACGCTGATTTCGCGGATCATACGGATTTCGCAGAAAATCTCATTCAAAAATATCGCGGAATCCATCGGAATCCGGATAATCCGCGTACAAAGCTCTTCTTCTGCATTACCAATCGCGGACGGCGGTTTTTTCGCCGATGCGGATTTCCTTCGGGGCGGACGGATCCAGCGCCCAGCGGATGCGGGCCACGCCCTCCACGATTTCCTGCGCGCTCCCGCAGTAGGAAAGGCGCAGTCGGCCTTCGGCGCCGAATTCCTTTCCGGGCACCGTCACCACGAACGCTTTCTCCAGCAGGAAATTGCACAGCGCGAGGGAATCCTTTTGGTAGAGGGAAAAATCCGGCAGGCAATAGAAGGTTCCCTGCGGCTTGACCACGTGTACGCCCGGGATCTCCCCCAGCGCCTTCAGCATCGTGTTGCGGTTGGTTTCCAGCGACGACACCATTTCCCGCACCCCCTCCTGCGGGCCTTTCAGCGCGCCCTCGGCGGCCGCCATCAGCACGCCGGAGTTGCACGAGGTGGTGGCGGATTGAATATTGTTCATGATCGCGATGATTGGTTTGGGAGCGACCGCCCAGCCGATGCGGAACCCGGTCATCCCGTAGATTTTCGACACCGCGTTGATCACGATCACGTGCGTGGATTCCGGGTCCTTGTCGGTGAAGCCGAGCGGATTGGGCGCGGTTTTTCCGTCGAAGACCAGCTTGTGGTAGATGTCGTCGGCGATCAGCCAGATCGCCTTGCGCTCGCAAAAGCGTACGACCTCTTCGACCAGTCCCGCCGGGTACACCGCCCCGGAAGGATTGTTCGGACTGTTGAACAGGATCGCCTTGGTGCGCGCGCTTACGGCGGCGAGCAATTCCTCCGCGCGGGGAACGTGGGTTTCCTCCCCGGAAGCGACCGTCACGGGAACGCCGCCCACCATGCGGACCATCTCCGGATACGAAACCCAGTACGGGGCCGGGACGATCACCTCGTCTCCGGGGTTGACCAGGGTGAAGAGCAGGTTGAAGAGTGTCTGTTTGGCGCCGGCCGATATGATGATATTCTCGACGGCCACCTTGCGTCCGTAATTCGCTTCGGTGTAATCGCCGACGGCTTTGCGCAGCGATGCCGTTCCGGCCGACGGGGTGTACTTCACGTCGCCGGTGTTCAGATATGCCTCGGCCGCGGCGACCGCGCTTTGGGGCGCCTTGTTCTTGGGTTCGCCGCCTCCCAGATGGATGACGGGCGTTCCCTGCGCGAGCATCGATTTGGCGAGGGCGTTAAGTCTCAGAGTCGGCGATTCGGCGATGGACGAAGCAAGCAGGCTGAGGTTCATATTTTTTTCTCCGGCGGGGATTGAGGCGATTATATCAGGCACTCCGGAATTTTTACGCCCCCAAACGGAGAATCGCGTACAATGCGGTTCATGCGCACATGGGATCTGCAATCCTCCGATCCGCTCTCCCTTTTCCTCGCGGCCGACGCGCGCCTGTGCTCCCCGGATTACACCGACGATCAAATTTGGGAGCTGGCGCTGGGCGGCGGGGATCCTCCGGCGATGGCGCTGGAAACGATGCTTGGATTGCGAGCCGTTTACCTGCGGCTCTTTCCGGTGTTCGCAGCCGGCAGCCGCCCGATCCACGACCCGGCGGATTTCGTTTCTCCCCCGATAGTGCGCGGCTTTGCCCCGAATTATCTGAGGATCGAATGCGGGCCCTCCAGAGGGCTTGCGGTGACGTGCGAATATTGGGTGCCGGAATCCCACGGATTGGCCGGCCGGATCACGCTGCGCGCGTCGGGCGGCGATCCGGTGCGCGGAGAAATAAGGCTGGCGGGGATTCTTCGGCCCTCCACAGAGGGCACTTGTTTTGCGGGCGTTGCGGCGGGTCCCTTGATTGGAACGTACCTGCGCGGCCGGACGATGAATTTCCATCCGGTGCTTGTCATGGCGGGCGCAAGCGGGGTGGGGAGGGGAACCATCCCATCGCTGAAAGCGGCATTGGAGGCGGATCCCTCGCGGCCGCAATCGGTGCGCTGGGCGTTTGCCTGCCGGTCTTCCGCGGAAGAAAGCCTGACCTTGGCCCGTTCGTTGCTCGAGAGGGAATGGGACGGCGAGATCGCCCGAATCGAACTGGCCAATGAATCCCTTCTGGAAATCGAGACCGGCCGCAGGGATTGGGACGCGGTGCTGGCCTTCTCGCAAACGGCGGCGGTGCAATCGATGGTCGGACCGACGGCGTCGCTTCCCCATCCTTCGCCGGTTGCGGGCCGCGACACCCAGCGCGGTTTTTCCCTGCGCGGCGACGGCGGGGATTACCCGTCCGGATGGAGCGGGGCGGGGTTATGCGACCTCCTGATGGTTCTTCCCGTGTGGGCTCTGGTCAAACCGGAAATGGCCAAGGACCTGCTCCGAAATTATTCTGAGACGGCCCGGGACGGTTTGCCGGACGCCCGGCCGGGAGCAGGGAAGCAGCGTTCCGGCCTGCTGACTCCGCCGCTTTTGGCCCAGGCAGTCTGGCGGGCGTTGGGTGGACGGGAGGATACGGGCTTTCTCGAAGCGTTGTGGCCGATGGTGGATCGGTATCTGGACGCCTGGTTTGATCCGTCTCACGACCGCGATCAGGACGGCGCCCCGGAATGGGACCGGATCGATTCGCTCGGACCGGAAACCGCGCCGATGTTTGCGCGCGAGGATTCCTGGGGCGGATGGATTCAACCGGCGGAAGTTGAAAGCCCGTCCCTGGCGGCACTGCTCCTGGGCGAGTGTTACGCCGCCACCCGGATGGCGAGCAACTGCGGCGCGGCGGACAGGGCGCAGCATTGGAGGCGGCGCGCCGAAGATGTGCGCCGGGCGCTCGAACGCATGGACGCCGGCAGCGGATACCGGACCGTGGACCGTGTGACGCATGAATCCGGCTCTGGCCGGAAACTCTGGGAAGGGAAGGTTGCGGAACACGCCGATTGCAATGTCGCGCTGGAAAAGCCGGGACGCATTCTATTGCGCTGCGCGGGCGGCCCGGCAACCCAGCCCTCCGCCCGGCAAGGTTCATCCGCGCGGGCCGGAGTGCGCGCGGTGGTGCGCGGGAAAAACGCACAGGGCGAGGAATGCGAGGAGGAATTCTCCGGTCAGCGATTTGGCTGGAAAGGCGGATCGGGAGCTTGCATCAGCCGCACCGTTTGGACCCGCATAGACTCAATCCATACCGAAGGCCCTTCGGCGGAGACTAGCTTCCGCTTGGAAGTGCCCGATCTGCGCCGCGAAGACCTCTTGCATTTCCTGCCGCTGTGGAGCCGCGAGGTATCACCGGCGCGCGCGGATAAATTCTTTGCGCGGCTGGCTGCGCCCGACGAATATTCCACACCTTCCGGTTTGCGTTTCGTACCGGCTCGGGATCCCGCCGCCGGGAAGGAACCGCCCGACGGCGTGTGGATGGTATGGAACATGCTGATGGGGGAGGCCGCGATCCGCTACGGCAAAGAGTCCCTGGCGCTGGATTGGATCGATCGCTGGATGCGGACTCTGGCCCTCTCGCTGCGCACCGACCGGTCCTTCCGTTCGTGCTACTCCCCGGTGCCGGGCGTGGGGTCGGGTCCGCGCAATTCGCTGCAGGGGATCTTCCCGGTCGGATTATTCCTGGCCGCGCTCGGTGTGCACCCGGTTTCTTCCAGTCGGGTCTGGGTCGGAGGGCGTTCTATCTTTCCCTTCCCGGTGAAGATCCGCTACAAAGGAATGATCCTGACCCGGTTGGAAGATACAATGCAGGTGGAATTCCCCTCCGGCGACCGGAAGGAATTTCATGGCACCAGGCGGACCTTGATCGACTCGGAACGGGAATGAAAGAATTGTGGCCGGGGTCGCCGACCCCGGTCGATGCGGCACGCAGCCGGGATGTATGATCCCGGTCGATAAGGCATATAGCCGGAATGGATGATCCCGGTCGACCAGGCATTTAGCCGGGATCGACGATCCCGGCTACAGTCGACCCCGGTTATAGTTCAGGAAACCTTGTTAATTTCTTGCCGTTCCATTAATTTTTCTCTGCGAGGATGGCCGAAAGGAGTAAATTCCTGATAAAATATTTTTAAACCCGGAGAGATATCAAGAATTGCGGAGAATCCGCCATCTTTTCCGTTTTAGAAATGTGAAAATAGGGTGAAAATACCGTGACAAGAATCCGGAGAATCGTAGTTAATCGGGAAGGAGTGGAATAGAATATGGACATGAAGGAATCCAAGGCATTTTGGAGCAGAAAACGCCCACGCGGTCAGAGCCTCGTCGAATTTGCGTTGATGCTGCCGATTTTACTAATCCTCCTTTCCGGCTTGTTTGAATTCGGATTCATTTTCTCGAACTACCTTACGGTATTGGACGCAGCAAGGAACGCCGCCCGTTTTTCGAGCGACAACCAGTTCAACATTCGCGACGGAAATCCGGATTGCAGCGGTATGACCCCCACGCAGGACTTCTACCGCATGACGGCTTGCATGGTTTTGGATGAATTGGCCAACGAACAGCCCTCGATCACGCTCTGCATCCCGGGAGCTCCTGTAACCCCAAACTGTCCCCACCCGATGACCGACCCCACGGACGACGTGATCATCTCGGTATTCAGCGTGCTGCGCAGGCCCGGCGACGCTCTCACGCGTTTTCCGACCGACGCCGGAGAGCAGGGCTGGTCTTACGATGCGGACTTGTTAGGGCAAGCCCAAGGTGCAATCCGGACAGGAATACACGTTTCCACATTCACCTCGGCCAAGGTCCTATCCATGCTCGAGGCACACACGCCCAATACCGGATATGTCCTGGTGGAGGTTGGCTACAACTACCATCAAGTTCTCGGCCTGCCGTGGTTCACGGCGTTCGTTTCCGATCCAGTCGAACTCCATCTGTATGCCATGTGGCCGTGCGTATCGGCTGAACCAACCTCGACACCGTAGGAATAAGGATGAAGAAGGCGATATGAAACGCACACCCAAGTGGAAAACAGTTCAACGTTGGAAAACCTCGGGACAAGCATTAATCCTGATCATCCTGACTTTCTTCGGGCTGCTGTTCTTCCTTGGCTTAATGATCGACCTGGGCCAAATCTTTCTGGCCAAGGGATATTTGCGCCGCGCCGCCGATGCCGCATCGCTGGCCGCTGCCGGTCAATTCCGCCAGGACCGGGACATCACCGATATGACCAATGCGGCGGACGAAGTGGCGCGCATGAACGGCGTTGCCCCGACCTCGATAACGGTCGAGACCTGTGATTCGATGGGCGGAACGGGCGTGCTGTGCCCATTACCCGGTGATATGCCTAAAAAGTTGGTCCGGGTGACGATCGTGATGGATTATCCCCTGACCTTCCTGACGCTTTTGAACCTCTATTCGGTCCAGTTGACGGAGACCTCCGTCAGCGAAGCGGCCTCCATGGATGTGGTCCTGGTGATCGACACGTCGGAATCGATGACCTTTGACGCCCCCTTTGGCGGCGGTCCGATAGGCGCCGACCCACGGGATGCCTCATATTGCAATCTCCATTATGCCGATGCGGATGCCTGCGAACCTTTCAAACAAGTAAAAACCAACGCGCTCAGTTTTGCGAACAAGATATTGGATAAAGTCCCCGCCAAGGAAGAGGACCGGCTGGCGATCGTCACCTTCGCGAACGGGTGGCAACCGCCGCCACTGGGCACTCAAGTTGTGCCGATGACGGCGAGCGGTTGGACCAACGATTATGCCGTGGCCGCGAATGCGATCAATGATCCGGCTACCGGCCTGAAGGTATACGATCCCGGATGGGCTTGCCCGTGGGGCCTCCATGAAGGCGATGTCGTGCCGGATCCGATACCGCTGGGTCCCTGCCGTTATTATGGCGACGATGGGACCTACTGGAACCTCGCCTGCCCGTGGTGCACCGATTTGGACAACGCGAGCGGGCATCATGTTGGTGATATGGGGGGCATTTCCACTTTCACCACAACCGATATCGGCGGAGCGTTGCGCTTGGCGGGCAGCCAATTTGCCGTTGACAAGCGCCCGGATGCGCTATGGGTCGTGGTGTTGCTGACCGATGGACAGGCCAATGCCACCTTCGCCACCTATGAGGATACCGGCGTCGTCGGCAATACGAATATTTTCCCCTCATGGGTCGACTCCTCCCATTATGACGATCTTCGGGCGAACCTCCCGTTGGGATTTTGCCCGGCTGCGGACTGGGTCGGGCCGGGTGATAATCCACACAGGAGATACTGCCAGGATGGCGACGTGACCACCCGTCATGGCGTGGGGAACGCCCTGTACGACGCCGACGATTTTGCCAGGGATCAAGGAGATTTTGTCTCCTGTCCGGCAAGCGGAACGATGCCGGCTTGTCATGGAACCAAGGGGCAGGGCGCGATCATCTTTACGATCGGTTTGGGAAATGAAATTCTGGCGCTGGACGACGAGGCACCAGCCGACCGGAAACCGTATGGCGGCGCGCTGTTGCGATACCTTGCCGCGGTCGGCGACGACGGCAACTCGGCAACCGATCCCTGCTCAGGGGAACCGGATTACACAAAGAATTGCGGCAATTATTTTTTTGCCCAGCACGGTACCGATTTGAATAAAGTATTCGAGGCGATCTATTCGCGCATCTTTACCCGCTTAACGCAGTAAACCGCGCTTGAAGCACGCGGGATAGACGAGGAAATTATGATCACGGAACTTTTCCTGGGAACAAAGACAAATTCCATTGACACCCGGCGGGCGGGCAAACGCCGCACTCGGGGCCAGGGCTTAGTGGAATTCGCTCTCATCCTCCCGGTCCTCCTGCTCTTTATCTTTGGCATCATCGAGTTCGCGCGGATTTTCTATTCCTGGCTGATCATCACCAATGCGGTTCGCACCGGTGAGCGTTACGCCGTCACCGGCGAGTACATGGATAAGTATTGCGATGCGACCGCCGATTCGTTCGGCGACGGCGACGGAGACCCCTGTGAAAAAATCATTGACACCAGCGGCGACGCGCATTCGCTGGCCCAGGATTCCAATCGAGCCAAGGAAGAGGATTATGCCCGATTGATGTCGATCGTCGAGGTCACGGATAATGCCGCAACCGGTCTGCTGCGCGGCACCGATCCCGGCAGCCCGATGAATCCCACCATTCCTTATAAGGACCCGGGATATTTCCACATCGTCGTCTGCAGCACAAGCACGGGGATCGGCTGGATGCCGATGAACGCCGTCACCGATAACTACTGCACGCCCCGCGACGACGCCGGCGACCCGCAGGAGGGCATGGTGCGGGTTCTGGTGGCGCTAACCTTCGAGCACCCGCTGATCATGCCGCTGATCAGCAACGTCTGGCCGCATCTCACCCTGCATGCCGACCGAAGCGGATGGCTCGAGCAATTCCGTGTCGCGCGCGTTTTGGGAATTCCCCTGGGAGGCATGCACCAACTCACCAACACGCCTACCGAAACCCTGACGCCTTCTCAAACCTATACGCCGTCCGACACGCCGACCTTCACCGAAACGCCTACGGCGACCCAGACGGATACACCGACCGAGACGGCGACGCCGACGGTCACCAACACGCCGACCGCGACGACTACCGCCACCGCCACCAAAACCGAGACGCCGACCAAGACCAACACGCCGACGGTCACCCAGACGCCGACCGTACTCACGAGTACCCCCACCAGCACGCCGACGATCACCAAGACGCCGACGATCACCAATACTCCGACGATCACCTATACGCCGACCATAACGCCGACCAAGACCAACACGCCGACGATCACTCAGACCCCGACTAAGACCAACACGCCGACAATCACGCGGACCTGGACCATCACGCCGACCAATACGCCGGTCACGCCGAGCCCTACCAAGACACCGACGAAAACCAAGACGCCGACCAACACGCCGACGATCACCCTGACGCCGACCAAGACCAACACGCCGACGATCACCCTGACGCCGACCAAGACGCCGACGATCACCCTGACGCCGACCAAAACCAACACGCCGACGATCACGCTGACGCCGACCAAGACCAACACGCCGACGATCACCCTGACGCCGACGATAACGAATACGCCCACCGCCACCAAAACACTTACGCCGACGGTGACGCTGACCAATACACCGACGATCACCCGCACGCCCACGCGAACGCCGACCGAGACGGTGCAGTTGACGGATACGCCGACGGCGACGAAAACCAAAACGCCGGTGACGCCGATTGAAGGCGGGTAAACCTGTCGATCCAATGGAAAGGAACAACGAAGGGGCGGAGAATATCCGCCCCTTTTGGTTTCCTTTCGACCCGCAAGCCGGGGTAAAATCATTCCATGCGAGGCTCGGAGCGGCATTTCCTATGGCGTCTTCTTCCGGCCGTTTGTTTTGCGGCGACCGTCCTCGCCTGGTTGTGGCTGTATTTGCGTTTCCTGCATTCCTTCTATTCGGTCCCCAATCCGTTTTTAATCCCGCTTTCGCTCATGCAATGGCTTCCGGGTTTTATCGCCGCGATCCTCGCCCTGGCGCGGGTCCGCCGGGAAGAAGGCTCCCCGGCGCGGGCATGGTTTTTCCTCGCCCTGGCACTCACCCTTTGGCCGCTGGCCGACGGTCTGGAACAATTAATTCCCTCCAATCTCTCGTTGTTGCTGGTTGCGATTCCGCGGGCGACGCACCTTCTGGCATACGCCTTCGCGTTGGCCGCGGTCTTCTATTTCGCGCCCCTTCCGGAAATCCGCTTCAGCCGGCTGCGCTTTCTGATGGATATGATCATCCACACCGCATCGTGGGGGATGATCCTGTGGTTCCTCCTGATCCAGCCGATCCTATCGCCGATACGCGTCAGCCTGGATATGCGTTTTTGGATCGCTTTGTATTCGATCCTGGATCTTGTGCTGCTGATGCTGGTGGTCTGGCTGCAGGGGCAGGCAGTCCGGCCCGCGGGTGCGTTGTGGCTGCTGGCCGGGGGATTCTTCCTGCTTTCCGTCCACGACGTGGTCACGGGGTGGATTGTCCTGCAGGGAGGCGCGCAGGCCTACGTCTACACCGGGTTTCTAATGGTAGAGGGATACGCATTGATCGGAATCGCGGCCGCCGGCTGGCACAGAGGACCCGCAAAACCGGAGCTTCATCCTGAGCCGGGAGCTGCCGCACGCGGAGTAAACCGGCTGAGGGGACAGCTGCGACGTGTCGAAGAGCGTTGGCTCCCTCTGGCGTCCACCATCGCCCTGATCGTCTTCCTGTTTGCCGATTGGAGCCGCACCGGTACGGTCGATTCGCTCTTGGCCGTTTCGACGGTATCCCTGAGCCTGATGCTTTTCCTGCGCGAGGGGGTGATCGCCGGTCAGGCTGAACTGGAAGGATACGCGGTACTGCTCGACAACATCGAGGATCCGGCTTTTATTTGCGACGAAGGGGGCCGGGTGATACTGGAGAATCCGGCAATGCGCAGGAAGTATCCGGCCGGACGAAAAAACAATTTGCTGCCGGCCCTGCTGCCCGTTCGACCGGAATGGAACTTCCTTCTACAGGAAGCTCGTCGGGGCGGGTGGGGCGACGAGGTTTGGGTGGGAGGGGAATCCCCCGGAGGGGGAGGGTTCCCCGCCTGGCTTGTGCTGCAGCGCCTGACCGGCGAGGAAGCGCAGCACGGAAGGTTCGCAGGGCTCCTGCACGACCTGTCGCCGCAACGCCGGCAGGAAGAATCCCTGCGCACCGCCTACCAACAGGCCGAAGAATCCCGCCTGGCGCTTGAGGAGCTCAGCGGTACGCTGGAGGGAAAGGTGCGCGAAAAAACCGCCGACCTATCCCGGGCGCTGGAGCAGCTGGAGGAACAAAACCGGATGCTGCGCTCGCTGGACCGCCTGAAGTCGGAGTTCGTGGCGCTGACCTCGCACGAGCTGCGCACGCCGCTGATGGCCATCCGCGCCGGGTTGGAATTGATTGCCGTGCAGAAGAATCCGATGCCGGAGGAAATGCGCTCCAACCTCGACCTGGTGCGGAAGGAATCCGAAAGGCTGGGACGGTTCGTCGAAAGTATCCTCGACCTTTCCGCGCTGGAAGCCGGCAGGCTTCCGCTGCAGATCGGCCCGGTGCAACTGAAAGAGCCGGTTGAGGAGGCCCGCATGGCGCTTGCCGCATCCCACGGCGGGTTGGAAGGCCGCAACCTCAAGCGGTTGCATATCCGGCTCCCCGCACAACTCCCGGACGTGCAAGCCGACGAGCACATCCTCGCCAGCGTGTTGTTCCAACTGATCGATAATGCTTTCAAGTACGCGCCCGAGGGGCCGGTGCGCCTGACGGCCCGGGCAAGGGACGACGGCGTGGAAGTGATCCTCGCCGACAGCGGGCCGGGCATCCCGCCGGAAAAACAGGACCAATTGTTCCAGTTGTTTTCCCGACTGGAGGACGCCGATTCCCCGCGCGTGCGCGGGGTGGGGCTGGGTTTGTACATTTCGCGTAAAATGGTGGAAGCAATGGGCGGCACCATCGAGGTGCGGCCGGCCGAGCGCGGTCTGACGCTCTGCCTGCGGCTGACCATTTTCTCCGAGGCGACGTGAACCAAACCGTTCTTCTGGTGGACGACGACGAATCCCTGCGCCAGGTGATGGGCCAGTACCTGACTCAGGAAGGATACCGGGTGCTGTCGGCGGGTTCCGGCGCGGAGGGATTGCGATTGTTCTACGCCGAGCGGCCGGATGCGGTCCTGCTGGATCTGATGATGCCGGGCATGGACGGATGGGAAGTGTGCGCGAGGTTGCGCGAGCTTTCGGACGCGCCGATCCTGCTCGTCACCGCCCGCACATCGCAAGAGGACAAGCTGCGCGGATTCCGGTTGGGGATCGACGATTACCTTTCCAAACCGTTCAGCCTGGCCGAGCTGGCCGCCCGGCTGCAGGCGGTCTTGGCGCGCAGCCACAAGACCGGCCCGCTATCGGGGAAAGTTATCAACTGGAACGAACTGCGCATGGACCTTGGCAAGCGCCAGGTATGGTGCGGGGAGAAGATGGTGCTGCTCACGCCGACCGAATTTCGGATGCTGGAGATCCTCATTCGAAAAAAAGGAAGCGTGGCGACCGAGGAGGAACTGCGCGAGGAAATTTGGGGAAACGAGCGCCCGATGGATTCCTCCGCCGTGCGCCGCTACATCTGGCTCCTGCGCCAGAAGCTGGAAAGCGACCCGACCAAGCCGGCGCGCGTGCTGGCCGTACGCGGCGCGGGCTACCGGCTCGGACCGTAATTTCGCCCTTTGAATGTAATTCCGAGGCCTTCGAAGAAGGCCGAGGAATCGATAATGCGTGGATTAGGATCGGCGGACTGCTGAAAAGAGTCACCGATCCCTCGCCCCAAAAACCCGGGCTCGGGATGACATCTTATAAGGACGTAATTCTACAAGTGTCATTCCGAGGCTCCGCTAGGAGCCGAGGAATCGGTGACGCGTGGATTAGGATGGTCAGATTGCAGGTAAGAGTCACCGATCCCTCGCCCTGAAACCGGGGTTTCGGGATGACATCTCTTTGGGGGTGACCCCGGAAGATAGGTGGATTATCGTTGGTTTTACGGATGATTAGCGTTGGGGGAGGATAGACCCCTGCGGTAGAATCTTCCTCGTGAGCCGGTTCCGCTTCCTGGCGTTTTTCCCCTTTGCGCTTTTTACACTCCTCCTTGGTCCGCGCACCGCCGCCGGAACGGACGGCAGCAACGCGTTCCTTTATGACCTCGACAGTTCGGGCTTTCCGCAAATTCGCATATATCTCGGTTTGTCGGACGCCCTCGGCGGGCGCCCGGCGGGATTGGCTGCCGCAGACCTTTCTTTAAAGGAAGACGGCGTCCCAGCGCAGGATGTGATGATCGCGGGCGAGCAGACCGGTCTGCGGCTGGTCGTTGTGATCGACCCGGGGCTGGACATCCTCTATGCCCTGCCCGAAGGCGATACCCGCATCGAGCGGCTGCGCCGGACGATGGCCGATTGGCTTGGAAAATCACCACAAAGCGGGATCGACGATCTGACCTTGATCACGCCGGAAGGGACGCCCGTCTTGCATACGTCGGACCGGGACGTTTTTCTCGGCGCGCTGGGCTCCTATGCCCCGCAACTTCCGGCGCTGCGGAGCCTGGATTCCATGCTGGTGGATGCGCTCGGCGCGGCCGGCGATCCGATGCCGCGGCCGGGCATGCGCGCGTTCCTGCTGGTGTTCTCGGCTTCGAAACTTTCGCAGAGGGAAAATATCGGCCAGGGCTTGTGCGCGCGCGCCGCAGAATTGCATACGCCGCTGTATGGGATCTGGTCGGCGCGCACGGAACCCTCGGCCAAGGGGGACATGGACGCGCTGGCAACGCTTGCCTCCACCTGCGGAGGATACTCCGTGGCGCTGGAGAATCCCGCCGGCCCCGCAACGCTGCTGGCGATGATCGCCACCCAACGCACCCAATACCGGTTGGACTACCGCTCCTCGGCGGCCTCCGCGGGGCAGCACACGCTCGCGGTGGCGGTGAACGGCGCGGGCTTTCAAGCCGAATCCTCTCCGCTGCCGTTCTCCATCGACGTGCAGCCGCCGTCTGTGGCTTGGATCGATTTCCCCCAGCGGCTGGTGCGCGCCGGCAGCGGGGTTTCGCAGCCGGTGGAGGAGTACCAACCCGGCGGGGTGGACCTCAAGGCCGAGGTGACTTTTCCCGACGGGCACCTGCGCCGGATCGTTTCAATGCAGCTGTTTGCCGATAACCTCCTGGCGGCGGAGTGCACCCAAAGTCCGTGCACCGGAGTCCATTGGGATTTACGCGGCTACACGCAAAGTGGAACCATCTCGCTGCGGCTGGCGGTGCGCGACGAACTCGGGCTGGAGGGTCAAACCGCGGAGCGGAAGGTGGACCTGGAAATCCGGCGTCCGTCGCTGGGGGAGGTGTTCCGAGCCCGGTATTTATTGCCGCTGAGCATAATACTGGCGATGGCGGCGGCAGGCGGGGTGTTGATCGCGGCCATCGCCAACCTCCACCGGTCGCGGGCCGAGGACGACGCGGGCGCACTGTTGTTTCCGCCGGCCCGGCGCGGCTCCCGTCTCCGGTGGACGGGATTACAAACTCTGTGGGAAAATATCCACCGCTCCGGCAAGCCCGCCCGGGTGGAAACGGAAACCTACGCCTTTCTTGAACCGCTTGAGCCGGGCGGCAAGCCGCTGGCCGTGGCCGCCGATGACGTGCTGCTGGGCAGGGACGAACGGGCGGCCGTTCTGGTGCTGGACGATCCTTCGGTCTCGCCGTCGCACGCGCGCATCGCCAGAATGGGAGACGGGGTGCCGTGGGTGTTCGATCTGGGCTCGACCGCAGGCAGCTGGATTAATTTCGAGGAGATTCCGCCGGAGGGCGCTCCGCTGCGCGACGGCGACCGGTTGAATTTCGGCCGCGCGGCTTTCCGGGTGCGGTTGAAACCGCGCCCGGCGGACGGGGAAACTACCGATGAAGGGTAACGCTCGCTTGCGTTTGGAAACGGCCGCGGATTCAAATATTGGCCTGGTGCGGACCAACAACGAGGACCGCTTCACGATCGTCGAGATTCCCTGTGACGGGCAGCCGGGCACGCTGGCTCTGGTGGCCGACGGAGTGGGCGGACACGCGGCCGGCGAGGTGGCCTCGCAGATGGTGGTGGGGGAGGTCGTCCGCGATCTAAGCGCCGGTGCCTGCGCCGATCCCGTCCGCGAATTATCGCGCGCGGTGGTGCGCGCCGGGCGCGCGGTTTACGCGCGCTCCCAGGAGGAGGAAGCGTTGCGCGGTATGGGAACCACGCTCGCCGCCGTGTGGGTGATCGGCAGCCGGCTCTACACCGCCACCGTCGGCGACAGCCGCATCTATCTTCACCGCCGCAGCAAGACGATCCAGGCGAGTATCGACCACACCTGGGTGCAGGAGGCGGTGGAACGCGGCGCGCTCACCCCCCAGCAGGCCCGTATCCATCCGAACGCGCATGTGCTGCGCCGCCACTTGGGCGGGCCAAACGACCCGATCCCGGACCAGCGACTCCGCCTGGACGGGGACGAAGCGGCGGACGCCTCCGCCGTCCATCAGGGATGCGCGTTGGAGGATGGTGATGCATTGGTGCTTTGTTCCGACGGATTGAGCGATCTGGTGAACGAGAATGAGATCGAACGATCGCTGCGCCATCCGCGCCTCGACCGTTCGGTGAAGGAGTTGATCGATCTGGCGCGGAATCGGGGCGGACACGATAACATCACCGTCGTTGCGATCCGGGTTCCGGGGAAGCAGGCGGGGAGAGCGGGATGGCATCGATTTTTCCCGTTCGCGTCATGGGTGTTGACCATCCTGCTTCTGCTCGGGGCGGCGGTGGCGGTCTACTTCCTGGTTATTGCGCATGGAGCGCGTTGAACTCGGGTTTCTTTTTCCACATAGTACTTTTAATAATTTGTCCGCGGATACCCCGGATTTTGCGGATTTCGCCGGTTATCCGTCCTTATAAAAATATATTCCCTTCCGCTTAATCCTTTTTTCAGCACTTGCCCCGGGAGTGCGCAGTACGACCGGGGAAATTCGTGTACCTGATCTTCCGGGCTGAGCGGTCGCTTTTTTATTTAACCCACTTCGCAAAAATCAGCGCGGCGACGAAGCGGCCGATAGCGGAAATCAAAAACGCGGCTTTGAAGCCGAGCGCGGTCACCACCCATCCACCGGTGGCCGCGCCGACCGCGAGGGCAATGGCAATGACGAACTGGTGGACGGCGGTAAACCGGGCGCGTTCCGCGGCGGGCGTGACCTGCATCAACAGATTGAGCAGGCACATGCTGAACCCGGACCACAGCGCGCCGGAAAGCAGGTTGATCCCCAGGACGTACCATGGCGAGGGAACGAATACCCACGCCAGCGGCAGTATGGGAATGAGCAGGCTGGTGATCAGCACGATCCGCCGCGGACCCCAGCGGTCGGCCAGCGGACCGAAGTAGCGCAGCGCCGGCAATCCGACGACGCTACCGGCGGCGGCCAGGACCCCGACCTGGATGGCATTCGCTTGAAGGTTGTGGACAAGGTAGATATTAAAGAAGGGGGCCGCCACGTTGAAAGAGAAGTTCCACACGGCGCTGTGACAACAAAGCGCGATAAACACAGGGTATCCCAGGACACTCCCGACGATGGGAGTGGACCGGGCGGGTACGACGCGCGGCGGCGGGGCGGGCGAAGGATCCTGGATGTGGGAAAAACAAAAAAAGGAACCGGCGCCGAAGAAAAATGCGAAAAGGAAAGCCCACTGGTAGCCGGAAGTGCCTCCGCTGCGGTTGATGATCAACCCGGCGATAAAGGCGGTGACCATCCCGGTGACGGTCATGGCGATGGTGCGCGAGCCGAAATACCGCCCGCGTTGTTGGAGCGGGACGATGTCGGCCGCGAGCGACGTCCAAGCCGGCAGCGAGAGGTTGCCGGAAGTATCGCGCAGAACGCTCAGGGTGATGGCAAGGAGGACCGCGCTTTCGCCGCGCACCAAGAACGGCAGGCAGGCCGCCAGAAGGATCGCGATCCGGCCGACCGATCCGCCGGAGGCCAGAACGATTTCCTTGCGATGGCCGATCCTTTCGACCAGCAGCGCGCCCGGAAGAAGCGCGATCGCGGCGCCCAGGCCGGAGAGCGCGGCGAGCAGCCCGACCTGCGCGCTGCTCGCGCCGAGCGCGACAAGGTACAGCATGAAATATGTGGTGACGACGGAATCGATTCCGAGGGCGAAGGCGCCGTCGAACCAGAACCAGCGCAGGCTGGTTTGAACCGTTTGCGGCAGATCGCGGGTCCAGTGGCCGCCGGCGCTGAAGAGCGCGACCTCGCCGCGCAACCGGGAAAGAGGAGATTCCTGCGGGGGGTCGCAGGATTCGGGGGGGGAATCGATGCTCACGGCACGATCAGAGTTGTTCGAAGAGCGGCGTGTCGACGACGAACAGGATCGCCCGGTTGCGGCCTTCCTCGGCCGGGCAACAAGTCTGCCGGAAGATCTCGGTGACTTCCTCGATCTTCTCCTCCGGGAGGCCGATGAGCAGGGTGACGTTTCCTTTACGCAGGAAGCCGCCGGTGCTGGCCATGCGGGTGAAGCGGAATCCGTCCCGGGTCAGCCGTTCGGTGAGCGGCGAATCGTCGACGTCGCGGATCACGGCAATGATGAGTTTCATCGCGCAAGCCTCTCAGAGTTGTATAAAGCGCTCCACCCGCAGCGCGATCACCGAAGCCCCGCCGACCTCGGCTTCGATCATCAGCGGAAGGGCGGGCAGCAGCGAGCCGTCCGGCTGTACGGGCACCAGCCGTTTGCGGGTGCAGCACAGGGTGCGAATGTTCCCCAACAGAGTTTCCTGATCCGCGCTGGAATATCCGATCATCAGCGTGGTGGAGAGTTCGAGAAGGAATCCGCCGCGGCTCTCGACGATGGTGACTTGGAAACCTGCGCCCGTCAGCGCGCGGGTAAGGGCATCGGCGGTATCGCCCTGCAGGGTGACGATCATGACGCGGTCGATGGTCTTGGCTGCGGACATAGGTATTCCCGTAATTTTGCCTTTGCCATTCCAATATAACCTTGCCGGGGGAGAGTGTCAAATATCGGCGATGGAAAAACGGAGGCGCCAGGGAGCCGGGAGGGGAGACGATATAATCTAAAAGAAGACCGACGCGGTTTTAGGGTCGCGTCGGTCTGACCATTCGATGGAAACGATTTCCGCAAGCCGGTTGACACAGCAACTGCTTGCCCTCGGCGTACCCGCCGGGAGCACGCTGCTCGTGCATTGCGCCTTCTCCAAAGTTCAACCCGTGGAGGAAGGACCACTCGGGCTGATCTCGGCCTTGCAGGACGCGCTCGGACCGGACGGAACGCTGGTCATGCCAAGCATGACCGACGACGATGATCATCCGTTCGACCCGGGAAAAACCCCGTGTCGAGGAATGGGAATTGCGGCGGATACTTTCTGGCGGATGCCCGGGGTTTTACGAAGCGACAGCCCGCATGCCTTCGCGGCGCGGGGTCCCATGGCCCCCCGCATCACCGCCTCTCATCCGGCGGATATTCCGCACGGCTTGGACAGCCCGGTCGGCCGAGTGTATGATCTCGACGGGTGGGTGCTTCTGCTCGACGTGGGCCATGCCGAAGATACGACCATCCACCTGGCGGAATTTCTGGCAGGAGTGCGCTACCGGAGAAAGAAATCCCTGATTCAGCTGGTGAATGGCCGCCCCGCACGGCTTGACTATGCGGAAATCGATCATTGCTGCGAAAATTTTGCCAAAATGGATACCTGGCTGGACGCGCGGAAACTGCAAACCCGGGGAAATATCGGACAAGCTGCTGCGCGTCTGATCTGCTCGCGGGATATCGTCGCCGTGGCGACCGATCAGTTGCGGGAAAACGAGACGGTCTTCCTGCATCCGCGCGGCGTTGACAGCCAATGCGATGAAGCCAGGGACAGCCTGGCGGAGTTCCAACTATCGGATAAAAGGTAACAGATTATTTATAAGGCTGCGGGAAAAAGACATAGGTCATTGCGAGCGACCGGAGGGAGCGAAGCAATCTGGTTTTCGCGTCAGAAATACCAGATTGCTTCGTCGCTTCGCTCCCCCGGCCTCGCCCGGCGAAGCCGGGGCGGGGCTCGCAATGACAAAGTCCGACTTTTTCCGCAACCTGTCATGGGAGAGGAGCGGACGGTATGGACGTCGTCACGGTAATCGGCCTGGTTGGATTTGGGATCCTTCTTCTGGCCATCCTGATCTTGCTCCTGGCGCTTTTTCTGCGAAAACCGCCGGATGCGTCCTCATTCCAGACCATGATCGCCAATTTTTCGCAGGGGTTGGGCGGGATGCAAATCGATATCCGCGGGATATCCGACCGCGTCGCGATCATCGAGAGAAATCAGGCGAGCTTCGGACAAAACGTTTCCGCCTTGGGAGTTCGTCTGGCCGAGACGGACACCATTGCCAAGGGAATTCACCAGACCGCTGGAGACATCCGCGCCGGCCTCGCGGAGGCTCAGAATGCGCTCGCGGCGATCCAGGGGCATGCCGCCGCGCGCATGCAACAGGAGCAACTCACGGCCGAATCCGTCCGGCGGCTGGAAAACGTCATCGCCGGGACGAAAACCAAGGGAACCGCCGGCGAAAATATCATGGACCTGGTCTTCTCGCAACTTCCCGCCGAATGGCAGGTCCGCGATTTCCAGGTGGGCAACAAGTCGGTGGAGTTCGGCCTCCGGCTTCCCAACAACCTCATCCTCCCCATCGACAGCAAGTGGGCGGCCACGAATCTCGTTGAGGAGTTCCTCGCCGCCCAGGATCCGCAGGAGAAGCAGCGGATCAAGTCGGAGATCGAGCGGGCGGTCGTGCAAAAAGCGCGCGAGGTGAGGAAATACATCGATCCCAGTATCACCGTCGGTTTCGGCATCGCCACGGTACCGGACGCCGTGTTCGACCTGTGCCCGAGGGCCCAGGTGGAATCGATGCGCATGAATGTCGTCCTGCTCAGCTACAGCATGTTCGTGCCGTACTTGTTGCTCACCATGGAGACGGTGCTCAAGACGAGCCGCGACATCGATTTGCAGAAGCTGGTGGCGTACCTAGACGCCGCCCGGCAGACGGTCGGCGCGTTGCAGGAGGAGATGGAAGGCCGGCTTTCGAAGGCCATCACGATGCTGTCCAACTCGCGCGACGAGATGCGCGCCATGCTCGGCCGGATTTCCACGGGGCTCGCCGCGCTGCAGCTCGGCACCGGCGGCACCCCCGAACCACCGGCTTTGCCGAATGGTGAATCCGAATCTTCGCCCGTGTCTGCCATTTAATAGATCGATACCAGTGGGGGAATGCCTGCCTTGACCGGACGGGCCCTCTGCGGCGCCGCGCAGGCCGGGGTAATCCGCGTACAAGGGTTGGATCGAATTTCTTTTGCGGAGTAAATAACTTATGCATGCGTGGACGGCTTTTGAAAAAGAGGCGACAAAATCCGAACGCCGGACCTTCGATCGGTTAACCGCACCCGCTGAAGTGCAGGCGTTCCTGGACGGCGTGACCTACAGTTCGGAAGAGATCTACCGCTGTCCGTTGCGCGTCCTCCGTGAGCGAAAGGGGCATTGTTTCGACGGAGCGGTGTTTGCGGCGGCGGCACTCCGGCGCATGGGATATCCGCCGCTGATCCTGGAACTTCTACCCAACAGCAGGGATGACGACCATCTGCTGGCCGTCTACCGGCAGGACGGGTGCTGGGGAGCGATTGCGCAATCCAATTTCACCGGGCTGCGTTACCGCGAGCCGGTCTTCCGATCATTGCGGGAGCTGGTGATGTCGTACTTCGAACAGTTCTACAATACCGACCATGAAAAAACGCTGCGCGGATATACCTCGCCGATCAACCTTAATGTTCTGGACTCGCGCCAATGGATGACGCGCGATGCCACCATGCGGGAAATCGCCGGCTGCCTGGACCGGGCGGCACACAAGCGCCTGTTGACGCGCAGAATGGTGCTGCGTTTATCCCTAATCGACAAGCGTTCCTTCCGGTCCGGGTTGATGGGAGCGGTGAGGAAGGGGCTGTATAAACCACGAAAACCAAGATCGACGCGGCCTTAAGACTGCGTCGATCTACCCGGTGCAGATCCGGTTTATTTTTAAATCCCGATCATGGAGGAGGATTTTTTTTAGGGTTTCACGCCCTTCTATTAAAACGTAAACGGTTCTGCTAGCCCCAAACAAGGACGCGATTTTACGAATGTTCTATGCTATACTCACATTAAAGGCCAAAATATGGGCTTTTCGCCTGGCATATGGATTGCACCAAAATACCGGGCGCTCCGTCCCGCGCCGCCGATTCTTCCATCCGGCGTGCGTAAATGCGGAAGGTGGAGAGGCGAACGAGAAGCATGACGGCTCCGCGGCAAGATCCGATTAGATTTGCGGGAATTCCGTTCGGTGACGTCGTCGACGTTCTCCGGTCCGAGCCCGCGCTGGCGTGGTTCGTCGCCCAGGGGCTGTGGCTTTCCCAACCTGTCCTGGAAATTTTCTGGCCCCAGGAGCAGATCGCGCAGGTGGCGGAGATGCTGGAGACCGCCGGCCCTCCGGCGCCCGAACGGCAGCCCGATGGCTGCGATCGGGCGGAACATAAAGGTCCTTAAATGGAAGCTTACTATCCTTGGATCGCGTTTTTCCTGGCGCTATTTCTCGCGGGGTTGATTCTTATTTTCAACCTGATGCAGCGCGGGCGCTGGCCGGTCTTCCGCGATTTGCCGGGGTATAACGAAGTGTCTTCCGACGTCGGCGCGTCGGTGGAAGCCGGTACGCGCGTGCACGTGGCCCTGGGCGAAGGCCAGATCATCGGGCCCGGCGCGGAAGCGGAACTGGCGGGGCTCTCGGCGCTGGCAAAGGTGGCGCAGGCGGCCAGCATCAGCGACCGTCCGCCGGTGGTCACCTCGAGCGACGGCCTTACCTCGCTGCTCTCGCAGGACGTGATGTATTCCACCTACCGCCAGATGCGAGTCGAGGAACGATTCGACCATGATCTCGGACGCCTGGCCGGATTGGGACCGGCCGGATACACGGCCGGCGCGATGATCACGCCGTCGGCCGAAAAGGTCTCGGCCACCTTCGTCATCGGAGCGATGGGAGCGGAGGCCGCGCTGATCGCCGATACGGGCGCGCAACGCGGAACGGTGATCGCCGCCGTTACCGACCCGGTCGGGCAGGCCGCGGTTTTTGCCACCACCGATCATCCGCTGATCGGCGAGGAGCTGTTCGCCGCGGGAGCCTACCTTAAGGTAAGCCACACCCACGCCGCCAGCCTGCAGGCGCAGGACGTCCTACGCTGGATCGCCATCGCGGCGATCCTGTTTGGAGCCCTTGCGTCCACTTTCCTGAGGCTATTCTGATGCGGGTTCGAAGCATCCTCTCCGTCAGCATCGTCGTATTCTTCGGTCTGCTCACCCTGGCGGGATATTTCATTCCCTTCAAGCCGCTGGTGGATCTGGGCGGCGGATTGCTCTACATCGCGGTTTTCCTCAGCAGCATCGCCTTGCTGGTGGGGGTGATCAATCTTTCGCGGATCCACCTGCGCAAAGCGGCCAGGGGAGGGCCGGGCGGCGGATACAGCATGGTGTTGTTCGTCTCGCTGTGGGTGACCTTTCTGGTGGTGTTCTTCGCCATCGTCCAGCGCAAAGATGTGATTACGATCTGGATCGTACGCAACATCCAGTTGCCGCTCGAGGCGAGCCTCTCGGCG